>WQWU01000024.1 GCA_009785215.1 Treponema sp. | reverse complement strand
GATTTTGAAAGAAGCTGGTCAATCTTTAACAGAACCGATCTTCGCGGACGCATGGCAATGTTAGATGACATGCGCGAAGTAATGGGCGGCGCATTAGTTTACTTAGGACATTCAGTAAACACAACAAATCCCGCAATAATCACAGATGTAAGAGATTTCATCAACATAAATTGGAGACCAAACCTAGTCAAATTTGACTCTGAAGCATTCGGCAAAGGATACGCAAACGGCGATTTTTGGGTAGTACACGGCTTCCCCGAAGTCGTTTTCGAAGAAATAGAAGGCAACGACCGACTCTTGGCAGACACAGTTTTCTTTATCCCCCAAGAAGGCGGACCCTCATATATCGATTATATGGTCATCTTGAAAGGCTCAAGAAACATTGAACTCGCCCATACGTTCATCGACTTCATCCACCGCCCCGATATTTACGCCGAAATTGTCGATTCCCTTGGTTTACCCGCCACTGTAAACATCCCCGCCCGCGCCTACAAAACCGGCAACTCGTGGTATTCCGCAGAAGATCTTTTTATCACCGAACTTGTCGACGACCTTGGCGATGATTTGGAGTTTTACAATAACGCTTGGTTTAATTCGATTAGAGTGGGGGAGTAGGGTGACAAGTTTAAAAATCAAATTTTATTTTTCTTGACAAAGAGCCAGTATATGGGATATATTATACAAAGAGGCAGTTATGGCAATAAAAGTAAAAAAAGGCAAAGTAAATAAAATAAAACCAATTAGGGCTACTATCGTAGAAGATCCGTCTGATTGGAAGAAAATGTGGCAAACCGCCCTTACACCTCCTACCGAAACTCAAATTAACCGAATGAAACATCTCCGCCAATGCTTCGGTTATTGAATGATTATTATTTCCCCTGATAATTTTAACAATCACTTTGTTATTGAAAAACTTGACTATTCTCATAAAGTTAGTGAGTTTAATTGTGATAATGATAATGAATATACACTTTTTCTCAAACAAGATGCGATGAAGCATCAGGAGAGCCATATCTCTAATACTTTTATGCTAATTGAAAAAGAAACAAGTGTTGTTGCAGCATATATCTCACTAATCGCTGATTCTGTCACTCTTCAGGATGATGAAAGAGCACGTCTTTTGCTTCCTGATATTGCTTTTGAAACATTACCTGCTAAAGTAAGAAAAAGTATAACATATGATAATGGGTTAGAAAATGCATTACATGAACGTACAAATAAAGTTTTGGGTACTAAATCATATTTTTGTAATCCATATCACAGTTGGGAAAAAGGAACAGTAGAAAACATTATAGGTATCATTAGAAGATTTTATCCCAAGAAAACTGACTGGAAAAATGTTTCCCAATGGGACTTGAATAGAATCGCAAAATATATTAATAATAGACCTATGAAGCTGTTAGACTTCAAAACACCTTATCAGGTTTTCATTGCACTTGCTGCTTGAATTCGGGATACCTTTTCATATTCCTTCATCGCAATATTACTCAGTTCTTTTACAGATAAATTATTAAACAAGTTCCTTTGCCATTCAGTATAATCAAACGGTTCACGAATAATGAGGCTAATAAACCGTTCAGCTTCGACACGTCCTAAATTATTAATTAATACTTTCATTCCTTCGTTTCGCAAAGTCATTTCTGCATTCATTTTTAATCCTCCACTTCATTTAAAAAAGATAATGGGTTAATTATCCTAATATTATTAAAATTAAGATTATATAAGTGCCTATCAGTTGTTATAAGATAATCTGATTTGGTATAAATGCTGCATGCTATATGCAGAGCATCTTTTGTTCTTATGTTATACCGTTCTAGACCTTCTGCATATTTTATAATTTCTTCGTTTTCTGTGCAGTGTATTTTTGCGATATTTTTCCAGTCGTGAATTGCGTTGCGTCTATCTATAAGCTTATTTTGATTATTTTCATATTCTAGAATATATGACCAAATTAAATCGTAAGCACCTGATAATATACCTTGTTGAATAAACAATTTTGCTTCAGTCTCCAGCTTAATTTTTAACTGTTGTTGGTCATCAAAAGGGCGGTTATAAGTGCAAATATCCAAATAAATTCTCAAAATATCTCCTTAGTGTTTTTATTGTAGCTTATCTTTGCTAATATTTCAAGAGAGACAATATTTCCAATAATTAAAAAAGCAGCTATTGATCTCAGTTAATGTCACAAACCACACAAGCCGGAGCTCATGTGGTTCATGTCAGAGCTTTTTACAAATTGCTCCTCTTAATCTTCTTGGTCGTGGTCATTTCCATAGCCTGATCCAGAACTGTGGTTCTGTTAATTTTCTGCCATGGCTGAAGCCTTTGGTTTACTTCGGTAATGATACTTTCTATTCTGGTTTTTATTTCTTTTTTGGAAGGAGTTTCACCTTTTGCATTTTTGAATTCCTGGGCTGGATATACAAGCGCTTCTATACCTTCGGTTTTCATTTTTTCGTCCATGATATATCCGCGGATAAGAATCTGATCGATTTCTTCGAATAACTGGAATTCGTTTTCAATTTCTTCCGGATAAACATTTTTACCGCCTTCTGTGACAATCATGTTTTTTGCCCGTCCTGTAAGGTACAGATAATTTTCGTTATCCAAATAACCAAGGTCGCCTGTTTTTAAATAACCGTCCGGTGTAAATGAAGCTGCAGTTTCTTCCGGCATATTATAATAACCAAGCATGACCATAGGTCCTTTAACAATAACCTCTCCTACGCCTCGTTCATCGGGATTAAGTATCTTCATATCAACCTGCGGGCAAGTGCGTCCTACGCTTTTTACCTTGAATTGTTTAACAGGATTAATAGCAATGATAGGAGATGTTTCTGTAAGACCGTACCCCTGAACAAAATCAATACCAAGCTGATTATATTTTTTGAATACACTCGGAGCGAGCGGACCGCCGCCGGAAATACAAATGCGAATCGATGTTAAACTTGCTTTATCAAGAATGAACTTGAACATTTTTTTGCCGGGATTCTTTTTAAATACTTTTTTAATAAATCCGGATATTGCCATCATAAAAGATATTAAACCGTAAACAACAGGTCCTTTTGCTTTTAATCCGCGCATAATTCCTGCAAGAACTTTATTAAAGAGCATAGGTACGCCCAAAAGCATTGTAATCTGCGCTTCTTTTAAATCTTTTAAAATTTGCGATGTTACCATCTTTTTGCCGAATACAACTTCGGCGCCGACAGAAATAGCTTCTATAAACACCGCAAGCATTGTGTATGAATGGTGAATGGGAAGAATCGCATAAAAAACATCGGTCGGCAGAATAATAAGCGGTGTTCCCTGTGCCAGATAACAATCCGAAACAAGATTCTTATGAGTAAGCATAACGCCTTTTGGAATACCGGTTGTGCCGGAAGTAAAAAGAATTGCCGCAAGATCGGATTCTACCGGCTGTTCAATTTCTGCACTTGGTCCGTCTAAATCGTAGATGTAACAACCAAGACCTTTTTTAAGTGATACTATTATTTCCAGTGCGCCTTTATTCTGAAGATAATATTCATGTTTTTCTTCATCAACAAATAAAATACGCGCTCCCGATGTTTTTAATAAAAGATCGGTTTCTTCGTTTTTTAACTGGTAATCTATAGGAACAACAACGCCTCCTGCAAAGAGCACACTTAAATATGCAATTGACCATTCAGGCGCATTTTTTCCTGTAACTGCAACTCTGTCACCTCTGCGTATTCCTTTTTGATGCAGCCATCTTGCAGTAGATTCAATCAATTTTAAGGATTCAGTATAAGTAAGGCTAATCCTGTCCGGCTCATATACAGTAAAGCAAGGACGCCCGGCAAACCGGGAAACGGAAATTTTATACATTTCCGGAAGTGTAGGCCATTGACCTGTAAAGTTTTTACCCTGGTAATCTTTCAGAAATTCCCAGGGTTTTTCAGTGTACGGAACAGACATGTTCTCCTCCAAATTTTCCTTTTTTATGAGTATAAAAACACCCTTTGACATTTTGACACAAAAAGTAATATAAAGTTGCTGTAAAAAAGTAAAAAACTGTGTAACTTTTCAATTATTTATAGTATTCTTAAATAATGAGATTGATAATTATTAAATTTGTTTTCTTGATTTTGATTTTTTCCCTTTTTTCATGTTCTGCGCGGATTAACGGATCGATAAATGCAAACGGGTCTGCTGTTTTATCTGTAAATATGTCACTGGAACCCGGAATTTCTGCATTGATACAAAGGCTTTCTAACGCAGGCGGACAAGCCGGTATTATATTGGATGCTCCTTCCATAACACGGGGAATGTCCGAAGCGCCTGGTATTTCATCGGCATCGTTTAGAAATATAAGTCCGTCTTCCATGGAAGGACAGGTTAATATTTCCCGGATAGATGATTTTCTCGCATCGGCAGGATCTGAACGGAATACACAAAACACATTTATTGTTTTTGAACAGGGGCAAAGAGGCGGACGGTGTGTTATCAATATAAACCGTAATAATGGCCCTGAAATTCTCGATCTTCTTTCCCCAGAAATTTCTGATTATTTAAATGCGCTCATGGCTCCGATTGCAACGGGCGAAGAAATGACTAAACGTGAATATCTGGAACTTGTTACTTCTTTTTACAACAGGGTAATTAGCGATGAAATCTCATCATCCAGAATCCGTGCAGCAATTGATTTTCCTGGTACAATTTCAAATATAAGGGGAGGAACTTTTTCCGGCAGACGGGCTTCCTTTGATATACCGTTACTCGATCTTTTGGTACTGGAAACACCTTTGATATATGAGGTCACTTGGAACTAACGTTCCTTGGAATTAGCATTCCTGGAATTAAAAAATGCCAAAGGTACTTGTTAACCCTGACAAAAACCTTTATAATGTCATCATGGCAAAGAACACACCGGGCGAACGTATCGCCGAAATTAGAAAAACCTATTCAATTAGCCGTGAAGATTTGTCCGAACGCTCAGGCGTTTCGGTAAACCTTATCGCCAAAATCGAAGATGACGGGTTTATTCCCGATCTTGCTCCGCTTATTAAAATATCCAGAGGTCTAGGCGTACGCCTTGGCACTCTGCTTGACGATCACGAACAACTAGGTCCAGTAATTTGCAGAGCAGGGGATATTGCAGTTTCTACCCGTTTTAAAACAGGTATACCCGAAGGTGCAGTTTCTGAAGGTCATCACGGCATGAGTTTTAATGCTCTAGCTTCCGATAAAACAGGACGCCATATGGAGCCGTTTATTGTAACAATTCAAGCTGATGCCAAGCAGGAAAAATCTGCACATGAGGGCGAGGAGTTTATCTATATAATGGAAGGAACTCTTTCTTTGGAATACGGCAGCGATAAAGAAACATTAAAAACAGGTGACAGTGTTTATTACGATTCAATAGTACCGCACAGAGTTTTTTCCGCAGATAATAATCCTGTAAAAATTCTGGCAGTTATTTACACGCCTGTTTAATAAGCTTTTATTAATTAAAGGAAAAAAACATGGAATATATAGAAAAAACTCTGAGTCAGGTTTTACGCGAAAAAACCGAAGCTGATCCAAATCGTGATTTTATCGTTTATGCCGATCGTAATCTTCGTTTTACTTACTCTGAATTTAATAAAAGGGTAGATGATCTTGCAAATGGTTTTCTATCCATGGGAGTAAAAAAAGGCGATCATGTAGGTATCTGGGCAACTAATGTTCCCGATTGGAATACTGTGCTTTTTGCCTGCGCAAGAATCGGCGCTGTGCTTGTTACGATTAACACAGGTTACAAAACGCATGAACTTGAATTTGTTTTAAAACAATCCGATATGGTATGCCTTTGTCTTACAAACGGCTGGCGCGATTCTGATTATATTGCAATGGTGAACGAGCTTGTGCCCGAATTAAAAACGTCTCAGCGCGGACATATTGATTCAGAAAAATTTCCGTTTTTAAAATACATTGTGCATATCGGACAGCAAAAACACAGGGGAATGTTCAGTTTTAACGAACTTTTATTGTTAGGTCAGCATACCGGTTCCGCTGCGTTACGTGAAATCGAAGCTTCTTTAAATACAAACGATGTTGTAAACATGCAGTATACAAGCGGTACTACAGGTTTCCCAAAAGGCGTAATGTTAACTCACAGAAATATTCTGAACAACGGCTGGAATATCGGCGAGAATCAGCGTTTAACAGAAAAAGATATAGTTTGTCTTCCTGTGCCGTTGTTCCACTGCTTTGGCCTTGTATTGGGAATGATGGCGATTGTAACGCATGGTTCTACTGCCGCTCTTATTGAATGGTTTGATCCATTACTGGTACTTGCTACGATACAAAAAGAAAAATGCACTGCAGTTTACGGCGTACCTACAATGTTTATTGCAGAGCTTAATCACCCAATGTTTAAAATGTTTGATCTTTCAAGCTTGCGCACGGGTATCATGGCAGGTTCACCTTGTCCAATCGAAACAATGCGGCAAGTTATCGACCAGATGTATATGAAAGAAGTTACAATCTGTTACGGCTTAACAGAAGCATCTCCTGTAATGACGCAGACCAGTTACGATGATGATATTATCGTAAAAGTTGAAACAGTAGGCCGAGCTTTACCGGGCATCGAAGTTACAATCCGCAACCCCGAGACTGGCGAAGAATGCCCCGATGGCACGCACGGCGAGTTCTGCTGCCGAGGTTACAATACAATGAAAGGTTATTACAAAATGCCCGAAGCTACAGAAGCATGTATCGATAAAGACGGATGGCTTCATTCAGGAGATCAGGGAATTAAAGATGCAGACGGCAATTTTAAAGTTACAGGGCGTATAAAAGATTTAATTATTCGCGGCGGAGAAAATATTTCGCCTAAAGAAGTAGAAGACTTTTTATACACAATGCCGGGTGTTAAAGATGTGCAAGTAGCAGGCATCACAAGCGAAAAATACGGCGAAGAAGTCGGCGCTTTTATTATTTTAAAACCGGATGTAACAATGACAGAAGAAGAAGTGCGTGATTACTGCCGAGGTAAAATAGGACGTTTTAAAACACCAAAGTACGTGTTTTTTATCGATAGTTACCCAATGACACAAAGCGGAAAGATACAGAAATATATGTTAAGGGACATGGGGAACAAGATGGCAGCGGAACGCGGGGTGTAATTGTAAGGTTTTAAATGTCAAATTATTACGAGGAATTCAACAAAGAAGATTCTCAGAATGAAAAAGATAAAAAGAACAGAAATATAATTCTTTTGTCTTTGGCGGCAGTTGTTCTTGTTATATCCTTACTATTTTATATCTTTCCAACGATAAGGTTTTCTGATCAAAAGATTACATTGTTTTCTCCTGAAAGGCTATTGCTTCGGATTGCCGGGATAAAAGGGTATTATTCCGGCAGAGTTCTGGGTAATCATGTTATAAATACCCAGTACGGCGAAATAAAATTAAAACATTTTTGTATTATTCTCTGCGAGCACTATGCCACTGGATGGGGAGCCGTATTAGATGTAGAAATGTTTGAAACAGAGCAAGCTTCGCACAATTTGGTAATAGAGGATATAGAAATACCTGCAAATGTTTCCATAACTTTCGATTCTTCCTATACAGGGCAAATAATTTCATTGTCGCTGGACAGGCACGGGAAACGTCAGGAAGGACAGGAGATAATCATCTCCGGTATTCCGTTGAATGTACATCTTATATACACAATACCCAGACCAAGACAATCTTATCCTGCAGATATTACATTGACATCCCTTCGTTACAGAGATGGAACAGAATATAGCCTTATATTGCAGGATTTAACCAGTATTGATATTGAACGTTTTCGCGGCACACTGCATATATTTAAAAATGAGCAGTGGAAACTTGAAAGTTCCAGCTTCGAGAATCCGTCTATCTTTGTAAAACATCCTGGAAAAAATGATTTTACCAGATATAGATCAATAATATTTCAGCCGGATTGGGGAGAATTTATCAAAGGAGAAGTATTCGCTGAAGTTCCGGATATATCCGAATTTCGCGCAACTCACAGTACAACAATGAGACTTTATCTTCGCCAGAATCCTTTTTTTGGCGCACAGATAATTACCGAGCTGGAAGAAAATACAAAAGTACAGGTGATAGAAACAAGAATAATAGAATACTGGACAGACGGAGAGCCTGTCTTATATGTCCGTGTGTTATGCGAAAACGGTCTTACCGGCTGGTGCCGTACCGATAACAAGACATCTTCGTATGAACTAGGCGTGTTAAATACATTAATCGAACTTTAATTTAAAAACTTCGACTCTGTTTCTGCCGAGTTCTTTTGCTTTTCGCAGCGCGGTGTCGGCAGCTTCTTCAAGTTCTTCCACAGTGTTGGCATGAAGCGGCGAAATTGCAATGCCGATGCTTGTTCGCGTACTAATTACCGTTGTTTCTGGCGAACCGGCAGATGCAGGAACCTCTACCTGCCGCTTTTCGATTTTTTCTCTTATCCGTTCTGCGACTATTACAGCATCATCCCTAGCAGTATCCGGAAGAAGAACAGCAAACTCATCCCCGGAAAGCCGCGCTGCAATATCTCCGGGTCTTAGGCATGAAGTGATAATTTTAGAAGCGGCAGTAATAACAAGGTCTCCGGCTTTTGTTCCATGAGTATTATTAATGCCGTGGATTTTATCCAGATCCATCATCAATAAAGAGATTAAACGGAAATTCATGGAAGAATTACTGAAACGTTCTTTAATGGTTTCTTCCAGGAATCGGCGGTTATAAAGACCTGTCATTTCATCGGTAATAGCTCTGCGGCGCGCTGTCTCGCCCCATCGGATTAAGTCACTGTAAGATTTTGATGACTGATCCAGCCATTGATTCTGCACATGGCTTATAATACGCAGAATTTTTATTCCAATTATCGAGTTATGTGTAATTATTTCGTAAAAATCATTGGAAGGCAGCATCATTACAACAGAGTCTTCTGCGGCAGTAATTGTTGCAGAACGCGGCTCATGAGAAATTATAGACATTTCTCCGAAAAATTCTCCGGGATAAATATTAAAAAGCCAGCGTTGATTCCCGTCGGACTGAAGCCCCGATGCGCTCAGATTACCGGAAAGAAGAATAAACATTTCATCGCCGGAATCTCCTTCTTTAAAAATTATATCTTCTTTTTTTGCATGAATTGGCTTTAACACCTGCGATATGGCAGTAAATTCTTCTTCGGTTAATTCAGAAAAAAGCGCAGTTTTCTTTAAAGATGAAATCATTTCTTCGGACATAACAGATAGTTCATTTTTTTTCATGATTATGCTGCTCTGACATAATGGATTATTTTATTGCCGCCTTCTTTCCATGTATCAAGGAGAAGCGAATAATTTCCGGAAAATAAATTTTCCCATTCTACTTCATCGTCCGGCCAAATAGCCCAGGAAATTGTTGCAGAAAAAACAAACTCATCCAAATCATCTTTTGCAGGCACAGGTTCCATTTCAGAGATAACTTCGGAAAGTTCCCATGTTATTTCTTTTGCTTTTGATGCATTGCAGTTATTTATAATTAAACCAACTTCATTGCTTTTAAAACGCAATGCCCAGCACTGTCCTATTTTTCTGGAAAAGTTTTTTAGGATTATCGCAATTCTGATCATTGCCTCATCTCCGGCGCTATGCCCGCGGGAGTCAACCAAAATTTTAAAACGATCGGGTTTAAGCATAATTAAAGCAGCAGGATCTTTTAAAACGCTTGTAATTTCATCTGCGATCATAATTTGTTTCCAAAGCCCTGTGCCGGGATCTTCATAAGCCCGCCTGTGAAGTTCCTGTACCCATGTCATATTTTCCAGGATTAGTTTACGTGTCGATTTAATGCGTCCTGTCATCATTATAATTGCGTTTAACAGAATACAGCAAACAGTGTCCGGATCTTTTTGTGCAAGAGAATCAATCGATAAAGGTTCGTTAGAATCTGGCGCTGCAGGAAATGCGATAAGCCTGGAATCTTCGGCTGCTTCGGCATTTGCATCATAATTTGCGCTTCTTGCAAAGTCAAAATCGCCGATTGTATCACCCGGGGCAAACCGCGCCATTTCTACTTCGCTGCCGTCAGTATTTTTTTTAAAAACGCGGATTTCTCCGTGGGTTAGAATATAAAACCGCGACGCTTTTTCTCCGGTAGAAAATAAAGGTTTATTTTTTTCAAGATTGATAGCAGCAGAATGGGCAATTACAAAATCAATCCCGTTTTTTTGGAGATTTAAAAAGAGTTCTTGCCTTTTAATGGAAGAAAAATCGAAATTTTCTGCGATATTTACTGCGGTCATTACAGTATTATGTCCTTTTTACGGATAAAAGTCCACAAAATAACCCGGAAAGACCGCAATCGCTCTGTCAGGTCTCGTGTTTTCTGTTAGGACTATGCGGACAACCCATGGTATTACTTGCTATTTTTCCGCAATATTTACATTTTCCTGCGCCGCTTCCGTGTATATGTTTTCGTGTAGGAGCCTGCAAACATCCGTTGCCATATGCGGATTTTCCGCAAAACATGCATTTTTTTTCATCAGTATTATGTTTATGGAGTCCATTTAAGCTGCTAGGACAGCCAGGGCCGAACTTTGTTGTTCCGCAATAGACACATTTTGTTGCCATATCAACCGCCTTATATAAGAAGATTATCAAATTTTCGGCATTTTCCAGTTAATTATAAAGAGCAGGAAAAGTTAGTGTCCTGTAATATTCGGTTTGCAAAATAAAAAATGCGGTAATTCCTTATTGCACAAGGAATTACCTTAACTTACATTGTGACATTTGAATATTACAGAACACTAACAGCAGGATTTTCGGCACCGTGATATTTCACGGCACTTGTCAACCTTCTTTAAAACCTATACAATACCGTAATAAACTGAATTAGGGGGACAAATGGCACAAAATGTTAAAACCGAAGGGGATTATACTTTTCCCCAGGAATTACTGTCGTTTATAGAAGAATGGAAGCTTAAACCGGGGAGTCTTATCATGATTCTCCATAAAACCCAGGAAATTTTTGGTTATATTTCCCGTCCTGCAGCAGAGCAATTATCCCTGCTTACCGGGATTCCCCTTGCCCGTGTGTATGGGGTTATTACGTTTTATCACTTTTTTAAGACAACAAAACCCGGCAAACACAGAATTTCTGTTTGTCTTGGAACCGCTTGTTATCTTAAGGGCGCTCAGGATTTAATCGATGAAACCAGAAAACTCTTAAAGCTGGAACCAAATGCAGTTACAGAAGACGGACAATTTTCGGTTGACCCGGTACGATGTGTCGGCTGCTGCGGTCTTGCGCCGCTTTTAACTGTTGGAACAGATACCTTTGGCAAGCTTTCCAAGGATATGATTCCCGGGATCATCGCCCAATACCAGAATGTTTAATATTAAAAAATCGATGTTTTATGTTTGTAAAAATAACATGGAGTTTTTGCGCAGCGAAAACTCCCGGCATTAAAAAATCGGAGATTTTTTAATGCACTTTACATTGGCGGATTTGGTTACCGATATAACGCAGAATGCTGTTGAAGCAGGAGCAGAAAGAGTAGAGCTTACAGTAACCGAAAGCGATACAGAGTTTCGTTTCCTTGTTACGGACAATGGAAAGGGAATGACAAAGGAGGAATTAGCAAGAGCGGTAGACCCTTTTGTTACTGATGGAATTAAACATCCTAACCGCAAGGTTGGTTTGGGGCTTCCTTTTCTGATTCAGACTGCCGAACAGTCAAACGGCGGCTGGGATATAAAATCGGAAAAAGGAAAAGGTACAATTGTGACTGCCTGGTTCGACATAAAAAATGTTGATATACCCCCAACAGGTGATATTTCGGGGATGTTCAGAACGATATTGATGTTTGAAAGTAATGCGGAAATTATTTTAAACCGCAAAAAACATAAAAATGGAGCAGAAAACGAATATGAGATCTGTAAATCGGAACTTGCCGAAGTAATCGGCGGATTCGAAGAAGTCAGTTCTTTAGTATTACTTAAGGAATATTTAGAATCTTTGGAAAGCGAAGAATAAAAAGGAGTGATAATATGGCAAAGATGAGTTTAGACGATTTAAGAAAACTGCGTGACACTAAAAAAGGTGATCTCAGAAAAAGAGATGTAGAAGGCAAGGAAATTCAAATTGTTGTAGGTATGGGAACATGCGGTATCGCTGCCGGTGCTAAACAAATTTTAGATGCGTTTATTGTCGGTCTTGATGAACACAAACTTGTAGATACATGCCATGTCAGGCAGACAGGCTGCATGGGTTTTTGTCATTCCGAACCCACTATAGATGTAATTGTTCCGGGTATGCCTGCGGTTATTTACGGAAATGTTGATACAGCGCTTGTAAAGGAAATTATTACAAAGCATTTAATCGGCAGGGAACTTCTGGACGGTCATATTCTGGACAGACCTGCTATCGATATTATTAATAATTAAAGGGGAGCAAAAATGGCGTATAACCATTATATTCTGGTTTGCAGCGGAACAGCCTGCGAGTCCAACAAGGGTATAGAACTTTTTTCGCAGTTAAAAGAAGAAGCCGAGAAAAACGGCGTTAAGGATCAAGTGCAGGTTGTAAAAACAGGCTGCTTCGGCTTTTGTGAACGCGGACCGATTGTTAAAGTTCTGCCCGAAGATTCTTTTTATGTTGATGTTACACCGAATGATGCAAAAGACATTATTCATGAACAAATAGTCAAAGGACGCGAAGTAAAACGTCTTCTTTATAATGAAGGAGAAGATAAAAAAACTTTCGTAGCGGAAGAAATTCCGTTTTATCAAAAGCAATACCGTGTTGTTTTGCGTAACTGCGGTGTTATCGATCCGGAAAGTATCGATGAATATATTGCCCGCGAAGGTTATTCAGGACTTGAAAAAGTTCTTTTTGAATGGACACCTGAACAGCTTATAGAAGAAATGAAAATTTCCGGCATGAGAGGAAGGGGCGGCGCAGGGTTTCCTACATGGCTCAAATGGGATTTAGCAAGAAAAGCGCAAGGCGATGTAAAATACGTTATCTGTAATGCAGACGAAGGCGACCCTGGCGCTTACATGGATCGATCCACAATAGAAGGCGACCCTCATTCTGTAATAGAAGGAATGATCACTTGCGGTAAAGCAATTGGTTCAAACATGGGATTTGTTTATATCCGCGCTGAATATCCGCTTGCGATAGAAAGATTAAAATTAGCTCTTGTTCAGGCAAGAGAATACGGTCTTTTGGGAAAAAATATTTTAAGTTCAGGTTTTGATTTTGATATCGAAATAAGACTTGGAGCCGGCGCATTTGTCTGCGGCGAAGAAACCGCTCTTATTAAATCGGTAGAAGGCAACAGGGGTATGCCTGTTCCTAAACCTCCGTTCCCTGCAAATAAAGGTTTGTGGGAAAAACCAACAGTTATTAATAACGTAGAAACGTTAGCCAACATTCCTGTTATTACCGCTAAAGGCGGCGCCTGGCTTGCAAAAATCGGTACAGAAAAATCCAAGGGAACAAAAGTTTTTGCTCTTACAGGTAAAGTTAAAAACTCCGGCCTTATCGAAGTTCCAATGGGCGCTACATTACGTGACATTGTATTTGACATCGGCGGCGGCATTAAAGACGGTAAAAAGTTTAAGGGAGTGCAGACGGGAGGCCCTTCCGGCGGTATTTTAACAGAACAGTATCTTGATGTTCCAATAGATTTTGAATCATTGACAGCTAACGGATCCATGATGGGCTCCGGCGGTATGATTGTAATGGACGAAGATGACTGCGTTGTAGACGTATCAAGATTCTATATGGAATTCTGCGTAGAAGAATCCTGCGGAAAATGTTCTCCGTGCCGTATCGGTACAACTCAGATATTAAAGATTCTGGAAAAAATCGCAGAAGGAAAAGGCGATGAAGCTGACATTGAAAAACTTGAATCAATAGGACACGCAATGACAAGAGCTTCGCTTTGTATGCTCGGCTGTACTGCTGCAAATCCTGTAATATCAACATTAAAATGTTTCCGTGACGAATACATGGAACACATTCACAATAAAAAATGCCGCGCAGGCAAGTGCAAAAACTTATTAAGTTTTACAATAGACGCGCCAAAGTGTATCGGCTGCAGTCTTTGCGCAAAGAAATGCCCGGTAAATTGTATTGTTGCCGAAGATGCAGCAAAATATCCCGACAAGAAAAAACCGCCGTACTTTATTAATCAGGCGGATTGTATCAAGTGCGGCGAATGTATGGCTGTATGTAAATTTAATGCGGTGCTTAAAGGTTAATGGGGGTAAAGTATGAATATGATCAACATAACAATAAACGGTAAAGCGTTGGAAGTTGAGCAGGGAACAACAATCCTGAACGCCGCAAAAATGGTGAATATAAAAATTCCAACTTTATGTTATACGCCGGATCTTCCGCCGTGGGCTTCCTGCGGTATCTGTATTGTAAGAATGGCAGGATCGCCTAAAATGGTACGCGCTTGCTGTACATTGTGCGAACCCAATATGAACATTATTACGCATGATCCGGAAATTATTCTGGTTCGCCGCACTGTTCTTGAAATGATTCTTTCCAATCACCCGGATGACTGTCTGCAGTGTCCGCGTAATCATTCATGCGAACTTCAGGATATTGCCGCAGAATTTGGTTTAAGAGACGTTCCTTTTGCAAAGGTTAAAAATTCAATACCTATAGACGATTCAAATCCGGCAATTGTACTTTGCCCCGAAAAATGCGTTCGCTGCGGCAGATGCGTAAAGGTTTGTCAGGATGTTCAGAATGTCTGGGCTCTGGAATTTATCGGAAGGGGTTTCAGCGGAAAGATAGCAAGCGCAGCGGACACGCCGTTAGGTGAAAGTCCGTGTATCAAGTGCGGCCAGTGCGCGGCACATTGTCCTGTCGGCGCCATTTATGAACGCGATGATACTCAAAAAGTCTGGAAAGCCCTGCAGGATGAATCAATTATTCCTGTAGTGCAGATAGCTCCTGCTGTACGTGTAGCATTAGCCGAAGATTTCGGGCTTCCTCCGGGAACTGTTTTTACCAAAAAGATTTATGCAGCTTTGCGTAAATTAGGTTTTAAAACAGTTTTTGATACAAACTTTTCTGCAGATCTTACAATAATGGAAGAAGGATCAGAACTTGTTAAACGTTTAGGCGAGAAGGGAAGTTCAATTCCGCTGATTACTTCATGCTGTCCTGCATGGGTAGACTACATGGAAAAATATTATACAGATATGATTCCGAATTTTTCTACTGCAAAATCACCGCAGCAGATGATGGGCGCCATGATTAAAGCTTATTGGGCAAATAAAGCAGGAGTTGATCCAACAAAGGTATATTCTGTTTCTGTAATGCCGTGTACTGCAAAAAAATGGGAAACACACCGCAACGATGATATGAAAAGCGCCGGCAAAATGCTTGGTAAAGACACAGGTTATGATGTAGATATCGTTATAACAACAAGAGAGCTTGCCCGTATGATAAAACAGGCAGGCATCGAAATTCTTGATCTGGCTGACGAAGAAGCTGACAGTCCATTAGGACCATACTCGGGCGCAGGAACTATTTTCGGCGTTACAGGCGGTGTAATGGAAGCTGCAGTCCGCAGCGCTTACTATCTTGTAACAAAGAAAGAACTGCCTGATGTAAACTTTAAACCTGCCCGCGGGCTTGATGGCGTAAAAGAAGGCGAAGTTGATTTTGGAAATGGTACAAAAATAAAAATTGCAGTGGCGCATCAGATGGGTAACATTGCCGCAGTTCTTGATAAAATCCGCGCAGCAAGAGACGCAGGCAAAGAACCGCCGTATCACTTTATAGAAGTTATGGCATGCCGCGGCGGATGTGTTGCAGGCGGCGGTCAGCCGTACGGCTGTACAGATGAAGTACGCAAACAGCGCACTATCGGCATATACGCAGATGATGAAAAATCTCAGTATCGCTGTTCGCATCAGAATCCGTGCATCACTCAAGTTTACAAGGAATTCCTTGGTGAACCGGGCGGACATAAAGCGCATGAACTGCTCCATACAAAATATGTAGAACGAGAATTATACTTAAAATAGGAAACGTATGGACAAGTTTTTTGCAATAAACAAAAGCGGCTCAAACATTCGTACAGAAGTTTTGGCAGGTATAACAACATTTTTTACAATGGCTTACATTATGTTTGTTAATCCTGATATTCTTTCCGCTGCAGGAATGGACAAGGGCGGAGTTTTTGTAGCTACTATCCTTGCGACTGCAGTTGGAACTTTAGTAATGGGTTTTATTGCGAATGTGCCGTATGCTGTTGCTCCCGGAATGGGATTAAACGCATTTTTTACTTTTACTGTCTGCGGAGCTCTTGGATTTCATTGGCGTGAAGCTTTAGCAATGGTTTTCATCTGCGGTATCGTTAATGTTATCATTACTGTGACAAGGTTAAGGAAAGCGATAATTAAATCAATTCCAAAATCACTGCAGTTATCAATTGGCGGCGGCATTGGTCTTTTTATCGCTTATATCGGTTTTATGAATGCAGGTTTAATCAAACTTGGTGTAGTTCCTGAACTTACTCATTTTAATGAAAAAGGACCGATTCTTTCGCTTATTGGTCTTTTTATTATTGTTATACTTATGCTGCTTAAAGTTAGGGGTGCAATGATTATTGGAATTATTTCCGCTACATTAATCGGCATTCCAATGGGAGTAACTTCTGTTCCGGAAAAACTTTTTGATATGTCGGCATTGTCCGGTATTAATGATGTAGCTTTTGCTTTCTTCGGCGATATCGGCATTAAATCCCTTTTTAACGACGGCAGGGGAATGATTGTTTTAATTACAATTTTTGCTTTTAGCCTGACAGATACTTTTGATACGATTGGAACTTTTATAGGTACAGGCCGGAAATCAGGCATCTTTGATGCAAATGACGAAAGGGCAATGAATGAATCAAATGGTTTAAAATCCAAAATGGATAAGGCTTTGTTTGCAGATTCTACAGCTACTTCAATCGGCGCATTATTCGGTACTTCGAATACGACAACTTATATTGAAAGCGCTGCAGGTATTAGCGAAGGCGGCCGCACTGGTTTTACCTCGGTAGTTGTTACTGCTCTTTTTATTATGTGTCTGCCGCTGGTAGGGCTTTTTGGCATGGCTCCTGCTCAGGCAACCGCACCGGCTTTAATTATTGTAGGCATTATGATGGCAGAATCTTTTGCAGACATCCGCTGGAAAGAATTTGACGAAGCTATTCCTGCATTTTTTACTGTTGCAGTAATGGCATTATCCTATAATATTTCCTACGGGATTGCAGCTGGTTTTGTTTTCTTCTGCATAGTAAAAATTTGTAACAGGAAAATTAAAGATGTTCATCCGATTTTATTGGGAGCAACTTTAGTGTTCGTATTGTATTTCATTCTTATGGCGATAAACCAGATTTAAAAGATAAAATTATGACAAATACTGATATATTGTGTAAAATCGACCATACATTATTAAAAATGACTGCTTCCATGGAGGAAATAAAAACCCTCTGCGATGAAGCGGTTCGTTTTAAAACAGCATCTGTTTGTATTCCTCCTTCTTATGTAAAACCGGTTTTTGATATATATCCCGGTTTAAATATCTGCACTGTTATTGGTTTTCCGCTTGGTTATTCCGTTACAGAGGCAAAAATTCTGGAAGCGGAAAACGCTATTAAAAGCGGAGCGAACGAAATAGACATGGTTATCAATGTTACAGATGTTAAAAACGGAAAATTTGATTCTGTACTGGAAGAAATAAAAAAAATAAAAGCAGCTTGCAAAGATAAAATTCTTAAAGTAATTATAGAGACCTGTTATTTAACAGAAGATGAAAAAATCCGCATGTGTTGTGTTGTTACAGAAGCAGGCGCAGATTATATTAAAACCTCTACCGGTTTTGGAACAGCAGGCGCAGCCTTGGCAGATATTGAACTCTTTAAAAAACATATAGGAAGTTGTGTTAAGATAAAAGCGGCAGGCGGCGTAAAAACACGCGATGACCTTGAAACTTTTATAAAAGCCGGCGCAGCTAGAATCGGCACAAGTTCTGCGGTTAAACTTTTAACAGAAAATTCATCTTTGCAGAGCGGCGGAGTACCGGCAAATTATTAAATATGAGTTTTCATTTTCTTAGGAATAAAAAAATTAGTTTTAAAGTAAAAGTACTTATACCTTTAATAATTATTTTTATTCTATCTGTTTTATTTATTACTTATATAGATTACAGAATGTTAAGTTCTGCTGTAAGAAGAAAAACAAATACAAATCTTGAAATGTTTGCAAACAATATAATAACCCAGATTAATCACTTAGATATTATTCTTGGTTCTGCAAAGCAAACCTTAAACGAAAAGCATATAGCAATTGCAAAAACTGTTGTATATATTCTGGAAAATACCAGCCAAAGAATAAAACCGGAAGAACTGCAGTATATCGCAGAATTATTGGACATAAGCGAAATAAATATTGCAAACAGGGAAGGTTTTATTATTAACAGCAATATTCCAGAGTTTATCGGTGATGATTATATAAACAATGAGATAACGGAAATTTATATGATTCTGGCAGATGGAACCGCTTTGTCTTTAAGCGAAGAGCCGCGCGCAACAATAATGCCGGATTCATCGCTTGGCAGCATTACACATTTTACAGGTATAACTATTCCCGGCGGCGGTTTTGTTCAGCTGGGTTTTAATGCGAATGTAATCGCTGAATTACAGAACCAAATAAATATTGATAAAACCATTAATGAAACAAGGATAGGAGACAATGGATACGGATTTATAATATCGCAGGGAATTATTACAGCGCATCCGGATAATGCATATTTGGACAGGGATGTTTCAGGCGAAAGCTGGTACAAAGAGGTAAGGAACGGAAGCGGTTTTGTTTGGATTAATAAAGATAACGAATTGTATTATGCAGGATTTAAAAATGTTAACAATAATACAATTATCGGGCTTGTTCCAAGGAGCGATTATTATCTTGATCTTAATAAAATATTGGCAGAAACCGTAAGGCTTTTAATTTTTTCAATTACTTTTATATTTATTGTTATGTTATTGCTGCTGGAAAAACTTCTTTCGCCTATTAAACATCTGGTTTATGGACTTGGAAAAATTGCTGAAAGCAATCTGAATGTAAGAATAGAAGGAAATTATAACGATGAATTTGATAATATAAAAGATGCTGTTAATTCAATGGCAGATGATATAAAAGAACATATGAATCTTGTTTCCGGCATTGAATATGCGGCAAAAATACAAAAAAATCTGCTGCCGCCTGTTAGTCTGTTTAACGAAGCTTTCGAAGATTACAGTTGTATATGGAAACCAAAAGATATAGTAGGCGGCGATATTTACTGGATGAAAAACTTCAGCGAAGGTACTGTTCTTTGTGTGTGTGACTGCACAGGGCACGGCACGCCCGGAGCTTTATTAACAATGCTTGTTTCTTCTGCTTTTGAAGCTGTAGTTACACAAAAAAATTATAAAGATACCGCAGAGATTATCTGGGAGCTGGAAAAACGCCTTGTAGAAGAATTAAATGTTGATACAAATGCAGGCGAAAGAGGATTAATAATTAACGACGGCTGCGATTTGGCTGTTTTATTCATAAACAAAAGCGGCTCTGTTAAAATTTCATCGGGTAATACAAATGTTTTTATTTGCGACGGAGAAAAAACAAAACGTTTTAAAGGGCAAAAAATCCGGGTTGGAGAAGGTTTAATAAAAAATAAGGATGATATAAAAACTATCGAAATACCATCCAATCCGGATAATAAATATTATATAACTTCTGACGGATTATATGAACAAATTGGATGCAGCGAAAACGGTAAAACAGGAAAAAATGAAACAGAGATGTTTCCTTTTGGGTTTGCCAGGCTGGAAAAAATCATTTTAGAAAATCACAAAGAAAAACAAAGTATAATTTCTGAAAAAATATTTTTTGAATTTGAAAAATTCAGGGGGAACAGCCCAAGAAGAGATGATCTTCAGCTTATTAGTTTTAAACCAAGGATAATATCATGAATCCGGACATATTTGACCTGCATATAATGATGGAAGATAAAAATATATCCCTCATATATAGCGGCCCTCTGTGGGCAGAAGGAATAGGAGAAATAGCCGGAGTTTTAAAAAAACGGCTGGAGTTTGATAATTTACCGTTAGATAAATCGCAGAAAATATTTTCTGTTTTTATTGAACAAATGAACAATATGCTGATGTATTCGGAAGAAGTAATTCAATTTAATATTTCAAAAGATGAATATACCGAATGTCCGAAAGGAACCATAGTTCTTGGCAAAAAAGATAATAATTTTTTTGTCCAAACCGGAAATATAATAAGAAATGAAAGCGCCGAATTAATCAAAAACAGAATAGATTATTTAAATTCGCTGGATAAAACGGAGCTGCGCAGTTTTTATAAAAAGCAGATGAAAATGGAAGATAATAATCCGCAGAGCAAAGGAGCAGGCCTTGGTTTTATAGAAATTGCAAGGCGATCCGGCGCAAAAATAGAATATTCTTTTAAACAATATAAGGAAGGACTATCTTTTTTTTCTTTGTATGTAACAATAGGAGAATGAGGAGGAAAATATGAATACTAAGGCATTTATACTGGAACGCGAAAAAACAGATCTTACACCATATGTTTTAATCGATGAAGAAAAAGGTTATATGATACTGGAAGGCGAAAGCTATCATGAAAATGTAATTGCATTTTATAAAGAAATCAGCGATTGGCTTAGCGCTTATTTATTATCAGATTTTAATTCTTTTGCTTTTGACTGCGATTTAAAGTATTTCAGCAGTTCTACAGTTAAGGTGCTTTTAAATATGTTTCTGGATATGGATCATTCCAAAAATGCATCAAAAATAACCGTAAACTGGATTGTTAACAAAAAAAATGAAATTATCATTGAATGCGGAGAAGACTTTAAGGAAGACATGAAACATTTAATATTTAATATTATAACTAAGGATGACTAGTGTCCTGAGTCTGGCAGGTGAGCCTGTAGGTTATTAACCGGAAGGCGTATCCGTTCTATGGAAAGCGCTTTGCCGTCTTTTCCTATATCCAGATATACACCTTGTAATTCCATAACTTCCCACGCTTCTTTTGTCCAATCGGGGATTCCTGTAAGATACTCTTTAATGCGGGATTTTATATCACAGCCGCCGACAGACATCTGGCTTCCTGTTCTGCCCGCATCGCTGATTACCGCAGTTCCGCCCGGCATGATTGATTCATCTGCAGTCTGAATCCTTGTGTGCGAGCCGATTACTGCAGAACAAAGACCGTTTGCAGCATGAAAAAAAGTTTTTTTCTCTGCGCTTGCCTGCGCATGGAAATCTATTATAATATACGGCGTTTGTTTTTTTATTTTTTCGATAATGGAAGGAAGAGTTAGAAAGGGGCTGGAAGCATGAATGCGCGTAAATCCATTTTGCCCAAGTAAAACAGCAACGGCAACTCTTTCATTTCCCGCTTTAAAGATTTTAAATCCTAAACCAGGAGCTTCTTTATTTAAATTTTCCGGGCGCAGAATATATGGATGCGCACTTAAATTTTCTGT
The DNA here is from genome assembly GCA_009785215.1 of Treponema sp. Taxonomy (GTDB): domain Bacteria; phylum Spirochaetota; class Spirochaetia; order Treponematales; family Breznakiellaceae; genus WQXQ01. The sequence goes on along the minus strand of WQWU01000024.1, from coordinate 15,889 downwards.
AAGGTCTTTTTTATAAAAACAAAAGTCTCCAAGGGTAATAACATTAACACCCATTTTATGGAGATATGCTGCATGACTTCTTCCCAGGCCGTTTCCTCCCGTAGCGCCGTCTGCGCAGACAACAAGAAAATCCCATGGATAAAGAGTTTTTAACTGAACCAGAGCTTTTTTTAAAGCATAAACCCCTGTTTTGCCTACTAATTCAGCTACGTACAGTATTTTCATTGTGATCCTAAAATCTAACTTGATCTGGAGGATAATACGCGTTCAAATTCAGCTGCAGCTTTAAAGTCTCCCAGTTCCCTGCAGGTATCGCGAAGATTAAATAATGCATCATGATATTGAGGGCAAAGGCTTATTGATTTTTCAAAACAATTGCGCGCTTCTTCAAAATTATTTTCGTTAAAATATACAACTCCCAAATTATTCCACAGTTTTGGGTCGTTATCATTCTTGGAAAGCGCAAAAAGATAACAGCCTTTTGCCAGTTCAAATTCGCCAAGTTCATAATAAATAAGACCCATCGAGCTCCAGGATTCAGAAAGTTCATCATCAATAATGAGAGAATGCTGAAAACTTTCGATTGCCTCGGTATAATCGCCTGTTTTTTGCTGAGCTATGCCTAAATTCAGCCAAAGAAGAGGGTTTTCCGGCTCCAAAATTAACGCTTCGCGGAACAGGGGAATTGCCTCAAAAGGCTTATTTGCTTCCGTAAGTGCGACGGCAGAATTATTTAATGCGGCAGCAGTTTCCATCAATATCATTATATCCTAAAAATACCGGATTAACAACATATTTACCTTATTATTACTATTATTTTCCTGTGATATATAGTATAATTATTATCAGGAAATTGCAGTGAAAGATATTAGCGAATTTAATAGCGGGATGACAGAATACGAATTCTTCTCCTTTTTATATGAAAAAATATTATCTAAGGAGATAACCACTTTCTCCAAACTCAGAGAGCTTGTTCAGCCTGTAATGCGGGATAAATGGACACACTCTGTAATTATGCGCGCATTTCAGTTGTTAAAGCGCATGAATTGGGGTTTTTTTGCTGCGATCTGTCCTAATACTCATAAAAAACTATGGAAAGAAATGGTTATACCGGACCGGGATTTTCCCGAAGCCGGCGATTTAAAAAAGACTCTGCAAATCTCTAACCTTTATGTTTCCATGTGCGATATTCACGGTTATACAAAGTTTTGCATGGAATCCAGAAAAAATTTATCTATGATGCATACATTGGATTGGGCAATAGAAAACGAAATTAAAAGAATCTCTACTTTATGCGGTGCAATTAGTCAGAGAGAACGCGGAGACGAAATGGTAATTGTCGCCGCAAGCGCTACAGATGCATTAATGGTTACACTTTGCATAATCGATTATTTCGGCAAGACTGATGTTGTCGGAGATCCTTCTATATCTACAAAAAGAACAGGTAATGCAGAGGCTCTTCCTGTTTTTAAAATTACTGCAGGGATAACAGGCGGCAATACGCAAAGCCCTTTAATTATTACAGAAAGGGGAAATCTTGCAGGATTCCTTTTAAATTCAGGCGCAAGGCTGCAAACAAGAGCGAACGAGTTATCGCCGCAGGATTCCAGAGTCATGATTGCAAAACAAGTCATGATGAATTACGAAAAAGAAAATAAAGATAATAAAGATAATAAATGCGTACTTCTTCAGAATGATTCAATATATTTCTTTGATACAGGACATATCGAATTTAAGGGAGTAATGATTCCAACGTGCGAAGTAGTATTCGAAAAATCGGAACGCTACAAAGAAAAATTTGCAGAAGAAATGACAAAGCTCTTTTCATCTATAAGGGAAAATCTTTGGGAACAGCGCATTTATCAGGATTTAATGGAACTGCTTACAAGAGTGGCTCAGTGTATGCCAAAGTTTACTGTAACGCCGCCTGTGCCAATTCAGGGGATGCAGACAGTGACTAACGAATCTTATGTGCAGCTTTGCCGTCTTGCTATGAAATCATATTGTGTAAACGAAGACTATTATCTTGCTATTGAATTTTTAAATAATCTGCTTGCGATAAGCGAGAAGATACAGGGTTTTGACAGGCTTACCCTTGATTACCTTAGGGGAATTACAGACAAGTATCAGCTTTTGCTTAATGCGTTTGAAAAACACATAGATAAAGAAGTTGATGAAAAAGCTGCGACTATTTTTCATGGCGATCATTATAAAACATGGAATGCAGCAAAAAACGGAGCTGCTATTTATGATAAACTCCGTAACATAGGGCGTAAAAGCAAAGAAATTACAAAAAAGAAAAATTTGTGGTTAAATATGCTTACACAGAATAAAGAAAAAATGGAATTTACCCTGTACTCCGGGAAGAAATAACCTTTTTTGGCGTCATAAATATAAACAGTAATACAGCGGCAAGCAATGATAAACTTGCGCCAAAGATAAACGGAACAGAGGATCCAAAACCTGTCCATAAAATACCGGCAATAATACTTGCCGGTAATAACGCTATTCCTGCAATTGTAGAATGAAGTCCAAGCATGGTTCCCTTTAAATTTTCCGGCGCAATCTCTGCTACAAATGCCCGTTCAACTCCTGTAATCATTGCTGTATAAAGTCCGTATAGGGAAAAAAGCGAAATCATTGCCATTTTTGTTTCTGCAAAAGCGAATCCAATGTAACACACGGCAAATATAATGTAACCTGGTACAAGAAGGTTTTTACGCCCGATTTTGTCAGATAATTTTCCCATTGGCACTGACAAAATAGCTGCAACAGCGTGATATATAAAAAAGAGTAAAATTACATTAACTTCATTAAAACCGGCATCGCTTGCTTTTAAAATCATAAATGCCTTGGAAGAGTTCCCAAGCGTGAAAATGAAAACAACCAATAAGTACAATTTTAACTGGCCGTCGATTTTATCGATGTTTTTCCAGAACGGCGGACGAACAGGTTTTTCTTTTTTTACGGTATCAGCATTAACGGTGCCCGCAGCGGCAGCAGTTAAACCGGATTTTTTTTCCTTAACAAAGAAGAACATGAAAAGCCCAAGAACTGCCGGTATAGCCGAAAATAAAAATAAACGTTTGTAATCGTAGTTTCCGCCGGAATGGCTTATAAGAAGGTAAACAACCAATATTCCAAGACCTGCGCCGAACATGTCCAGCGCTTTATGAAGGCCGAATGCCTTGCCCATGTTTTCCTTGTCTGTGCTTTCACTTACAAGGACATCGCGGGGAGCTGTGCGTATCCCTTTGCCTAAACGGTCAAGTACTCTTGCCCCTAAAATTCCAATCCATGAAGCCGCAAAAATCAACGCAAATTTGTAAAATAAACCTGCTGCATATCCGGAAAATGCAAGAGCTTTTTTCTTTTTAAATCTGTCAGTAAGATAACCGCTGTAAACTTTTAATAGGCTTGCAAGGCTTTCGGCAATTCCTTCTATAATACCGACAAGGATATGAGTTGCGCCGAATGTTCCAACAAGATAAAGCGGAATCAACGGGTATACCATTTCGGTGCTAAAATCTGTAAAAAAGCTTATCAAGCCCAAAAAGACAACATTACGCATATAGTAAATTTAATTATAGTAAAAAATTAGTTAATATCAATATTAAATTTGAAATATTTAACAGTTTTTCTTGACAAATGCCGATATTTATACGAAGATAGAAAAAAATGGGGGTTTATTGTGAGACTTAGTAAAAAAATACCTTTATATTTTGGGATTATTCTGCTTGTAACATCTTTAAGCATAACAATTGTGTCATTGCAGATTAGTTCTTCCATATTAAGTGAAGCAATTATTGAGGCTATGGAAGTTGAGACAGATGCAAATTCCGACATAATAAGCGCAATATTGAACGGACAGCTTGATAAACTATGGGAAGTTGCAAATCGTGCAAGAACAAGAACAATGGATTGGGAAGTTGTTCAGCCAAGTCTTGTAAATGATATAACCCGTCTTGACGTTGAAGATTTAATTATTGTCTATCCTGACGGAAATGCTTATTTTGTCTCGAATGGTGATACAGTTTTTATGGGAGATCTTGATTATATCAGAAGATCACTTACAGGCGAAAGAAATATTTTCTTAAGTACGAATAGAAGAAATAATAACCTTTATGCAATGTATGTAGTGCCTATTATGCAAAACGATAATAGAAATGCAGCAGTTAACGGGTTATTAATTGCGCAAAAAAGCGGAACGCTTCTTTCCGATATGGCAGGTGACCTAAAGTCAAGTATGGATACTGGAGATTTCTTTATTGTTGATTATAACGGTGTTTTTATCGGGCATAAAGACAATAATTTAGTCAGAAATCGATTTAATCCAATAAATGAAACAGGAAATGCCGCTTTAAGATCACTGGCAGGCGCTGTCGAAAGCGCTTTAAAAGATAAAAAAGGTTTTTCCAATTATACATATGAAGGTCTGAAAAAAATTGGTTATCATACAAATATCGAAGGTTTTCCATGGATTCTTTTCTGTAGTTTTGAAAAAAAAGAATTAGACGGCGAAATAAATCAGATTCGTGATTCTACCATAATTGTTGGTTTAATATTGATAGTTGTTGGTTTGGCTTTAGCTTTCTTAATTGGAAGATCAATTGCCAAACCTATTCATGATGTTGCAGAAACATTAAAAGATATTGCCGAAGGAGAAGGAGATTTAACCCATACCATTAATGTTCATTCAAAAGATGAGATAGGTGAGCTTGCGCTTTACTTTAATGAAACGCTGGATAAAATTAGAGAGCTTGTTATCAATATTAGAAAAGAGGCCAATTCACTGGCTTCTACAGGCGCAGATTTGGCAAGCAATATGAACCAGACCGCCGCCGCTGTAAATCAGATAACATCGAATATTCAAAGCGTAAAAAGCCGAATGTTAAATCAGAGCGCAAGCGTAAGCGAAACTCATGCAACAATGGAGCAGGTAACTGTAAATATTACAAAATTAAACGGACACATTGACAGGCAGAGTACAAACATTGCCCAGGCTTCTTCCGCTATCGAACAAATGGTTGCAAATACCCGTTCTGTTACAGATACGCTTGTAAAAAATGAAGCCAACGTAAAATCGCTTATGGCTGCATCAGAAGTAGGGCGTGCAGGATTACATGAAGTTGCCGAAGATATTCAGGAAATTGCCCGTGAATCCGAAGGTCTTTTGGAAATTAACTCCGTTATGGAAAGCATTGCAAGCCAGACAAATCTATTATCCATGAACGCTGCAATCGAAGCTGCGCACGCAGGAGAAGCAGGAAAAGGTTTTGCTGTTGTTGCTAACGAAATCAGAAAACTTGCCGAGTCTTCCGGAACTCAGTCAAAAACAATCAGTGTTGTTCTTAAAAAGATAAAAGAATCGATAGATAAAATTACTCAGGCAACAGATAATGTTCTTAACAAGTTTGAAGCGATCGATTCAGGCGTTAAAACAGTTGCTTTGCAAGAAGATAATATCCGCAATGCAATGGAAGAACAAGGCGCAGGTTCCAAACAGATACTTGACGGCGTAAGTAATATCAACGAAATAACCGGCGAAGTAAAACGAAGTTCTCAGGAAATGCTTGAAGGTTCAGAAGAAGTTATCAGAGAAAGCGAAAATCTTGAAAAAATTACATCGGAAATTACATCAGGTATGAATGAAATGGCTTCCGGCGCAGATGAAATTAATGTTGCGGTGCATCATGTTAACGAAATAAGCGTGAAAAACCGTGAAGATATCGAACTCTTAATAAAGGAAGTTTCCCGTTTTAAAGTAGATTAAAAAGCCGATACTAAAGTATGGTTCGTGCTGGCGCTTTTTCTTTTTTGTTTATATTTGTAATTTTCGCTCTTTCTGCGCAGGGGCTCGAGTGGGGAAGCCACCCGTATGTTATCCGCGGCGAAGTATTTGTAGATATTGAGCCGATTTATGCAGGTTTTATTGATGAAGAATATCCGCTGGATTTTCCAACGGCAAGCCGCCGTGCTTTGGAAGAAGCGGCTCTGTTTTTTTCTGCCATGATTTACGGCTGGTCATTCAATTATGAAGTAGGCGAGAGAGCAAGGCAGATTGATGAAATCCTTGAACTTGAATCTTTAGGTTCTGTTCAATTCGGCGATCCTGCAATGAGAGTAACAGACAGCGAAATTAGGGATATGCGTCTTAGAATATGGGCAGATTATCATTTGAATGATAACCAGCAGCGCAGAATGAATATTTGGCGGACGGGGATGATAAGAAACGCTCAGGCGGTAGGTTACGGGCCTTCGCATCTGGATGAATACCCGGGCTGGCTTGCCCTAAAAAAAACTGCACTGGATGATGCCGCAAGGTCTGCTTTGCGCTTTATGTTAAGAGGCAGCGAAAGAAACCGGCCTAAAGAAGTTACTGGATTTATCAGTCTGGCATCTTTTCCCAGGTATTATATTGATGGCGGCCGCTGGGCTGTTTCTGCGCGTTTTAGGGTGCAAATTACTGAAATAATTCCATTTTCTGCATATTAAGAAAGTGAATTTAATAGACTGTATACCAATTCCATGATAGGATCTTTGAATGGAAAAGAATTTATTGGATATTTTAAGAATAGGTATTTTTTATGATGGGTATTATTTTTACAAAGTCAGTAATTACTATAAATATGAACATGAAAAAAAATCCAGAATAAGCATAAGCGGCTTGCACGATTTTATCAGAAGTGAAATTGCGTCTCTTACAAAAACAGATGTGCGCAGATGCCGTATTATCGATGCTCATTATTTTAAGGGAAGATCTTCGGCAAAAGAATTAGGTGAAAAAGTTCAAAGCGAACGCGTATTCGAAGATATTCTAATGAGGGAAAATATTGTCAGTCATTATCTTCCGCTGCGCTTTGGCGATAATAATTATGTTCAGGAAAAAGGGATCGATGTCTGGCTTGCATTGGAAGCGTATGAACTTGCAATATATAAACATTTTGACATTCTTGTTTTGGTTGCAGGCGACGGGGATTATGTTCCCCTTGTAAGGAAACTTCATACTGTTGGTACGCAGGTAATGCTTATATGCTGGGATTTTTCGTATCACAATGAAAACGGCGATGTAGTAGAAACTAAAACATCGCGTCAATTGCAGGAAGAAGTATTTTTTTCTGTTCCTATGCACCAAAAGATAGAACAAAATGATAATGAACTTACAAGAGAATTGTTTGTTCCGGAAAAAACCAGCGAAAAATTTCCTGTTGTTTCCAATTATAAACAGGGAGACCAGATCAATGAAACAGAAGAACTTATTTCTACCATATACAGCATAAATCCTAACGGTTTTGGCTTTATTAGGGATGAAGAACGCAATAACATTTTCTTTCATTACAGCAGAGTTACCAACTGCGATTTTGCAGATATAAAATTCGGCATGAAGGTAAAATATTCTTTAGATGAAGATCCGGAACGGAGCAAACGTGACGGTGCTCCCCGTTTTAGAGCATCCAAAGTAACCGTTATAGATTAATCTTAATGGGGTTTACCTGGCTAATTCTTCAGAGCGTTTCCATGCTGCTTCTACCGCTTTTATTACTGTGCTGCGGAAAGCGCCGCTTTCCAATGCAGCAATTCCTGCAATTGTTGTTCCGCCCGGCGATGTTACCATGTCTTTTAGTTCACCGGGATGCTTTCCTGTTTCCTGAACCATTGCCGCCGCTCCAATAACAGTTTGTACTGCATAGGAGAGAGCCTTGTCTCTGGGAAGCCCAGCGCGTACTCCGCCGTCTGCCAATGCTTCTATAAATAAAAAAACAAATGCAGGCCCGGAACCGGAAAGCCCGGTAACAGCATCCATTAAACGCTCATCAATAGTATCTACAATTCCAGCAGAACCTAAAATAATTTTTAATTCCTGTATTTTTTCCGGCGGCACTTCCGGCGATGAAGTCATAACAATCATTCCTTTGCCTATAAGAGCCGGAGTATTGGGCATTATCCGCACCACAGGAACTTTGCCGCCTATTACAGATTGTATCCCTTCTGTTGACCAGCCTGCCGCCATGGAAACTAGCGTAAGAGGGTTTCCGGAATTATGCTTTTTTATGACAATGTGTGCAATTTCAGCTAACACAGGGGATAATATTTGCGGTTTTACTGCAAGGAATAAAATATCTCCTTTTTCTGCAGCTTCATTGTTGGAGTTTAAAACAGACGTTTTTAATGACGCAGCTTTAAGCTGATTACATGCGTTAGCTGCTTTTTCTGAATCAATATCAGTAATAAAAATTTCTGTATCTTTTATTAAACCTTTCATTAAAGCGAATCCCATATTTCCGCTGCCAATACAAGAAACTTTATTCATAAGCACTCCATAAATAATAACTTTTCATTAATCGATCCCGGCTATTTTACGGAAACGTTTTACTGTTGCGGCGGCAATTGGCCTTGCTTTTTCCGCTCCCTGTTCAAGTATCTTATCCAAAGCGGGAATGTCCGCCATGATTGCATCGTACCGTTCGCGGATAGGAGAAAGACAGCGGTTTACTACCCTGAATAATTCTTCTTTTGCATTTCCCCAGCCCATTCCGCCGGCGCGGTAAACAGAAGCAAGAGAGGTTTGTTCATTTTCATCTGTAAATAATTTATAAAGCTGGAATATCTGGCATTCATCCGGATTTTTCGGCTCTTCTACAGTTTGGGAATTTGTTGTTATCCGCATAATTGTTTTTCGCAGTGCTTTTTCCGGCGCAAAAAGCGGAATAACATTATTATAACTTTTACTCATTTTACGTCCGTCAAGTCCTGGTATAACAGCAGAATCTTCCTGTACGCCTGCCTGCGGTATTTTTAATATTTGTGTTCCGTAATTTGCGTTAATAACCTGCGCTATATCCTGCGCCATCTCTATATGCTGTACCTGATCTTTGCCGACAGGAACAATATCAGAATCAAAAATGATTATATCTGCCGCCATTAAAATAGGATATGTAAAAAGCCCCATATTGATTCCGGCGTCAGTATCATCGTTTTTTTCATTATTTTCCTGAACAGCTGCCTTGTATGCATGAGCGCGGTTCATAAGTCCTTTGGCTGTGAATGACATTAACATAGTAGTAAGTTCAAAAACTTCAGGAATAGAGCTCTGGCGGTAAAAAATAACTTTATCAGGATCCAAGCCCGATGCAAGCCAGCCGGCAGCTACTTGTCTTATTGTAGTGTTTAATTCTTTTGGGTCTTTCATTGTATTTAATGCATGATAGTCAGCAATAAAATAGCGCGCATCGTATTCTTTAGCCAGTTCAAGCGCGGGTTTTATTGCGCCGAAATAGTTGCCAATGTGCAAATCACCTGTTGGTTTTATGCCTGTTAATGATACTTTCTTCATAAAGACAATGTAATATTTTTATGGTAAAATGTAAAGTAATGATAAAACAGGTAAAAATATTAGATATATTAATAATTTTGCTGGCGGCAAGTGTTGTTTTTTTTGCAGCTTTTACGGTTTATATGAAACCGCAGGGGAGAACACAGGTTTTAATCAGAGGACAAGGCGAAGAATGGATATTTTCTTTCGGCGGGGATGAAACAATTAATGTTTTAGGCCCTCTTGGAGAAACAATTGTAAAACTTAATCAAAATCATGTATGGATAGATTCTTCGCCGTGCAGTAACCAAACGTGCGTAGCTGTTGGTTTAATAACAAGGCAGGGTCAGTGGGCGGCTTGTCTCCCCAATAATGTTTTATTGATAATAAAAGGCGCTAAGGACGATTATATCGATGCCATTGTTTGGTAGGGAAAATATTACAAGTAATAACACAACTAGCAACAACGTTGCAATGTTGGGAGCTTTTTGCCTTTTTCTTTCAGCTATTGAATATATGATACCAAAACCGCTGCCGTTTTTACGTATTGGACTTGCCAATCTGCCGGTTATGCTTGCTCTGGATGTTCTGCCTTTTCCTTCATTTTTAGTTTTAATTTGCATAAAAATAACCGGACAGGCTCTAATAACAGGAACATTATTTTCCTATATTTTTATTTTTTCTGCAGCAGGTACGTTTTTTTCTGCTCTTTTAATGTATTTTTTACGCCGTGGATTAGGTTCAACAGCCTTTGGGAAAAAACACCTTACCTTTATTGGTATAGGATCAGCTGGTGCAATGATTTCCAATATTTCGCAATTGGCGCTTGCTTATGTTTTTATTTTTGGAGAAAATGTCTATTATATAACACCGCCGTTTCTGGCAGTTGGACTTTTAACCGGAATAATTTTAGGGTTCTTTTGCGAAAAGTTTTCGAAAAAGTCGCAATGGCGGAAAAAATATGCCAACATCTGAATTTTATAAAAATGCTATCGGCGCAAAAGTTTTGTTTGTAACAGGGATTTTAATGATGCTTTCGCTTTTATTTAATCCCGGCACAGAATACAGGGTTATACAATTTTTATATTTTTTATTCCTGGCATTATTATCCGGCAGAAAGATAAATATTTTATTTACATTTTTAATTACATTATTTATTATTATTTTTAATCTTATTATTCCTTATGGAAATGTTTTATTTTCTATTGGTTCTTTTAAAATAACATCGGGTGCTTTGGAAGCCGGTATTCACAGAGCAGTAACATTGCAGGCTCTTGTAATTCTTTCAAGGGTAACAATAAGGCAGGATTTAAAATTACCGGGAAAATTCGGCAGATTACTCGGCGAATCTATGCAAATCTTTTCTTTTTTAACCGGAAAAAAATATAAAATAACCGGAAAAAACTTTTTTGCAGAAGTAGATAACCTAATGCTAACTTTAAGCGATGGTGTAAATTCACAGCTGCAAGTGCAGGAAATAAAAACAAAATCTATTGGTTTTATTATTTTGACATTTATTGTTATACTATCATGGCTTCCTTTTATTCTTGCATTGCAGAATTAAAAGCTTTATTTGTAAGCGTAAAATCTATGTCTCCTGACATTTTAATATTTAGATCCTTAAAAACAAAAATAGCTGCAATTCCAGGCTGCGTTTCAAATAGAAAACCTGCATTTTCATAACCAAGAACAAAAATAGCAGTAGAAAGTGCGTCAGCATCCATTGCGCTTGAAGCTGTAAGCGTAACAGACAAAAGTTCATTATCTGCAGGATAACCGTTAAAAGGATTTAATATATGATGGTAATGTATTCCGTCTTTTTCAAAAAAGCGTTCATATATACCAGATGTTACTACAGATGTTTCTCCTGTTTGAATGAATCCAATTATCCCGCCATGTACTCCCTTGGGATCCTGAATTCCAACCCTCCACGGTGTTTTATCTGTTTTTTCGCCTAACATGTAAATTTCGCCGCCAATGTCTATTTTGGCTCTTTTAATGCCTGCGTTTCTGATAATATCAACAGTGCGGTCAACAGTATAACCTTTAGTTATTGCTCCTAAATCCAAAGCCATTCCTTCTTGTGTTAAAAAAACAGTATTATTTTCTGAATCCAATACTATGTTACGCCAATTTACAAGAGAAAGTATTTTATCAATATCGTCTTGCAGAGGAATGCGATGATAATCGTTACGAGAATCGTTACGATTATCGTTACCAATCCCCCAAAGAGATGTAAGCGCTCCAATTGATGGATCAAAAGCGCCGCCGCTAAGATATGCAAAATAAATTGCTCTTTCTATAACCTTAAAAGTCTTTTCATTTACATGAACTGCTTCTATACCTGCGGCGGCATTAATGCGGCTTACATCGGAAGAGGGTATATTTACACTCATAAGATTTTCTATAGTTTTTATATTAGTAAAAATTTCATCTAGGACTTTATATTGCCCGTGTTTATAAAGAGTAATAGAAAAGGCGGTTCCCATTGCAAAATCATAAAGCGAGGACTCTCCCTGCATACAGGAAACAAAAAAAGGAATTAAAAATAAAATCTTTATCTTTTTAAAGGCCAAAGCGCTCAGATAATTCATCAAGGTGACTGCCGATAAAAAGAGCGCCGTAGATTGTGAGTATTATTCCGATTGTTATACCCATGGGAAGCAAAAATGACATTCCCGATTCGCTTGCAAGGCTCCGGAATTCAAACCCAAAAAAAGCAGTTATTAAAGATACCATGAGAATAAGTCCTGAAATTACCCAGCCTCGTGTAGAAAGAATACCTGAGATAGACTGATTTTCTATTTGCTCATTTTCTGCTTCTATTCTTGTCATTATGGTATCTTCCAGGTTTGGAGGTGTTTGGAAAAAATCCTGTTTCATGGAAGTCATTGCAGTTTCATACTGTTCAATTTTTCCGGCACATTCCTGGCAAAAGAAAGTATGCAGACCAATCTGTAACTGGTTTACAAACGATATGGGATTTTCGTTATAAATAATATTCAATATTTTTGAACAATTCATTCCGCACTCCTTTTTAACTGATCAAGTTTATCTCTCAGTATAATTTTCGCCCTAAATACATGAGACTTTATAGTATTTACAGGAATACCTGTAATTGCCTCAATCTCTATATATGAACGATCGTAAAAAAAGAAAAGGTCAACGCAAATTCTGAAGCGTTCAGGCAATTCCTTTATGGCAGCTTGAACAGATTCCCTTGCAGCGTTTCTAAGTGCTATCCGTTCCGGAGTATCTCCGTGACTGACAAGTTTATCAGCTTCTTCTTCTGCAAGGCTGTGATACTCTTTTCTTCTGTTTACCTCGTTTAATGCTGTATTATAGGCAATTTTATAAAGCCATGTCGAGAACCGGCTCCTTCCTTCAAAACGTGAAAGACTCCGGTAGGCTTTTAAAAAAACCTCCTGCGCAAAATCGGAAGCATCTTCCGAATTGCGAAAAAAACTTAATCCCATACCGTAGACTGCTTTTTCGTACTGACGTATTAATAAACGAAAAAGATCTTTCTGCCCTGAAACGATCTGATTAACAATTAACTGATCGTTAACTTCAGCCTCGTTTTTGCCGGGCTGGGATTCATCAATTATGCCGTTCACTGCGTTTTATCGCAAAAAAGGCCAAAAGACCGATACCCATGGAAAGCGGAATGATTCCGCCCAATAGGCCGTATGAGACCTCTTCAACCGCTATAATTAAAAAAACGGTTAATGCGATTCCAACGCTGCTTAAAAGAAGCCCGGACAATAAACTGAAAGTAAGGAGATTAAACTCCGGCCTTGAATACTGTCCTGCTTTAATAAGTAAAGTTCTTCTGCGGTGATTCCATAAAAGATAGAAAAAAATCACAACTGAACCCATGACAATTCCGACAATCGGAATTACCGCAATAACAACCTGTGCAGCTCCGCTGTAAATTGCGGCGCTGTCTAAAACTATTGATGTTCCATTCATACTAAACTCCAGAACAATTGTAAAACAATAACATTGTTCAGTCTATAATTTTGACACGAAAAAACGGTGTAAGTTGCGGTTTAAAAACCGCTGCGGTTTATAAAGCGCTGTTTATAATCATCATATCGCTGAAGTACAAAGTTTCGATACGTCCAAGGCGCAAGCTGGCATTAAAACGGCGGAGAAGTTCCTGTTTCGTTTCATCTTCGTCAAATTGATCGATATTTTCTGCAGGAAGGGAGGTAAAATAACTGGTTGTTATTGTTCTGAAATCGCCGATTCTTGCAGCTAATTCTTCTGTAAAGGTAACATCGCTGGCAGAGTAGGGGAATGCAATAGAAAGAAGCAAGGTTGATGAATCGGCAAGCGGGATTCGCAGGCGGCCCAGCCCGGAAAAGACACGAATATCGTCATTTTGTACCGCTATTTGCTGTGTTCCGGTTTGTCTTCCAAGTGTGAAAACCGGCGGAGCATTGCGGGAACGAATTAGACCAAAAATGGTTCCCAGCAAAATAAGTACAATTAAAGCGCCTGCAGCCGAAAGCAGGGTAAGGTATACAATCCGGGAAGAATTATCGTTTTTAATAATGATTTTGCTCACAGTTCTATAATAAAGCGTTTTTCCAGAAATGTCACTACACGATTTTAATGCATACTAATGCGGTTAATTATATTCAAGCGCTTATGATCCGGTAATTTTGATATTAAACTGATTATTTCGTCCATTTCAGTTTGATTTTTATTTGTCTCGTCTATAAAAAAACGGTAAGGTTCAATCTGCAGAGCGGCACCTATCTTTTCGATTAGTTTGAGGGAAGGGAACCGCCGGCCAATTTCGATAGCTGCTATGTAATTGGGCGAAGTATCGCAAATTTCGGCTAGTTTCATCTGGGAGATTTCTTTAGAAATCCTGAATTTTCTAAGATTATGGATAAAAACCTGTTTTAACTCCATCTTTATATATACTAATTGACTATAAAGTATTGACAATGCACAAAATGTCAATATAATATTGACATATAGTCAATTATAAGATAATTAACACTTTTGGAGCCGAATTTATGATTAAAATATCATTTTTATTATTTTTTTATGTTCTTAATTTTTCGATTTTTACTAATTATGCGAATGCACAGACATCTGCCGATGCAGAATTAGCTGCAAGAGATGCCTTACGCAGACTAGAAATAGTTCTTAGCGGCGGCGCTGATCAAGGTAGCCAAAGAGCCAATACAACACCTTCAGTTCCAGCGCCTCCTGCACAGGTAACACGAGGAGGCAGTCAGCCGCGCTGGACAAATGACCCGTATGCTGTCTATCCAAGAGAGCATTTTATCGCAGTTACAGGAATTGGCACAAACCGCAGTGATGCAGAACGAAGAGCATTAGCTGCGTTAGCTGCATTTTTCGGCCAGTCTATACAGGCAGATTTTTCAACAACAACTATTTATGCAGAAGCTGTAAACAGGGGAACTGTAAATGTTTCTCAGAATACAAATGTCCGGGCTCAAATAATTACTGCCGCTTCCATGGATAATTTAATCGGTGCAGAAATCGGAAATATTTGGGATGATGGACGCGGTACTGTCTATGCAGTTGCCTTTTTGGACAAAGCAAAAACAGTTTCTATTTATACGGATATGATTATTTTAAATAATCAGAATATAACACTTCTTACAGCAATAAGTAATGCCGAAAAAAATACATTTAACGGTTTGGCTCGCTTTCGTCTTGCTTCCGGCATCGCAGGCATTAATACAAATTATGTTTCTGTTGTTTCTATGGCAGGCGGCTCTACTGCTTCGTTTAATTTAAGAAATGCAGATTTTTATAATTTGGAAGCATTGAATATAATACGAAATATTTCGGTTGGTTTTAATGTTAGAGGAGATCAGAATAACCGTGTCCGCGATGCTTTTGCCGGAGTTCTAAATAGTGAAGGGCTGCGGACACAGGGAGTTAATTCCCCTTATATATTGGAAATAAATATTAATATGAACGAAGTTAGACCTGCCAATAGTGATTTTGTTTTTTGTAATTTTACCGTAAATGCAAACTTAATTGAAAGAGCAACAGGTTCGGTTTTACTTCCATTTAGCTATTCTGATAGAGAAGGCCATATGAATTATGAAGAAGCTCAAACAAGAGCAATTTTCTTTATAGAAAGAACAATAGCTGAAAGATACCCTGCAGTATTTAGGGAATTTCTAACATCGTTAATTCCAAACAGGTAAATAAGTTTCTTAAGAAACTTAAAATATAAAGGAGAAAAAAATGAAAAAGATTTTTGTATTGTTCGTTGTTGTTTTAATTGTGATGTTTGCACTTAGTTGTGCCTCTGTGCCTTCGGCATCTCCCGCACCTGCTGCAAATCTGCAGATTGTACCATCCTGGTTTAATGAAATGCCGCAGCCAGATGAAATTTGGGGAGTTGGCGATGCAAATTTGCAAAATTCGTCTTTAGCCAGACAAACAGCTACTACTAGTGTTCTGTAAATAACAAATATCAAAATGATTTAGCCTTATTAATTTTAGCAAGAATCTCTTTAGATGTTTTTGTCCAAATAAATGAGCGTCCGGATTTATTCCATGTTTTAATATAAT
>WQWU01000023.1 GCA_009785215.1 Treponema sp. | reverse complement strand
TGTTATATTGTTATAATTTCCTGCAGCAACTCTAAAAATCGACTTAGGTATTTCAAACTCGCCAAATTGGCAATCCTGAATAATTGACAAAAGAGCCACTTGAATTACAGGAGAACAAGTTGTTACCTCATCAAAAAACAAAATGCCGTTTGGACTTTCTTTCATTATTTGAACATATTTCGGCTCAGAATACCTAAGAGCTTTTCCTCCTTCTGCACTTACACAATCGATTAGATAAGGAATACCAGAAAAATCGACAGGATCTGACTTATTGCCGGATCGGATTACAGTTGGAACATTTAAATTTTTTCCAATAAAATTGACGGTACTTGTCTTGCCGCCGCCGGGATTTCCCCAAATCATTGTAGGAACTTTGGTATGGTAAAGACCGTACAATAATTTGTACAATTGATTTTTGTTCCAGTCATAAATTGCAGTATTTTTTTGTTTTGCCATCTTTTCCTCCAATTATAATAATACATTTTTTTATAAAAACTTAATAGTTTAAGACAAATATATTTATTTTGCCTTATAACTAGTAATACGGGAAAAACAAGTAAGTTTTTAAGAAATTTAATTTTTTTCAACCCGATAAACGTTAGCTTTTTACAACTGGGTGTTAAGCCGCCTGCAGGCTTCTTCTACATCTGCTCTGTGACCAAATGCCGAGAAGCGGACAAAACCTTGTCCTGCAGGGCCAAAACCTGCGCCAGGTGTAGTAACTACATGGCACTTTTCCAGTATTTCTGCGAAGACTTCCCAGCTGTCTCTGCCGGGGAAGTGCGCCCAAATGTACGGGGAGTTATCGCCGCCAATGCAATGTATATCAAGTTTTTGAAGCGCTACTCTTATCAGTTTTGCGTTGCTTAAATAAAAATCTGTTAATTCGCGCATTTCTTTTAAACCTTCTTCGTCTAACGCTGCTACACCGCCAGCTTGTGCAATGTTCGATGCACCGTTAAAGATCGTACCTGCAATGCGCCCCCAGTCTGCGTTGACACTTTCGCCGCCTGCGTACTTGAGCGCCTTTGGCACTACTGCCCAGCCAAGACGCACGCCTGTAAAACCTGCCGGTTTTGAGAACGAGTTTGTTTCGATAGCGCACTGATCTGCTTTTTCAATATCGTAAATTGATTTTGGCAATGACGGGTCACGGATAAATTCACTGTACGCGGCGTCAAAAATAATGATACAGCCTTTATTTATTGCTGTATTTACAAGCGCCGTAAGCTGAGTGCGATCCGAGACTGCTCCTGTAGGATTGTTAGGTGAACAAAAATATATAAGGCTGTTTGCCTGAATAACATCAAGGTTAGGGAAAAAATTGTTTTCCGCCGTGCAGGGTAAATACGTAATGCCTTTATAGCCAGTTTCGGCAAAACCACCTGCTGCTCCTGCGATAACAGAGCCGTCTACATACACAGGATACGAAGGATCCTGCACGGCAATTTTTACGCCGCTTCCAAAAAGTACTTGCAATCTGCCAATGTCGCACTTTGAACCGTCAGAAATAAATATTTCGTCTATACCAAACTTGCCTTTATAAAAAACTTTTGAGATTTTTTCGCGTAACACAGGAAGCCCTTCATCTTGATAACCAGAATAGCCTTCTATTGTGCCAAGTTTTCTAGCACCTTCTACAAGACCTGCATTAGTATGAGGTAAAATTGGTTCTGTGGTGTTGCCGATACCAAGGCTTATTATTTTTGCATCTGGGTTAGCGGCAGCGAACTCACGCCTGCGCTTTGCAATCTCCGGAAAGAGATACCCTGCTTTTAAATTAGCTATGTTTGCATTTCTAGTTACCATATTTTTCTCCTAATTAAAATCCTTTACGCCATTAATATCCAATGTGGCGAAGTAATCCTCTATTGTTTCGGCTCGGCGTATTTCCACCACACTTCCGTCTTCACGTAACAGCAGTTCTCCGCAGCGGAGTTTGCCGTTATAGTTAAAACCCATCGCTCTTCCGTGCGCACCTGCATCGTGAATTACAACAAAATCATCACCGCCCTCTGCAGTGGTTTCAATCTTTGGCAATTGCCTTTGAATCGCAAACTTGTCGTTGTTCTCGCATAAACTGCCAACTACATCGTACACTTCCGATAACGGCATTTCTTCCTTACCCGGTACTGTTATGTGATGATAAGCATCATACAAAGCAGGACGCATTAAATCCGCCATACATGCATCAACAGCAATGAAGTTGCGGTAAATCTCTTTCTTGTGAACAGCGCGTGTTACAAGCCAGCCGTAGGGGCCAGTTACTACCCTTCCCCATTCTGTGCGAATTTCTATTGGCGCTAAACCAGCAGGAACAATAACTTCGTCATATGCTTTTTTAATTCCAGCAGTTAACGCTTCGTAATCTATCGCAGCCTGATCCGGCTTATACGGTATACCCATTCCTCCGCCAAGATTAATAAATTCTAAGCGCACTCCGGTTTTGCTGTGAATCTCGACCGCAAGTTCAAAAAGCATACGCGCTGTTTCTACATGGTACGGCACAGAAAGTTCGTTACTTGCCACCATTGTATGCAGGGCAAAACGTTTTACGCCTTTTTCTTTTAAAAGTGCGTATCCTTTAATTAAATGTTCACGAGTAAAACCGTACTTTGCCTCTTCAGGCTTGCCGATTATGGCATTTCCTTCTTTTAAAGGGCCGGGATTATATCTAAAAGAAATTAACTCCGGCAAGCCGACATTTTTTTCCAGAAAATCAATGTGGGTAATGTCGTCAAGATTTATAACTGCACCCATTTTTTTTGCAGCTATATATTCCGCAGTTGGTGTCTCGTTGGAAGTAAGCATGATGTCTTCGCCTTTAATTCCTGCGGCTTCAGCTAACAAAAGTTCAGGCAAACTTGAACAGTCTGCGCCGAATCCTTCTGCAGCAAAGATTTTAAGAATATACGGGTTAGGTAAAGCTTTTACTGCAAAATGATTTTTGTAAGAAGGAAAAGATGAGAACGCTGCTTTTATTCTGCGAACATTCTCGATAATTGCCTTCTCGTCATAAATATAAAACGGAGTTGGAAACTGCTGAGTTATTTCTTCCAGCGCTTCTTTATCCAGTGGAAAATACTTTTGGTTCATATAATCTCCATTTTATCTCGCAGAGGCGCAGGGGCGCAGAGAACGCAGAGAGGAATGAAAGAACGAGAAAGTGTTCTTCAACCTTCTCTTTTCTCCGCGATCTCCGCGATCTCCGCGTCTCCGCGAGAGGTCTTACACAAGATATCCTTTGTGTTTTAGTAACTCTGCGTTTAAGATCCCGCCGCCGGCTGCTCCGCGAACAGTGTTATGCGAAAGCGCAACAAAGCGGATATCAAATAAATTACATGGACGCAGGCGTCCGATTGTTACTGCCATAGCCTTGTCGGTATCACGATCCTTTCTTGGCTGAGGACGGTTATCCTCTTCGCGGTAGATGATTGGCTGTTTCGGCGCAAATGGTAAATCTGCATCCTGAGGCAAGCCCTTGTAGGCCGCCCAGATTTTTTTGATTTCTTCCATTGATGATGGCTTTTTGTCACCAAACTCAAGCGAAATACAAGCTGTATGCCCATCGATAACAGGCACTCGATTACAGTGCGCCGAAATCTTTGGGAACTCTGCGTTTTTAAAAATGCCGCCATCTATCGAACCAAATATTTTTAATGGTTCTTTTTCTGATTTTTCTTCTTCGCCGCCAATATATGGAACGATATTATCGATCATATCTAAACTTGGAACGCCGGGATAACCTGCGCCGGAAACTGCCTGCATCGTATTAACAAACATTCGTTTTGCTTCGTAACCGGCCTGCGCAAGTGCGTGAATCGGCTTCATATAACTTTGTATCGAACAGTTAGGTTTAACGGCTATAAAACCGCGATCCCATCCGCGCGATTTTTTCTGCATGGGGATAATATCGGTATGCTCGGGATTGATCTCTGCAATTAAAACAGGAACATCTTCTGTCCAGCGGTGAGCCGATGCGTTCGAGATTACAGGGATTCCTGCTGCGGCGTATTGTTCTTCCAGCGCTTTGGTTTCGTCTTTGCCCATTTCCAGCGCAGAAAAAACAAACGAGCACTCGCCTTTTTTGAATGCCGCGGCTGCACGGCTCACATCGTTGGCATCTTCTACCATTATATTACCGACATGAGGAGCATAAGTTTTAGTTAACTGCCATCTTCCTGCGACAGCTTCTGAGTATTTTTTTCCTGCGCTTCTTGGAGAGGCTGCCGCAAAGCGAACCTCGAACCAGGGGTGATCATTGAGAAGAGTGATATACTGCTGCCCAACCATGCCTGTAGCGCCCAGTATTCCAACCGGGATTTTTTGTACTTGTGCCATAAATTGCTCCTTATGAGCAATAGTAGCAAAAATTTACTTTGATGTCAAATTATAAACGCCATCCCAGTTTTCTTTAGGCAGCGTTACAGAAAATTGCTTTAATCTGTCAAGATAAATCGTAGAAGGTACATCGCCCGGTTTTAAAGCTAAAACTTCATTAAAACCTTCAATTGCTTTTTTCCAATCACGTTTTTCAAAATAATCCAGTGCTTCGTGAAAAACTGTAATCATTTTTTTATCCTGTTCATTTGCAATGTCCGCCATATCAATAAGTTCGCAGAGACGCACAGGTTCATTAATGCCGACTACACGCACACGATCTAGTTTGCGGTAAAGCAAAGCATCTCCCGTTTGTTTTACAGTTTCTTCCGATGTTAGTATCCATGTGCCGTATTGACTATTAACGCCTTCCAGCCGCGCGGAAAGATTTACAGCGTTTCCCATAATTGTATAATTCATCTTATTGGAAGTTCCCATGTTTCCTGCAACCATATTACCGGTATTTATACCAATGCGCGTTAAAAGCGGAATAGGAGAAAGCTCCTGTTCCATAATTGTTTTATTTAATTCAACTTCCAGCTTTTTCATTGCAATGGCAGAAACGCATGCGCGTAATGCATGATCTTCCATTGGCATTGGCGCACCAAAAAATGCAACAATAGCATCGCCGATATATTTATCTATTGTTCCTTTTTCGGCAAGAATAATATCACTCATTGCACCCAGGTATTTATTTAACAAGCTAACAAGTTTTGCAGGGTCACCGAGTTTTTCTGAAATTGTAGAAAACCCTTTAACATCGGTAAAAACTGCTGTCATGTAATGTTTGGTTCCGCCAAGCTGAAGCCGCGAAGGATCTGCGATTATTTCTTTTACAACATCGCCGCTTACATAGGTAGAAAATGCAGTACGGATAAATTGTTTTTCTTTTTCAGAATTGGCATAAGAAATAATCTCGCGGATAATGATGGCAGAAATCATCGCCAGAGTAAATCCAAGAGGCCCCATAAAAATACCGGAAAAACGGAAAATTAAAACTGCTATTATAAAAACTATTAATACAGCGCCGAATCCTGCAGAAGCGCGGATAACCGGAGTAAGCTTTGCAGTAAATAAAAAGAAAAATGGAATTAAAATTAACATAAAAATTATTTTTATCCAGTTATCTGCAGGAATAATAAATGTACCGGAAAGAATGGTGTCCAGAACAACGCCGTGTGTGCCTACATTTATATATTTTCCAAAAAACGGATTTGCTCCGTAATCTGTCGTTCCTGTATCTACACGGCCTATGATAACAAATTTA
The DNA here is from genome assembly GCA_009785215.1 of Treponema sp. Lineage (GTDB taxonomy): Bacteria > Spirochaetota > Spirochaetia > Treponematales > Breznakiellaceae > WQXQ01. The sequence continues at coordinate 31,915 of WQWU01000023.1, read as the reverse complement.
TCGTGTAATGTTTCGTGTAAAAACTGCTTTAATTCCAAATAACGGTTTAAATTTGTTTCCAGGGTATAAAGAAGCAAACTGATGTATTCCGCTTCATCTTCTATAAGATCTGCCAATTCAGGATAATCAATTTTTAACTGATTAGATAATTCCTGAATAACTTTTACAGGATTTCCGGCAAGAACTTCGCCTAACATTTCATAAGCAATGTTTCTGTATTTAACAAATTGATCAAATGAATTATCATCGGTATATTCCATGGCAAAGTTTCTTAGTTCATACGATGCATCAAAAAGCTGTATCATTTCACGAAGTACTACCGGAATAAAAATTAATGAAGTATCAAATTGAGAAAAGTAAATAATCTCTGAAGCTTCCAATGCGTGAGTATATCTGATAATTTCCGCTTCTATTGTGTCCAATAGGCTAAAATCGGAAAAAGAAACGTGAGTATAACTTTCTGTATAATCTGTCTTTGGCCAGTCAAGCAGCATTCTTCCCCTGCTGTCATGCGGAATAACAATGTCTCTTGTTTCTCCGTCCGGCATTTTTGCCTGTTTAATTGTCATCTTGCGCTTTTCCAGAACAATTTCAGGACTGCCGAAAAAATCAACTAAAGGAGCAAAAGCCAATTGTAAATACCAGTGGTCGTAAACATTTTGCGTTAGGAAAACACGTCTTCTTACTCCGTCATTATCAATTACTATATTTGTATAACCTGCTCCTTTTGCGGCATTGGAAAAAATAGGAAGCGCAGGTAACACATCAACAGCGCCTTCTCCCGTAAAAGCGTTAGGTGAAGCATTAACAGGATAGGAAAAACGATCTTCTGCAGTTAAACGGCGTTCTGCCTGTTCTCCGTCTAAAGGGTAACTCCATAAATTGATAGTTGACCAGCTTCGTCCGTTAAGCGCTATTGCCTGAGCAAGATAAATATCGTTGTCACGCGCAACTCCCTGAGCCTTATTGTAAAGAGTATTTTTTTCTCTTGTTATAAAACCGGAAAGCTGTTGTATGTAATTTGCCAAATCGCCGCGTCCTATTCTGCCGGCGCCGTAAGCGGATAAAACATCCTGCATCATGGAATCGATTTCTGAAAAACTGCGGTCAAAATCGTGGCCAAGACCCTGCTCAAGGTAAAGGCTGTCTACTCCCTGCGGACCGCGGTCGATATATTCGATATCAAAAATTACAGCTTTTGCATTATATTCTTTTAAGCGTAAAAGCCCATCGGCTGTAATGGAACGCGGCCACGGAAAAAATCCATAAAAAGCAATTGCCTGATCATCAACATCGAGAAAAACAACGCTGTCTGTACGTTCACGGTTTGCTCTAAAGCGAAGAAAGAAATCGTAAAGCCGGTCTTCGAGCGATGATAACGCGCCAACTAAATAAAATAAAGAAAAAATTACAGCGGCAGCAAGACCCATAAGGAGATTTTTCCAGTTCTTCATAATTTATTTTATCATAAATTAAGGGAAAGCGGAAGTTATCTTTACAGAAACGGCACCAGGTACTTGTGCGTGACTGGCTGTGATTTGATAAGGCTCTCGCAAAGAAGTTTTTTAAATACTGACGGCGCATACTGCTGTTGACCTAAAACGATCACTCAGGCGAGAGCATATTACAGCTCGATCAACACTGCGAAAAAGTGGTAGATACCTTTATTGTTAAGCTTGAAAGGTGAAGTTTTCCCCCTCTGAATTAGCGCGGAAAGATAAGAATTATACCACTGAGTACACGGAGAAGAAAAAAGTCCGCTACATATAGCGTTGCGTTTTTCCAACACCACTACAGAAAAGCGGTAACAGGAACCGTGCGTATTCTATGAGCAAAAAGTAATTTCCTTTGAATTTTTTTCCGATTGACATTAAGAGTATTTTTTGATATATTATTATTATTAAGACTTAATACTTATTCCGTCCTGGAATTGGTTTTTGTCCGCAAGGTGGGGTGGATTGTCATCCCGCCATTTTTTTTGCCTTTTTAGGGGAATTATGCTTGTATTTATTGACGAAAGCGGTAAACCTCATCCAAAAGACAGCACAGAAAATCCTGTCTTGTGCGCCGTTTGTATAAAAGAACGGGATATTAAACAGCTATCTCAAAAAATATTTAATCTTAAAATGAAAATATTCGGGAAAGATACCGAAGTTAAATCAACATCATTGATAAGACGGCGTATTCTTTCAAAGAATATGACTAATAACAAACAATATGTAGATGAATTTGTAAAGATTGCCTGTTCTTTTGATATTAGAGTTTTTGCTATTATTATGGAAAAACCTGATACTCCTTTTACTTTAACCAAAACTTTAATTCCCAGACATTACAAAATGATTATATCAAGAGTAGAATATTTTTGTGAAAAACATAATCACGAAAAAGCAATTTTAGTTTTTGATGTAATTAATCCTGGTGAAGATTTTGTTGTTGCAAAATGTATAACTAATTTTTTATTTATGTCAAAACTAGGTAAAGGATTTAATCATATACTGGAAATGCCTTTTTTTGTTAATTCCGAAGTTACGCCAGCAATTCAAATTGCGGATATATATGCAGGGATTATTCGGCATTATTACGAAAACGGACTGGACTTAATACCTCAAGATAAAATAACCGAACCTTTTGAATTATGGGTGAATAATTTATTTTTGCAGATAAAAAATAAAACAGAAAATTATAAACAAGACACATCTGGCTTTATTGATTATGGCTTATATAAAATCGGGAAGAAATTTTAACAAAAAAGTGGTACCTGTTAAAATCAACAATGGAACTGCTCTTAATATAATTCTAATCAACGCCCAAATCAGGGGAACACAACACGAAAGCCGAAAGCGTTGTACCTGCCGCCGGATATGTACCATACCAATCCCAACACCACTCCCACACATTTCCATGCATATCATGTAATCCCCATGCATTTGCAGAAAACATGTCTACAGGTGTTGTCCTTCCTCTGCTTATCCCCGCCGGACTTCCATTATAAAGAATAGCTGTTGCATTAAAATTAGCATGATCTGATGTTATCTGGTTTGTACCACAATTAAAAGGTGTTGTTGTTCCTGCACGACATGCATATTCCCACTGCGCTTCTGTAGGCAAGCGATACCCATCATTATCCCAGCTTATTACCGTCACCATAGCATTCGTTATATTTCCTTTATTATTACAAATTTTTTCTCGCAGTGGCGCTGAGCCGCTGAGTACGCAGAGCTGTAACTAGAAATCTTGCTAGAAGCTTCGTTGCAAGGTACTCTGCGCTCTCCGTGTCCTCTGCGTCTCTGCGAGAGCTCTTCATGATTAAATGGGCAAATTTATCCCCTGAAAAGTGGTTTTGGGGCAATAATTTAAAGTTTCTTCTATAAGAAGAGAGAGAGAGAGAGAGAGAGAGAGAGAGAATTTGAATTCATGTAAGGTTTATTGCTCATTATGGCATTCTACCATTTTTATGAAAATATTTCAAGAGGAAAGCAGCAAGTAACTATCTTTGTGTACTCCGTTTTTTTCTTGTTTTTTTATTTTTTCCATGTTATGTTTGTCATATGACCATTACACAAACTGTTGATATTACTGACAGCCGGCGGTTGCACATTGATTTTGATGTACCTCGTGAAATACCTGCTGGAAAAGCGCAGGTTGAACTTAAAGTGATCCCTTTTAAAAAAGAGGAAAAACCAGAGCCGCCTCTTAAATGCCTTATTGGCGTAGAAACGCCTTTAGCAGATTCTTTGTTGGGAGTAGCTGCCAATTTGGGCAATATCACTCTTGACGAAATCCGCGAAGAAAGGCTTACAAAGTATCCTATATGAAAGTTCTTGTTGATACCAATATTATTTTGGATGTATTTCTGAAAAGAGAGCCTTTTTATAAGGATTCTATAATTATTTTCCAGCTTACTAACAGTGGGAGTATCAAAGGATATTTGGCTGCCGTTTCCATGACTAATATATTTTATCTGCTGCGAAAAGCAAAAATAGGCACAGCTGATGTATATCAAATAATGGATAAGCTTGCGGTTCTTTTTACTGTTGCTACAATCAGCGAATCAACCATCGCTAATGCTTTAGCTTTGCGCTGGAAAGATTTTGAAGACGCTGTTCAGTACATATCTGTAAAAGAAAACGAAGTAGACTATATTATTACTCGCAATGCGGATGATTTTCAAACCTCCGATATTCCTTGTATGAGTCCGGCTGACTTTATTACTCTCCTAAAGGAAAAAGAATAATTAGCTCTACTAATCAACTAACCACGCAGGCCAGTCTTGCGTTTTTCCACACCACTACAGTAAAGCGGTAACAGGAACCGTGCGCACCTGTTCGCTGTATATCGTGTTCTCTATTACCTGTTCACTGTTCACTGTATGAACTCAGGGGGCAACAACACGAAAGCCACCGATACGGCTGACCACGTCAAACGGAGCGTTTCTAACCCGAAAGGCAGAACGGAGCTGACCACCGCCGTTGTAATACCCCCCGCCGCGTAACACGCGACCAGATCCAGAGGAAGCTCCCTTGTAATCTAATTGCACTGTTGTAGGATATGTACCATACCAATCCCAGCACCATTCAAATACATTACCGTGCATGTCATGTAGTCTCCATGCATTTGCAGGAAATATGTCTACAGGCGTTGTTCTTGCTCTGTATACCCCCACTGGACTTCCATTATAAAGAGAAGCTGTTGCATTAAAATTAGCCTGATCTGATGTTATCTGGTTTGTTCCCCAGTTAAAAGGTGTTGTTGTTCCTGCTCTGCATGCATATTCCCACTGCGCTTCTGTAGGCAGCCTGTAGCCGGAATTATCCCAGCTTAATTCCGTCACCGTAGCATTCGTTATATTCCCGAAAGAGTTCCTTGTTATAACATCTATGTAATAAACTGGCTCAAGATTTTGTAATTCGCTCAGCTTATTACAAAACTCTATCGCATCAAACCATGTTACTTCTTCCACAGGAAGATTTGCTCCCACAAAAAAACTAGGATTATACCCCATCACATCCTGAAACCATTCCTGTGTTACAGGGTATTTACTAATCTTAAAATTACTTAGTTTTACCAACCACTGGGTTTCGTCAGAATTACGGTTTACCTCTCCTACAGGGCTGCCCATAAGAAATGATCCAGTGCCTGTTCCTGTAATCTGCACCATTGCTCTGTAATCCGGCTTATTATTATTGCCGTCATTGCTGGGTGGATCGCTAGGCGGCTCACTGCAGGTTAACAAAACAAGTCCAACCATTACCAAAATACCAAATAACATTCTTTTCATACGTTTCTCCTTTATTATTACAAATTTTTTCTCGCAGTGGCGCTGAGCCGCTGAGTACGCAGAGCTGTAACTAGAAATCTTGCTAGAAGCTTCGTTGCAAGGTACTCTGCACTCTCCGTGTCCTCTACATTCCGAAGGAATGTTACGTCTCTGCGAGAGGTCTTCTTGATTAAATAGGCAAATTTATCCCCTGAAAAGTGGTTTTGGGGTAATATTTCAAAGTTTCTTCTATAATAAGAGAGAGAGAGAATTTGAATTCATGTAAGGTTTTCCGCTCATTGCCGCATTTTACCATTTTTTAGAAAATATTTCAAGGGGAAGAATAAATATTTTTATTAATCTTCCCAATCACCTCTTGGCTGTCCATCAATAAAGTATAAATTTATATTATTACCAGCAGTTGAATTTCTAAAAAGACCATTGTTATAACCATCAACATAAACTGCATGACCTGGACCTGTACCACTTGAAGCATTAGCCCAATTACTATTACTTCCGCCATCGTTACCGTAAATTATACCGCCAGTTTTAGAAAAGTTTGCATTGTCTATATACACACCGCCACCTTTTTCATTAGCAGTATTTCCAGAAATTTCTCCGCCATACATATTAAATGTTCCGCCTTCGTCCACATACACACCGCCGCCATTGTCGTCTGTTGTATTACCAGAAATTTTACCGCCATACATATAAAAGGCTGCTTCATCTCGCACTTTTACCGCTGAACCGCCATTATCCTGAATGGTAACACCTTCGTACATTCTTAAGGTTCCATGAACACTGAAAAGCGGAGCACCCATTTCTCTATTTCCTTTAATCGTTATTGTTCCCGGCATATATTCTGCGCCAAGAGAAAGAAAGCCTTCTATAGAAAAAAAGCAATCACTATCATTAATTAAATTAATGACTACATCAGTTTCTGAAACAAGAGTTACTCTGCCATCAATAAAAAAATAATCTTCCGAAGAAAAACTTTTTCCAACAAGAACATATAAATGCCTAGCAGCATTGCTGTTTACAACCTGACCATTATATAACAATTCTAAAGCGGCACTTAACTCATTTTCATTTGTTACTTCTACAGCAGAATACATGATTAACCCTGCAGAAACATTTTGTCCTGCCCTGATTGTAACAGTATTATTGTGGATTCCAAATGCGCGTACTCCTGAATTGTCCGATGCCTTTATAGAAACTGTATAAACACCGGGAGGAACACTTACCGCTCCTGCTGTTCCGGAAAAGGTGCGTTCTATTCTATTTCCGTTAGTACTTTTAAGTATAACTGTATTAGTAAAGTTTCTGAATTCGCCGCTTTCTAAATTTACAAATGAACGGCCCGAAACACCAAAATTTATTAGAAGTATACCTTCGTCATCTTTCCATGGGCTGAAGCATGAATTTAAACAAATAATACAAAGAGCCGCGAATGATAAAAAAACTATTTTTTTCATAAATTACTCCTGTTTATATTAACGCGACAAGGTGGTATCAGTACTGTCAGAGAAAGAAGAATCAAAAACATTTGCTGTTCCATGGGTATCAACAAATAATGCAGCGCTATTTTGACCAGCAGTGTTTCTAAGAGAAATACTAGCATCCATGCCGTAAATAATTCCACCGTTCATATTAAAAATACCAGTTGTACCGCCAACCCACACACCACCGCCGTTATTAACAGCACTATTACCAGAGATTTCTCCGCCTTGCATTTCGAATGTACCGCCAGAAAGATTTACACCGCCGCCGTTATTAGTATTATTTCTTGAAATAATACCGCCAGACATTATTACAGTACCTCCATACATATTTATTCCGCCGCCGCTGCCAGGAGTGTTAGCACCAGAGATATTACTAAAAATAGAACCGTCATGTAAATTTAATATACTATCGTCTCCTGATATATGTATTCCGCCGCCACTGCCATCAGCTATGTTAAACGAAATTGTACCGCCGTACATGTTAAATGTTGCAGAATAGGCAACAGTTACTCCGCCGCCGCCAGTTGCTCTGTTCTCTGTTATTATACCGCCGTACATATTAAATGTACCGCCTCCTACAAACACACCGCCACCGCTGCCAATAGTACTATTATCGGAGATTCTACCATTATACATATTAAATGTACCACCGCTTCCCACATTCACACCGCCACCGCCAGGGTTGACACCATTATTACCAGTAATTCTTCCGCCAAATAAATTAAATATGCCATTTACATTTATACTTATTGCCAAAAAGCCGCAATCTTGAATAGTTATACCTTCATACATTCTTAATATACCACCAGCAATATTAAAAAGCGATGTATTGTTCTTATTGCCGCTAAGTATTATTGTTCCCGGCATATATTCCGCTCCGAGCGAAAGGTCACTGTCTTCACGTACTTGAAAAAAAGCATCTGTACTATTTCCATTATAATTAATTTCTGCATCAGTTTCAGAAACAAGTGTTACTCTGCCATTTACATCAATATGACTTCCAGAACACACAAAACTTCTTCCAATCAGAATATACAAATGCCTGCCGGTTTCGCCGCCAGTTACTCCAACTGGTGATCCGCGGTTAGCCAATTCAAAGGCAGCTCTAAATTCAGTTTCGTTTGTTACTTCTACAGCAGAATACATGGTTAACCCTGCAGAAACGTTTTGTCCTGCCCTGATTGTAACAGTATTATTATGGATTCCAAATGCGCGTACTCCTGAACTATCCGATGCCTTTATAGAAACTGTATAAACACCGGGAGGAACACTTACCGATCCGGCTGCTCCGGAAAAAGTGCGCTCTATTCTGTTTCCGTTAGTACTTTTAAGTATAACTGTATTGGTAAAGTTTCTGAATTCGCCGCTTTCTAAATTTACAAAGGAGCGCGAAGAATCACTCGCGCCCGAAACGCCAAAATTAATACTAAGCAAACCTTCGTCTTCTTTCCAGGGGCTGAAACATGACACAATAAACGTTATGTACAATAACAAAAGAGAAAAAAAAGCAGGTTTTAAAAAATAATTTTTCACTTAATTACCTTTTTATTCATAAAACATATCTAAAACAATAACACCTTCCGAAACGCTTTCCGGAGCCTGTGTTACCGTTTCGGGCGAAGGAGCACCCACAGGAGAAGCCGGTGTCAGCGATGAAACAGCAACTTCCGGAGGATTAGCCGGAGTTCCGTTTGCAGTTACCATGCTTTCATTGCCCGCAGTTACCATAACAGGAGGGCCTGCAGTTCCATTAAAAACCACTCTGCCCTCTGTAACGCTTACGTTATCGATATCCATCTCAAAGCTGGTTCCGCGCACAGAAGCAGTTGCGCTGGGGCTCTGTACCGACATGTTGGTTCTTGTTCCGGCAGGGGGGTTAACATCTACTCGCACTCTTCCTGCCTGCAGATTTACGTTAATGTTTTCTGTGTTTTCTGCACTTTGTATCTCTGCAAGTGTAAGCCGAGTAAGAGGGCGGACTGTAATTAATGCGCTTCCTACTGCAATAACAGCAGTACTTCTAAAACCTGTAGAAATAATTGTATTTGCCGAAACAGTATCACCTGCAGAAGCGCGGACAAATGCTGTTGAACCGGCGCGTTTTAACTCGACCTCGCCTGTCAATTCACGAATAATTCCAGCCTGCGAAAAAACACAATTTAATACAAACATATAAAATAAAACAAAAATGAATATTTTTTTCATTTCTTCCTCCATTAATATACAGACATTACTACAGTAAGTTCTGCACGCCATAAACTTTTTTCTTTTGGGTTTGCATTTCCAAGAGCAGGCAAAAACATCCCGCCGGAAAGATTAAACTGTAAATCTGATGCTGGGCTCCAGACCAAACGCGTCATTATATCAGGGCCCAGAAAATAACCATCGCTGTCAAAGGCAAGCGGATACCCTGCTATTGTTCCCAAATCGTTACGCACAAAATATGCTGTTGTAACTGAAACACCCATAGAAGGATTTAACCGCCTGGAATAATCAACAGTAAATACAGAAATGCCTGACATTTTTTTCTTTAAGATATACCCATAGTATTTTGATGTTATGGGATTAAACGCTTCGCAGAAACCTTCGGATTTGCCGCTTGTTATTCTGCCCGTAAATGAAAGGCGGCTGTTATAAATTCCGGGGAACAGCCAGTAAAAACCAGCTTCTGCAGCCAATGCAAAACCGTTTTCATTTTCTTCTCCGGTAATTTGGGATAGTTCCAAACTGCCTCCAAATTCAAAAAGAAAATTATTAACGGGAAGTCCGGCTTTTAAAATAATATACTGGTTATTATATTTATATTGATAATCTGCTTTTCTTAAATCAACCTGGGCAATTAAAGCAGTATTTAAATGAACCAGCTCGCCAAGCGACGGATGCTCCCAGCCGAATGATGTAAATATACGCTTTGGCGCAAAGTAAGTATTGGATAAATCATTAAAATCCAAAGAAGCCAGAAAACCAACCATGTCATCTGAAGTCATTGTGATGCTTGCATTCTTTTTGTACAAAAGACCTGTATACCAAACACCTGCATGAAAATTACCAATATGGGAAGTATATAAATACTGAACGCCGTCAAATAATCCTGATACAATAAACGACAGCGGGTCTGTATAACTAAAACGCCCAGCCTTTATTTCTGATACTCCAAAACGTTTGTAAAATTCGGTATGAAGAAGTTCCGGTACAAAGGAAAAATCATTATTATCATCAACACCGAACGATAACCCCGCAGTTGCAATGAACCCGCTATCATCGCCTATTAAAAAAGAAAAGCGCGGCCAAAGTGTTAAATCAAAATCAAAGTCATTATCTTCATAAATAGAATTGCCGAATCCGGTATTTATATTTGTTACAAGACCAAAGTCATACGCCGGAAGAAACGCCGGCATAAATGCCTGCATAAAAAAAACAAACACTATTGTAATTATTTTTTGGCAGAGCTTTTTCATTTTTTACTCCAATACTGTATTTTCAGCGCGCCTGTTAGCTGCTAAAACTTGCGCTTCCTGCTGAGTTAGTATCCTGTTAATGTACAAAAGCAGATTCTCGCCGGATACCAGCATCATGGGATCAGAGCGGCTCTGGATAATATTCAGGTAAGCCAGCTCGCGGTAGGCATAATGAGAATTCCTGAAAAATGAATACATTATTCCGCCTTTTATATCAAAGGAACCCATTATTAAAAGCGAGACATGATCAAGACGGGCAGTATCGCCGGAAGCGGTATTTTCCGGCAGCCAATTCTGCTGAACTGCGTAATTAAAAGCTTCCTCGTTATTTGCAGTAACAAATACACCAGCCGCTTCCAGTACAAAGCGGGAAGCCTGCGCATAAGAAATTGTTTTTGAATTTAAAAGCGTTTCAATTTCTCCGGCTGTAGACGCCTGCAGAAATGCTGGAACCGCCAAAAAGAACAGAGCAAAAAAAGCCCTGATAAAAATTAAATTTATTTTTGTTTTTTTATTCATACCTGCATATATGATAACATTATTTTTAATTTATGACTATAAAAAATTGACCAGATTCACTGTTGACAGATACAATAAAAATGTTATATTACATTATGAAAACAAACCCGGTTGCGGCATACATTTCAGCCGCCATGAACGGCGGTACATCGCCGGAAAAAATCGACACAAATCTGCTGGCTTATATCTGCAGTTTATCCGAAATTTCCAAAGTTACGCCTGAAATTGCTTCATCAATTGTAAAGGAACTGGAAAATCAGCGTAAACGGGTAAAATTAATTGCAAGCGAAAATTACTGCTCCATGGCAGTTCAGCTTGCAATGGGCAACCTTTTAACGGACAAATATGCCGAGGGTATGCCGTATCACCGGTTTTACGGCGGAACAGAAAATGTCGATGCCATAGAAACATTGGCTGCAGAAGAAGCGTGCAAACTTTTCGGCGCTGAATATGCAAACGTGCAAACACACTGCGGCTCGGATGCAAATCTTCTTGCATACTGGGCAATTATCAATACAAGAATAGAAAACCCGGCATTGGAAAAATGGGGGCAGACAAATCTATATAATTTAACAGATGATCAATGGAAAGAATTAAAAACTTCTATGGGGAATCAGCGTTTGTTAACATTGGATTATTATTCGGGCGGCCATTTAACTCACGGTTACCGCTACAATATTTCCAGCCATATGTTTGATGTTTACAGTTATTCGGTTTCTGAAAAAGACGGGCTTCTTGATTATGACGAAATCGAAAAACAGGCATTGGAATTACGTCCGTTAATTTTATTAACTGGTTATTCCGCATATCCAAGAAAAATTAATTTTAAACGTTTAAGAGAAATTGCCGATAAAATTAACGCTGTATTTATGGTAGATATGGCGCACTTTGCAGGTCTTGTTGCGGGAAAAGTTTTTACAGGCGAATACGATCCTGTTCCGTGGGCTCATGTTGTAACAAGCACAACTCACAAAACGCTTCGTGGCCCCCGCGCGGGGCTTGTATTAAGCACAAAAGAATTTGCAGAATCATTGGACAAAGGCTGTCCGTTAACCATGGGCGGCCCGCTTCCTCATGTGATTGCCGCAAAAGCTGTCGCTTTCCGCGAAGCTGCATCGTTGGATTTTAAACAGTATGCGCAAAAAGTTGTAGATAACTGCAAAGCGCTTGCAGATTCATGTATTAAAAACGGCCTGGAAGTTTTAACAGGCGGAACAGACAATCATCTGCTTTTGGTAAATGTTCATAAAGCGGGCATTACAGGCAGGCAGGCGGAAAGCGCACTGCAGGAATGTCACATAACACTAAACCGCAACAGCCTGCCGCGTGATCCCAACGGCCCCTGGTATACATCAGGAATTAGAGCGGGAACTGCCGCAGTAACTACGCTTGGCATGGGCAAAGAAGAAATGGAAGAACTTGGAAAGCTTATTGCCGCAGTAATTAAGGGTACAACACAGGCAAAAACAAAAAATGAGCCGTCTAAAAACAGCAAGGCAAAGTACATTATAGATGAAACCGTAAAAAACGATGTTCAGGCGCGGGTTAAATCATTAATGGAACGCTTCCCTGTTTATCCTGAGCTTGACCTGGATTTCCTAAAACAACACTTTGTTTCATAGCGGCGTAGGAAATTTTAAAAAGAATTTTTAGAGAAAAGTTCTCGCGGGGCGCAGGGGCGCAGAGTTTTTTAAAAGAGTTTTTAAGAAAAGAGCTCTCGCAGAGACGCGGGGGCGCAGAGATCACGGAGGAGAAAATAAGTTTTTTATTAAAGATAAGGAATGAAAAAATGAAAGAAAATGAAATTGGTGATATAATTATTGAAACCGCTGTTAATTTGCATAAAACACTTGGCTCTGGTTTACTTGAAAGTGTGTATGAAGTAATACTGATGAAGATGTTATCCAAAAAAGGATTATCTGTTCAAAGACAAGTGTCAATTCCAATAGAGTTTGAAGGCGAGCGTTTTGATGAAGGTTTCAGGGTTGATCTGTTTGTAAATGGCAAAGTAATTATTGAATTAAAATCCATAGAAAAAATATCTGATGCTCACAAAAAACAATTGCTAACATACTTAAAATTAACAAACACAAAACTTGGCTACATCTTAAATTTTGGAGCTGGATTAATGAAAGACGGAATAATTAGGACTGTAAATGATCTATAAAATTAAAAACATAACCTCTTCTCTGCGTTCCCCGCGCCTCTGCGTCTCTGCGAGATAAAAAATAAATATTACAGGACACTAGCGTTTCTTGTTTACTTTTTCTTTTTCTCTTATGTACATTGCAAAGATGTCAAAAAGAATAGAATCTATTTTATGGTGTTTAACAACAAATTGTTCTTTCATCATGGTAAGAGCTTCTTCCGGTGTCATGGATTTACGGTAAACTCGGTGAGGGTCTGTAACACTGTCATATATATCGATAATTTCCAGCACTTTTGCAGGAAAATAAGCCATAGCCTGATAGTCTAAAATTGGTTCCAGTTCGTATGTTATGCAATAATCCTGTTTTGCATCCGGATTTTGTTTTTTATACTGTGCAAGATAAGCGCGGAAATATCCATAACCATCGGCATCGCCGTAATATTCATGATGATACCCGGTTATCAAACTTGCTTCCATAGGATAATTTGTTTTGGTCATAATCGATTTATAACCCTGCTTAACATGATCTATAACTATTTTGCGATCATAACTTGCTTCACCTTCGTGATACTCAACGGCGCCTGCCTTGCCAATATCATGAATTAAAAACCCGACAGCCCACTTAAAATATAGGTCTGTAGGAATAGCTCTCATTCCGCCGTAGAAAACACGTTCCAGAACAACATCATCTATATCTAAATGAGGAAGAAGTTCATGATAAAATTTACGGTATTCCGATGCAAATTTAATGCGCAATTTTTGAATAGCGCTGGATGTAGAAACAAGATTGTTATAATAGGAAAGAAAAGCTATTCCGTTAAGATATACGCGCGTCATATGCTGGATAATCGTACCATTGGATTTTTCTACAAGCGTATTCATCAATTCATTGCTGAAAATATTTTCTGATATAAGCAAAGCGGATGCCCTTATCATATCATGTGTTGTATCTACAAGATCCTGTGTCAGTTTTTTTGCTTCGTCATCTGCAAGAAAAAGCGCTTCTTCCAGAGTAGCATGGTTAATATATGCGGCATCTTTTGTTGTTTCTACAAGGGCTTCTGTAACTTCGGCGTCGTTTTTATATTTCTGCGAAAGAATATCGTTAAGGCGCTTTTTATCATTGTTAAGCCATTCAATCTTTTTTTCATTGGGCATTTCAGCGAAAGTCTGATATTCACTGCCGTACCCTACTTCGACTCCGTGTTTTTCGATAATTTCATTTTCTTTTTTTTCTTCCGGAGAGGGTTCGGGTTTTTCAAAGTTATTTTGCTTTAGAAACAATTTACCTTTTAGCTTTTTATAACCTTCGCCGGTAAAATAATAAGCCCAGCTTCCCTTTTTATGCCAGAAATCCTCGTGATTATCAAATAGAACCTTAAAAGGCATAAGCCTTTTCTTCTGAGATTCATGATTTATGCATAAAACAGGGATCTCTTCCTGCAGGATTATATCGATATATCTTTGATTATTGCCTTTGACACTTTCCTGTGTTAATATTCTGGAAAGTAAAATAACCGTTTCTTTTCCCGACATATCAAAATATTATACAATTTTTCCAATTTTATACAAGGTATTAAACCTAGCCTTTGACCTTCTCCATTATCTCAGAAATAATCCTGTCTGAATCGTCATAAGAAACCTGACATGTACCAACTTGTTTATGTCCGCCGCCGCCGTAAAATAACAATAATGAGCCGACATCAACATTAGAAGTACGATTAATAATACTATGCCCTACAGTTATCGCAACATTTGATTTATTTCTGCCGTCTACAACCCAAACAGAGATATTCTGGCCGGGATATAAGGTATAAATAACAAATCTATTCCCTGCATAGATGGTTTCTACATCCCGCAGGTCTACCATTATTACGTTATTATCAACTTTTGCATGACTTTTTACCATTTCTGCAAAAAGGTCTTTCTGCTGATAGTAAAAATCAAGGCGTTCTTTAACATCCGGCATCGCCAGAATATCATAAATTGATTTTTCTGCGCATGCTTTGGAAAGATTCATCATTAAATCGTAATTACTGATTGTAAAATTGCGGAAACGTCCAAGACCAGTGCGCGGATCCATTATAAATCCTAAAAGTACCCAGCCTCTTGGGTCAAGGATTTCTTCCGATGTTAAGTCGCCGGAATCTACCTTATCCACAAAATGGATCATTTCTGCAAATTTGCCTAACTTTGCATCTCCGCCGTAATAATCATATACTACTCTGGCGCAGCTTGGAGCGGCTTTAGAGACACCTTCAAAATAAGCGCCTGCTCCCAGCCGTTCAGATTCGCTGGAATGATGATCGAACCAAAGTTTACAGCCTTTTATATAGGGAATATTAGCCAGAATATCGTTATCGGTTGCTTCTACCAATCCATCCTGAATATCTTTTGGATGAACAAATTTCCACTCATCAATAAGCCCTAGATATGATAAAAGCGCTCCGCAAGCCAGGCCGTCAAAGTCAGATCTGGTAAATAACCTCATTTTAAAACCACCCTTAAAAATTCCTTTTATAAGTCTCGGCAAAAATACTTATGTTCTATAATTATAGCATATTCCGAGTAATATGGAAATGAAATTATTGTTAATTCCGCTTGGAATCTTTAAATTCTGCCAAAAACTTCATTATTTAGCCTGCCAGAAAGCCATTTTAACACGGCATCTGCTCTGTTTCCAAAAGAATTGCTGATTCTATCCCCCATTCCGGGTAATGTTGAAGCCCTTGCCATGGAAACAGCATACACTAATATTGAATCCCCGCAGTCAAATATCGATATAATCGATCTTAAATTTCCCCTTCCTATTGCAGGAATAATACCATAAGATAAAGCGGTAACATTTTCCTGCGAAAAAAACAGGGCATCTCTTGTATTAACATAATTGTAATTATAAATATTATCACCAAAGGTTAGGTCTTTCTGTCGGGCGTGCAAGGACAGCATTAACGGAATCTGGGTAAAAACCGGATCGGGCAAAGGGTTTCTGTTTGTTGCGCTATCAATGACACCGGAGCTTTCATAAAAGGTACGCATGACGCCTCGGCTGGATGAATAGTATTGAATACCTGCAAGGGTGCTAATTGCTGTTAATTGATTAAAAATCCGCAGTTTCTGACCTTCATCCCAATTGCTTGCCGAAGTATGAAAACCGGCAGGTTTTCTGTATAAATAAAGGGCTTCTACCATCATTCCAGGGTTTAGAGATTGTGAAGCCGTATTTACAAACTGCCTAAGTTCGGCATTCTGCGGCAATAATCTAAGCGAAGGATTTCTTAACTGGGTTTCCAGAATAAGCTCATCACTCGCCCTTAGCCGCGCTGCAGTATCAGCGGAAACAAGGGTCTCCAACGGCACCGCAAACGCACCAGTTGTAACAAGTGTCAACATAACTGTTAATATATAGCCAGTTTTCATAATCAAAACCTTACTCTTACCTCTGCGTTCTCTACATTCCATAGGAATGTTACGCCTCCGCGTCTCTGCGAGAGGTCTTTTCTCATTTCAGCCCTTTATAAAACACACGTACCTGCTTATATAAACCATCTCCTTCGCTTTTGGTTTCAATATCGCCGATATCATTTAATGTTGTGTGGATTAACCATCTGTCAAAGGGATTCATTGGTTCCAGTAAAACAGAATTACGGGTTTCGCGGACTTTTTCCGCCACATTGTAAGCAAGGCGCACAAGAGATTCTTCGCGGCGGATGCGGTAATTTTCTGTATCTAAAATTACGCGTGTATCTTCCCTGCCAAGTCTTCCTGCATAAATATTTAAAAGCAATTGCAATGCATCAAGGTTTTTGCCTTTTTTGCCAATAAGTATCGATGAATGGCTGGAATCGATTTTAATTCCAAGTTTGTTTTTTTCTCTGAATAAAATTGAGACCTTGCCGGAATATCCCATACGCTCAATTACGCCGGTTGTAAACTCGACCATTTTTTCTTCGAATTCATCCTGCGGAACAAGAACTGTACGATTGGCATCGTTACGATTGGCATCGCTGCGATTGGCATCGCTGCGATTGGCATCGCTGCGATTACCATCATTACGATAACTGTTGTTACGATTACCATCGTTATATGCCCGTCCGGTATTTTGCCGGTTTCTTTCCTTTCCGCCGGAAAAACCGCTTTCTGCCGGAGCCGCAGAAGGTTTAGAAAAATTCCCAAAATTGCCAACATGCACTCTTATGCGTACTAAACCTTTCTTGAACAAACTGCTTTTTTGCGTTTCAAGAATTTCAACATCAAAATCGTCTTTTTCAAGACCTAATTCACCTGCCGCCCTGTCAATTGCCTCTTTTTCTGTACGGCCTTCAAATTCAAATTCCATCTATTATATCTCCTTAAGAACTAAAATTTTTTCTTTTTCTTTTTGCCCGGGGCTATCTTCGGCTCCGGCGCTAATTGTGCCTGCTCTTGCGCTAATGCCGCGCGTTTTGCCATAACAAATCTGTTTATAATCAGCTGCTGAACAAGCGTAAGAATATTGGAGAAAATCCAGTATATCAGCAGTCCGGACGGAACATCATATAAAATGAAAAAGAAGATTATAGGCATAACATATAACATCATCTTCATTTGGGTATTCGACTGCTGCCCCGGCATTTGCGTTACTTTACCGTAAAGCAATTGGGATGCTACATAGATAAACGGCAATGCCCTTAACGCTGTCCATCCAAAAATCGGCACGGTGAAACTATCAAATTGCACGATATATTCCGGCACAGATAAATCCGGAATCCACCCGGGAATAAATCCTGCTCCGCGTAAATCGAAATGATTGTTAAATAACTGATACATGGAAATAAATATTGGAAGCTGGAGCAGCATGGGGAGGCATCCGGAAATTGGATTATAACCTTCCTGCTGATAAAATTTTCCCATTTCTACGCGCAGCTTCTGCGGATCACTTTTGTACTTTTCCTGAATTTCCTTAATCTTGGGAGCAAGCGCCTGCATCCGCAATGTAGCTTCGGATCCTTTTTTTGTTAACGGGAAGAAAAGAATCTTAATTAACAATGTAAGCAGAATAATTGCAATACCGTAGTTATGAACAATTCCATAAAAGAAAAGTAAAAACCATTTTAAGATTCTTTCCAGCGGAGAGAAAATTCCCCAGAATCCGCGGGCGCTTGCGGCTTCTACCATATTGGCATCGCTTATGCCGAATTCATTTCTGCCGGTATTATAGACAGCCAGTGTTTCCTGGGTTTTCGGCCCCAAATAAAATTGATAAACATCTTCTACTTTTGACACATTGGCAGAAGGTCTTATTATATTCAGCCGGGAAGCGGAAACAAGTCCGGGTTCGGCTTTTTCTGAAAAATTAAAACTGTACTGTGCAAGCAAAGGTCTTGCAATAAAAACAAAGTATTTGCCGGAGATTGCAGCCCATGCCGGACGATTATCTATAATGTCATTAACTTTTGCATTTCTGCGTTTGCCGTTAGTAAATGTAAAATAATGACGGTAATCGTACAGGTTATCAAGTTTTATAAAACTGGGGCCAATCTGAGGGCCAAAAGACAATGTATAGGCATTGCCTGCAAAATTAAATCCGGGAACAGAGAACCCGCCGTCCAGAATTACTGTTAATCTGAACATATATTCATTTGGTATAAAATCATAACGTTTTGTTAAACGGAATCTTCCGTCTGTACCTGCATTTGCAGCAGGCGAAGAAAAATCACGGTAAAATTCTACAGAATAATTTGATAAACGGTTTACATTAAAGTTGGAAGAAATTGGCTCTGCATTGTGATCGCCAAAAGCGATAGAAAAAGCCCGTGAAACTTGCATCCCTGATGCTTGCATCGACGCATCCATCGCGCCTGTTAAAATTAATTCTACATTAGTATTATTTCTGACATCTTTCCATTTAAAAGAAGTAATATCGCCGCCCATATTAGTAAGGGTAACAGTAAATAAATCAGTATCTATGATAACATCCTGTAAAGGTATCTGCGCTTCTAGTGCGGCGGCATTACGAAGCTCCGCCTGCCTGAGTTCTTCCTGACGAAGTTCAGCCGCTAATATTTCCGCCTGACGGGTATCAATGTCAGACTGGCGGCTGCCGGACAGGTTCCCATCCTGCGCAGCAGGTGAATCCTGCAATACATCCTGAACAGATGAAATGTTTGATTCGGCTGCATTCGCCTGCGCTTCCTGAATCTGCGTCATTCTATAACTCTGATACATAAATGAAGCAATCAGCACAACACAGGATAACACTATAGCAATGATTGTATTTCTTTCCATTTTATTTCCTTAGCAATAAATTTTCTGTTAATCTAAATCCATGAACAGTCTGTTCAGGAACAGTCTGTTCGGGAACAGGGTCATAACCGCCGCGATAAAAAGGATGACAGCGCAAAATCCGTTTTACAGCCAAAAAAGAACCATGCAAAAACCCAAACCTGCCGATAGCTTCGTAAGCATAAACCGAACAGCTTGGATAATACCTGCAAGCCGGCGGAAAATGCGGAGAAATAACATATTGATAAAATCGAATAATAATAAGCGCTATATACTTCATTTTATTAAACCAGCTCTTGTAAAAAGAAATTTAAGTTGTCCGTTTTTGCCTGAAAAAGTTGACTTTTTATCTTCCGGATAGGCCAGATAAATTAAATCGTATCCCCCTGCAAGTCCGGCTTTTATCAGCCTGTAGGCTTCACGGCCAAGGCGTTTGGCTCGATTTCTGGAAACAGCATTCCCAAATGATTTGGAAAAAGTAAAACAAATACGGTTATATGACAGGTTATTCTTTAAAACAAAAAGTTTAGCTCCCTGACAACTGTACCGTTTTCCCCTGCCAAAAACCTCCCGAATCTCCTTCTTTCTCTTTAAATGCTCTTCCCGCCTAAAGCGCAAAGAGCCCAGGCTTGCATAACAAGCCAATTCATTTTTAATAAGGCTTTTTCTCGTCTGAAACCGATAGTTTTATGCGTCCTTTTGCCCTTCTGCGTTTTAATACAAGCCGTCCGCCCCTGGTCTTCATGCGGGCACGGAACCCAAATTTACGGTTCCTCTTTACTTTACTGGGTTGATAAGTGCGTTTCATGGTATCTTCTCCTATATATCTAAGATTTGCTTTAGCAAATCAAGTTTCTTTTAATACAAAAACCGATTTTTAGTTTAAAATAAACATGAAAAATGGTCAATAGCCCGGCTCTTTAAATATTAATGAGGTATTAACGAATGGAGTTAAAATATACGTCCGGATACATATATATATCACCGGAGGACGATTGCCATAAGGTCGTAGATGCAATGCTGGCATCAAACTACAACGAAGAATTTTGTCTAGCCGGAGATTTTAACCCCGATTTTATAGCAAATCTGATGGAAGCAGGGTTTCTGGTTATGTCCATGAACATGGCACAGGAGGACGAAGACCCGTTTTACATTCTTTTACCAAAACTGCACCTGGTAAGATCTGCCCTGTTTTTTGAAAATCTTCATGTTAAAAAATCGATACGACGGCTGTTAAACCGTTATGAATTAAGAGCTAATGCTGATTTTGATTATATAATAGATCGATGTGTAGAAAAACACGGCTGTGACTGGCTTACCCCTCCTTTGGTGGAAAATATAAAAAAAATCAGAGAAATATCTGACATATCTCATAATTCGCCCCTCGTTCCCTGTTCAAAACCCTATCCTTTTTCTTTTGCGCTATACCGGAACGGCAAATTTGCCGCAGGAGAATTCGGCGTAGTCTGCGGGAAAGTTTATACCAGTTATTCCGGGTTTTACGATGAAGATAATGCCGGAACTGTCCAGATCATATTAACTGCTTATTATCTTAAAGAAAACGGTTTTTCTTTTTTTGATCTTGGAATGCCTCTGGATTATAAAACCGGTTTCGGCGCTGTAGATATTTCACCTGAGCGCTTTGTACAATTATTCAGGCCGTGAAGGCGGTTTTTTTATATTCCTTCTGACAAAAAGAGGATCAAAATATTTTTCTACATTTATCCTGGCAAGCAGGAATTTAAGCGCTATGCGGTAAACTAAAATGGAAATAGCTATGGAAGACAAAAATATAAGTGAAAAAGCCCATGATTGAGCTCCGCCGGATAACCTTGGAACAATAAAAGACGCATAAAGAATTAACAGCAATATAAAGCTGATTACGGCAATTATAACATTAAAAAAAGTAGCTCCAAGAATAAATAATAAGGTGTTTACTTTTTTATTCATTTATCTCTTCCTTTGCCAAAGATTTTTTTTCGGGAATAAACATGGAGACAAGCAGTATTATACAGCAAACAACAACAGAAGAATC
This sequence comes from Treponema sp., assembly GCA_009785215.1. Classification (GTDB taxonomy): domain Bacteria; phylum Spirochaetota; class Spirochaetia; order Treponematales; family Breznakiellaceae; genus WQXQ01. Next base: position 10,731 of record WQWU01000023.1, on the reverse strand, counting down.
TGCGACATTAAAAGTAGGCCAGCGGTCAAACCCAAGAAAACCGTAAAAGTTTACGCTGATAAAATCTACTACTCCATCCGGCCTGAAAATCCTGTCTGTTATATTACCAAGACCGCCGCCTATAATACCTGCTGCAGCCCAACGCTGTAATTGCGTAAATTCTTCGGATCTAAAATAATACCATATGAGAAAAACCAAAACCAAAATGGGAACAATAATAAAAAGGACAGGTTTAATTACCTCCGGCAGGTTTTCGCCGATGCTGAAAGCGATGGCTTTGTTCCGTACATGCCAAATCCATAAAAAGCCGTTATCAAATACATCTTTTATTAACCCAAAATCCGGTTTTAATAAAACAATAATTGCCTTGGTAATCTGATCCAGAAGAATTACAAAAGCAGTAAGCGACAACGGCAAAACCTTATGCTTTTGAAAACAATCTTTGGTAAAAATCTCTTTAGAAAAAATTTTCATTTATTTACTCCAAATAAAATATTATAATCCGGTAGGAATATCCAGAAATTCGGCATCCAAACCAAGCTCTGTTTTACAATGATTCATGACAGCCTGAAGCCCCCAAACCTCGGTTGAATAATGACCGCCTGCGACCATATTCATTTTTCCTTCCAGACAGTCATGATAAATACTATGCGAGGGTTCGCCTGTAACAAACAAATCTACGCCGTCTTCCAAAGCATCCCTTGCGCTGTCCGCAGCACCGCCTGACATTATTGCTGCAGTTGCGCACTCTTTTTTTCCGAAAGGGAAAAAACCAGCAGGCGGTCTTCCGTTAAAACTGATTTTTTTTACAACTTCGTCTATCGTTACAGGTTTGGGGAAAGTTCCCTTGTAACCGATTTTTTTGCCGTGATATGCGCCGAAAGGCTCGATATTTTCCAGCCCTAAAAGCTCTGCCAAAACAGCATTGTTCCCGAACTTTGGGTGCTGATCCAAAGGCAGATGCACTGCATACAAACAAATATTATGTTTTAAAAGGAAATTAATGCGTTTCCGCAAATTTCCCGCTATCCTAAGCGGCGCACCCCAAAAAAGCCCATGATGAACAAAAACCATACCGGCGCCTAAAGCCGCTGCCTGTTCAAATGTTTCCATGGCTGCATCAACAGCAAAGGCTATTTTTTTTACAGGGGCGCCGTCATTATCAACCTGAATTCCGTTTAAAGAACTGTCTGCAGACGCCAAGCCATCTAGATCAAGAAAACTTTTAAAAAAAGTGTCTAATTTTTCTGTTGTTAAAGCTGTGTTCACAAAATGATTATATCACACTTTTCGCCTACTTACAATATAACAGCAATAGTGTATAATAAGGCAGGAGGATTTAATTTATGGATAGAATTGGTAATTTTTTACTGTACATCGCGGCTGCCCTGTATCTTTTTGTAAACGGGATATTGGGTTTTGACAAAAAAGGCGACTTTAACGACATGTCTGTAGCGATTTTTGGAACAAGTAGTAGTGGACTTGGTCCTATTTTCACCATCGTTTTAGCAGTCATTGGAGTAATCGCAGGTGCATTATTATTACTGAAATTATTTAAGATTGCAATTCCAAGAATCGAATTATTGATGTTAATCGTAATTATCGTGTATGCAGTCTTCATTGTTATTGTTGATGTTATTGGATTATTTAAAGACTTCAACCAGTTTGGTCTTACGTACTTAGCAACAGTTGCAACACACTTAATGGTACTCGGCGCACTTATTACATCAGCGAGAAATACTAACTAATTAATTTATTAGTTAACTGCAAAAAGGGCTGTCCGCCTGATCGCTTAAAAGCGGTCAGATTGGGCAGCTTTTTTTATACTTCGGGTTTAGGATCGGCTTTTATTCTTTCGTATTCGCCTTCAAAATATTCATCCAGATAAGAATGCCCCTGGATAAATTTATCCGGTTCCATTATTGCATAATAAGCCTGGCTTGCATTTTGTTCATGATCAAAAAACACATAACTATTCATCCAGCTTGAACCAAAGGGGCTCCAGATAATTACATGGTCAATATATTTTTTGTATTTTTCGAATATTTTAAAGAAAAGAGCATACTGATACCCGATTGCATCCGCCTGTTTCTGATTCAAAACAGAGGGTGCAAGAGCTTCGCCGCCGGGAGCGCCGTCCGGCTGCTTTATATCAAGTTCTGAATAGCAGATTGAATCCAGTAATCCGTCTTCGATAAGGTCTGCAAGCAGCGCAACCGAACGCTGATTCTGGCTTGCAATAGTCGGATTAACAACACTATGACCCTGAATACCCATACATTCAATCAGGTTTCTGCCGTCATACAGCGGATCTGTTCTCCATGCTGTGTTAACTTCTGTGATCATGTTGTAGGCAACTTTCATTTTTGACCAAACATTAATTTCGTAATCGTTGTAAACAAGTATGGGCTGTTTTTCCAGAACAAAGGCATCGATACAACCGTTATCATCATGATTATCCAGCTTCATATATTCAGGAACAATTTCCGGATCGTTATACCCGGCTTTGTATTTTTCCGCCATCTGCGCATTGGGAACGGCAATATGCGCAAATTTATAAAGCAGGTAAATGTAATTCTGCCTTATGTCTCCGATTTCGTTATCTGACATTGCCATAAGCCATGAAACGTGCCTAAGCGCAGCTTTCCATTCATTGGGATGCTCTTTGGTAATTGTGCTGTGGCGGCTTTCATGTATTTCTACATTGGCAATATCGAATGAATGGAACGGAATTATACCGCGTTCCTTACTTGAACCGTATCTTTCATCTGTAGACATTAAATGCCGCATTTCATAAAGTATATGGTTAAAATAAATGCGCCTTGCAGTATTTTTATTAACCTTTAAATACGGCCCTATTGCATTTGTGCCGCCGGTAAAATATAAACCGTCTGAATTCCACTGCATCGATGTTACATTTTCAGGCAATATCTGCCTCATCCATGGAGGAGACTGATTAATCCACGCAAGACAGTGACCATGTATTTTATAATCACCTGCATCCCTTATTGCAGTAAATATCTGAGTAGGAATATCCCATTCAGAACCTTCGCCGTCATATTTAAATTTAAATTTTGGAAATTCTTCCATGAGCCATTTAGGCGGCCTAACATGACATTCCGGTTTTAAATTATTTTCATCTACAATAATTTCAAAGTGATACCCCATTAAAGAATTTACATCAAATTGTGCAGATGTTTTGGTTCTTGGCCTGACAGTACCCATTAAAAAATAACCATTATCTGCATTATATTTTTTCCGGATAGGTTCAACTTCGGAATAATTTTTTTCATTTATAATATCGGGTATCGGAACGCCGTTTTTGTCTCCTTTTGTAATCCGGATATTACCGATTAAAAGCTGATCATTTTCAAGTTTGATGCCCATCTCTGTATGTAAATCGATATTAAGAAAATCCCAGCTTCCCGATGAAACAGGCGTTATCGCACAAATGGCTTTTTTATACCAGGTTTCGCCGTTATGAAACCCTATCCATTCAGGTTTTATCTGCGCAAGACTTTCAATGTCCGATGTCCTTATATAAACCTGGGTTCTGTTATTACCGGGAAAGCCAGCCTCACCCTGGAAACCTTCGCCTCCTGTAGATGTTGACCAGATTTCAAATCTCATATATTTTCCAACAGCGCTTTTTGGATAGTAAAGATCAAACTCTACAAATGTTTGATTATCAATTTCCAAAGCAGGATTAATTGATGCTCTCATGCCATATCCGCCAAAAGCTTTACCAGCCAAAGACGGATCAAAATAAGAGGTAAGTTTAATTAAACTGCCAGTTTCGAACGGATCATTAACAAGCTCATAACCGCTGTTTGCATTCGGAAGAACCCGCCCGTCGTTTGTACGCCAGGCTTTCCATATGGAAAAGTTTTTTTCCAGATCAAACCCATGAACCGATACACGCTGTATTCCGGCTCCAGGGTCTTCGCGGAAATATGGATCATTTAACACGTTTTTAGACGCCATATTACTATTTTAGCATAAAATCACAATATTAACCAGTTTATCTGGAATACTTACAATCTTTTTTATTGTCTGCCCGGTTAGCCATTTTTGTATGCTTTCCATAGCCAGAGCCGTTTTTTCCAAATCATCTGCACTGGTTCCGGCGGCAACAGTAAATTTATCACGGACTTTGCCATTTACCTGGACTACTATAGTAACCTCATCAAACCGCGTTAAGGATTCATCATATAAAGGCCATGAACAGCCTGAAACAGATGCCTTGTTTCCAAGTTTTTCCCAGAGTTCTTCCGCTAAATGAGGAGCATATGCACCAGCCATAATAACAAGCGGTTCCCACAAGAAACGCGGGATTTCCGTTAATTTTGCAAGTTCGTTGGAGTAGATCATCATAGCGCTTATTGCTGTATTAAAATTCAGGGATTTAGTATCCTCGCTTACCTTTTTAATTGTCCGGTGCAAAAGTTTAACAAGGTCATTATCTGCCTGGTCATGCGGCGCAGAACTGCATTTTTCGCTCATAACCCATAACCGTTCCAGGAACCGCGAAACTCCAACAAGGCCTGCAGTCACCCACGGCTTACTAACTTCCAGCGGCCCCATGAACATTTCATAAACACGCATGGAATCTGCCCCGTACTCTTTTATTACATCATCGGGGTTAATAACATTACCTCGGCTTTTGCTCATTTTTTGATTGTCTTCGCCCAGAATCATTCCCTGATTAATAAGCCGCTGGAATGGTTCAACTGTATTAACAAGACCAAAGTCGTACAAAACTTTATGCCAAAAACGGCTGTACAATAAGTGTAAAACTGCATGTTCTGCGCCGCCTACATAAAGGTCTACAGGCAGCCAATAATCAATTTTATCTTTGGCTGCAAATAATTTGTCATTTTTTGGATCAAGGTAACGGATATAATACCAGCATGAACCTGCCCATTGCGGCATTGTATTTGTTTCCCTTCTTGCTTTTCCTTTGCACTTTGGGCAAACAGTATTTACCCATTCTTCGATACCGGCAAGCGGAGACTCCCCTGTACCAGTCGGCGTATAGGATTTAACTTCGGGCAGCTTTAACGGCAATTCGCTTTCCGGCAATGGTACAATTCCGCACTTTTCGCAGTGTACAATTGGAATGGGTTCGCCCCAGTACCGCTGGCGCGAGAATATCCAATCCCGCAATTTGTAGTTTACAGCTTTTTTTCCAAGTTTTTTTTCTTCCAGCCATGTTGTAATTTTTATTTTTGCTTCTGCAGTAGGAAGCCCTGTTATAAAACCTGAGTTTACAGAATAACCATCGCCTGTTGTACATTCTGCAGGTTCACTGGAAGAGCCGGTATCGCCAGAATTATCAGCGACAACCTGAATTATAGGAAGCCCGAATGTTTTGGCAAATTCCCAGTCTCTTTCATCATGCGCCGGAACTGACATGATAGCTCCGGTTCCGTAAGATATAAGAACATAGTCGGCTATCCAGATGGGTATCTTTTGATCATTAACAGGATTAATAGCATATGCACCGCAGAAAACGCCAGTTTTTTCTTTTGCAAGGTCTGTACGTTCAAGATCGCTTTTTCTGGCTGCAGATTCAATATACGCGGCTACTGCCTGTTTCTGTTCCCGGGTTGTAATTTTTTCTACAAGCGGATGTTCAGGCGAAAGTACCATATATGTTGCGCCAAAAAGGGTGTCAGGGCGTGTTGTATAGATCTCTATCGAATCTGAATTACCATCGATTTTAAAAAACACATTTGCGCCTTCGCTGCGGCCGATCCAGTTGCGCTGCATAAGTTTTACAGGCTCCGGCCAATCCAGGGTATCAAGGTCTTCCAGCAGCCGTTCGGCATATTCTGTTATTTTGAGTATCCACTGACGTATCCGCTTGCGGGTAACTTTTTCGCCGCAGCGGTCGCAAAGGCCGTCTTTTACTTCTTCGTTGGCAAGACCTGTCAGACAGGACGGACACCAGTTTATGGGGCTTTCCGCTTCGTAAGCCAGACCCTTTTCATAAAGTTTTAAAAATATCCATTGTGTCCAGCGATAGTAACATTCTGCGGATGTATCAACTTCGCGATCCCAGTCATAAGAAAAACCAAGCGCTTTTATCTGTTTACGGAAATGATCGATATTTGCTGCTGTAGTAACTGCGGGATGAGTTCCAGTTTTTATCGCATAATTTTCTGCAGGAAGTCCGAAGGAATCAAAACCCATGGGATGAAGAACATTATAGCCGTTCATGCGAAGATAACGGCAGTAAATGTCAGTAGCCGTATATCCTTCCGGATGTCCTACATGGAGCCCGGAAGCAGACGGATACGGAAACATATCAAGCACGTACAAACGTTTGTCTTTGGGAATAGCAGGATCTTCCTCTGCTTTAAATGTCTTGTTTTCTGCCCAGTATTTCTGCCACTTGGGTTCGATTGTTTCAAAAGGATATTTTGCCATAATACCGAATTATAGGGAATTTTTTTAATAGTGTCATGATGCCTGCATCATGATGATGCTTGCATCATGATACTGGAAACCTTTCAAATTTTACTGTTATGCATTATACTGTAAACATGGATTGTTTTTTCGCACAGGCAATTGCTGATATTTGCCAGCACTCTTTGGTATCGGTAGATCGTCCGCTTCGCTGCATGATTATTGTAAACCCTGTTGCCGGAGGATTCGCAATTGAATCTAAATGGGAAAACCGTGTTAACATTCTTAACGAATACAAAAAGAAAGCCATGGCTAACCAGCAAAGAGCAATTTACAAGAATGTAATTGTAAATATTACCGAAGGCAAAGGATCTGCAGGGGAAATAACCAAGGGTTTTATTGAAAGAGCGGTAAAAGATCCTGTTCCCTTTTATCTGATAATAAGCGCAGGCGGAGATGGAACTCACTGCGAAGTGCTTTATTCTGTCTATAATGCGCCTGCTCATGTCCGCTCTAATATGGCAGTACTCAGGCTTCCAATGGGAACTGGTAATGACGGCGCAGATCATCCAAATCTGGGAAATGCGCTGAATCTTCTTATTAAACCTTCTCATATAGAGTATGCCCGGGCAGTACAGTTAATAACTGCAAAAGACGGACCATCAAACTGGAAAGGACCTTTCCTGGCTTTTAATATCCTTTCTGTCGGTTTGGATGCATATGTTACCCATAAAACCAACGAAATGAAAAGAAAAAAACCCGGCGATTCCTACGGATTCTGGGTCGATATGGCTGCTCTGGTTTATGATAAAGCATATAAGGTGGATTATATCAACTTGAGGGCTCTTGATGAAAAAAACCAGGAACTTTTCACCATGAATGAAAAATTCCTTCTTTTAGCAATGGGAGCGACAGGAAACCGGACTTACGGCTCGCAAAAACAGATTCTTCCCAACAATTATAATGTATGCAGCGTAAAACAGATGTCTCTAATAAATAAATTGATAATAAAAGGACAGGTTTCCAAGGGAAAACATGCCAATAATCCTAATGCTTTCCTATTTAATGCTCACCGTGTTGAATTTTCCGGCAAGCATGAAATTCTTGCCCAAATGGACGGAGAGGCTTTCCTTTTACAGCCGGAAGACTTCCCTGCTGCGCTGGAGCTTACAGCTCCTATTATCCCAATATTGAAATTAGGATAAAAATACAAATTACAGAAAATATACTCCAAAATACTCTAAAAAAAATAATTGACAAGCTGGAAAAATATATTATAATACTCCAAACTCTTGTAGCTAAGGAGGGGTACAATGGCTGCACCAGCAAAAAAGAAGAAAAAAATCCAGCCAATTGATCAGGATTTCCTTTTAAAAATGGAAACCGCTCTGGTGGTCTTAAGAAATGAAATTGTAGATAATTTAGTTGCCAGTAGTGAAGATTTCAAAGAAATAATGGGCGGTGTAGAACCCAAAGACCTTGCCGACATAGCTTCTGATGATATCGACAGAAAGATGATCGAAGCAATTGGCGCTCAGGAATTAAAACGCCTTAAAATGATTGAATCTGCTATTACACGCATTAAACAGGGTAAATACGGTCATTGTATTAAATGCGGCAAATGGATTCCCCAGGATCGTTTGGAAGCTATTCCCTACGCTCTAATGTGTATTGAATGTAAATCTGAAGATGAACGGCGCAACCGCTAAATTAACCAATGAATAAAAAAGCTCTTGTTCTGCTTGCAGATGGTTTTGAAGATGTAGAAGCTATAACCCCCATAGATTACCTTTGCCGCGCGGGAATAGAAGTGACAACTGCCTCCATTTCCGGCAGCTTAACAGTTACCAGCAGGTGGGGCAAAATCAAGTTGATTGCAGACACGACACTGGCAGACCTTGGCGTACAGGCCGATAATTGGGATGCTGTAATTATTCCTGGCGGACTTCCGGGTGCAGAAAATCTTGCCGCCTCCAGGGAAACAGGCGAACTTTTAAAAAATATGGCAATTTCGGGCAAATTTATCTGTGCAATATGCGCTTCTCCCGTAATTGTACTCGCTCCGTTAGGGCTAATTTCCGGCAAAAAGTACACTTGTTACCCTGGTTTTGAAGAAAAATGTTCGTTAGGTACTCATTTTCCAGACCGTGTAGTCATAGATGGCAGCATAATTACGAGTAAATCTGCAGGAACGGCTGGCGAGTGGGCTATTTCTATCATAAAAGCGTTAGTTGACGAAACCGAAAGTGAAAAAATCGCAAAAACTATCCTGATTTAACAGTTTTTTTTGATCTCACCCTTATTTTTACGGAAATTTTTTGAAATTTTTAAAATTTTTTCCTAAAAAAAATGAAATTTCAGCAATGAAGGCGAAAAAACACAGTTTTTTTTCGAAATTTTCAAATTTTGACCTGCTTCGTGAAATTTTGAAAAAAATTTGCAAAATTTTCGCTTTTTTGCGAAAAAAAATTTGACAGAATTTAAAAACCCGTGATAGAATTCATTTAAGCATCTGTATGGATGCAAAAATAAAATGTGGAGGATAGAGAATTATTATGAAAAAAAGTTTCTGGATTATTCTGTTACCAATGCTTTTGGTAGCAGGGCTTGTTCTCATGGGATGTGATGACATCAAGCTTGACGGCATGCTCGAAAACGACGTAGAAGAAAGTGCAAGGAATGTTACTGTAACATCAAACAGAACTGGAACAACCAATGGCTGGGATTGGGAGTATTGGCAGAGTAATAGCGGCGTTTCCAATGGAACAATGACCGTTAACAACAACGGAACATTCAGCGCATCATGGAATGCCGGAAGACCAAATGGAAATTTCCTGGCAAGAGTCGGTAAAAGATTTAATAATCAAAACCATACTCAAGTTGGACAAATAACAATTAATTATACAGCAAATAATTTTAACCCTGGCAACAGGAACAATTATCTTTCTGTTTACGGCTGGGTTATGGGCAGTCCTTTAATCGAGTATTACATTGTAGAAAGCTGGGGAGACTTTAGACCACCCGGAGGAACATCTGCAGGTACATTTAACGGATACGACCTTTATAGAACAACTGTAAATGGCCCTCACGTACAGGGAAGCGGCAATTTTACACAATATTGGGCAGTAAGACAGTCAAGAAGAACAAGCGGTTCTATCGATGTTACATCAATCTTTAATGAATGGAACAGAAGATGGGGCGGAATGAGCGCTAACTTAAGAGAAGTTATGCTTAAAGTTGAAGGCTGGGAAGCTCCAAGTAACGGAACTTACAATATTACTGCTTATACACTCAGATACGGCAACACCACTTTAGGCGGAAGCGGAACAACAACAACACCTCCTGCAAACAATAATCCTCCCGCAAATAACAATCCTCCAAGCAACGGCGGCGGTACAACCACTAATAATGGCGTTACAACTGTTACAGCTCAGAGCATGACAAAAGGCGGACAATACACAGGTAACATAAGCTCACCATTTAACGGCGTAAGACTTTATGCAAATGACGACAGAATTTCCTACAATCAATATTTTGCAAATAACAGACACACATTTACAGTTCGCGGAAGATCAACCAATAATAACACAGCTCAGGTTCAGCTTAGAGTTAACGGAACAGCCGTTGGCATCTTAAACTTTGCCGGAACAACTGTAAGGGATCAGTCAATTACTGTTTCGCATAACCAGGGAGGCAGAACTGTTTCAGTCGAGCTTCGCTGTGTTAACGATAACAACACTTGGGACGTAGATATTCAGCATTTAGAAATCAGAGCTGCTAACTAAAAGTAACAGTTTGATTCTGAAAAAGGCTGTTCGCCTGATTGCTAAAAAGCGTCAGGTTGAGCAGCTTTTTTTTGATACGCTCGATTAGTTGACACTATTTGACATATAAAACCAAAAAAATATCAGCCGTAACGCATAGCCCTAGCAGGTTCCGGACGGCTGACATCTGTCAACACACGTTTTGACGTGGCATTTATCTACCTCAGCCGTATGTCACCTACCAGTGCTCTTCGCTACGGCTGTAATAGTTGTTGTTTTAATTATTGCCGATATATTGCTGGGTAAGTTCGTTTACAAACTTATGAAGCGAGTCATTAAAATATTTTACATAACTCATCGCATCGTTATTAAGTATATTTTCAGGCAGAAAAAGTTGATACGGCTCTACCTTTAATGCGATCGAAAGTTTGGCAAGCGTTCTTGCAGAAATGCCTTTTTTGCCGTTTTCTATATCATTAATAAAATTATGTGTAAGTCCGGCGCTATTTGCAAGATTCAATTGTGAAATATTCTGCAAAGCTCTAAAACGCTTCAC
>WQWU01000022.1 GCA_009785215.1 Treponema sp. | reverse complement strand
GAATATGCTTCAGAGATTAAACTTCGGGGTCAACAGCATTGTAATTGCGTTGGCAGTTATGCTGAACGTCATTATAATCCTGTAGAAAACAAATCTAAAATGCTTTTATTATTTACTGATTTTTGTGAAGCTGAAGTTCATTTATATTTTCAGGAAATTATCGTAGATAGTAAAGCATTTTTGGGTTGTAGAAATGTTACGATACAACAAGCAAAAACTGCCTATAATGAAAATATTTCAAAAGAGGATTTATCGGAATTAAAGAAAGTAATCAAGGTTTTTATAAATCAACCTGCAGAAATATTTAACCCTGTAATCTGTTCAAAAACTAAGGAGGAAATATGATCGCAAATAATGAACAATACAGAATCTATATCGATAGAAGAAGTTGAAAAAGCATGTCAAAAAATAATTTCTATTATTTTTCGCTTAGCAGAAAACAACGAAATTGACATAAGCCGTTTTAAAGATGAGGAGAATATTTAAAATGACACATTTGTTTATAGTATTGCGTTTTTCATTTCACTTACATAACTATTAACATGTGGTGCGGCATTTTCTCCGTATTGTGCTATTATTTTTACAATTGCGCTTCCAACGATAACACCGTCTGCTATTTTTGACATTTGCGCCGCCTGCTCTGCTGTGTGTATGCCAAACCCAATAGCAACAGGTGTGTTTGTTACAGATTTTATCGCTGTTGTAATCGCGCCAAGGTCTGTTGTAATTTCGCTTCTAACGCCTGTTACTCCCATAGATGAAACAAGATAAATAAAACCTGTTGCATTTTTTGCTATTTCTTTTATGCGGGTTTCGGATGTTGGCGCGATTAGCGAGATAATATCTATACCGTGCCTATTTGCCGCTTCTCTGACCGGCGGCTGTTCTTCGAATGGAATGTCGGGAATAATAATTCCATCCAATCCTGTATCTGCGCATCGTTTAAAAAATGCATCATAGCCGTAATAAAAAACTGGATTAATATATGTTAAAAATACAAGCGGCACCTGTGTTTCTTTTCGTAAATCTGCAACAAGGGTAAATAATTTTTCTACTGTAGTACCGGCGGCAAGCGCTCTGGTGTTTGCTTCCTGAATCACCGGGCCTTCTGCGATTGGATCAGAAAATGGGATACCGATTTCTATCAAATCTGCGCCGGCTTTTATAATTTCCAGTACAAACTCTTTTGTTTTTTCTATGTTGGGGTCTCCGCCTGTGATAAAAGCAATAAACGCTTTGCCGTTTTTGAATGCATTTTGTATTCTACTCATTGAATGACCTCCCGCGGTAACGTGCAATTGATGCAACATCTTTATCGCCGCGGCCTGAAAGGCATACAATAATGCTTTCATCGCAGGAAAAATCTTTTGCTATTTTCTGTGCATGAGCAATTGCGTGAGCGCTTTCTATTGCACATATAATTCCTTCTGTACGAGATAGATATTCAAAAGCGCAGACAGCTTCTTCATCGGAGACAGGAACATACTCTGCGCGTTTACTGTCATGAAGCCATGCATGTTCAGGACCAATACCGGGATAATCCAGACCTGCAGAAATTGAGTGTACCGGCGCGATTTGCCCTTCTTCGTTCTGGCAAAAGTAAGATTTCATTCCATGAAAAATTCCAACCTGTCCTTTTGTTATGGAAGCTGCATGTTTTTCTGTGTTTATTCCTTCGCCTGCAGCCTCGCAGCCTATTAAACGTACGCCAGTGTCATTAATAAAATTATAAAACATTCCAATTGCATTGCTTCCGCCTCCGACACATGCAATTACAGCTGCGGGAAGTTTCCCTTCTGCAGCAAGAATCTGTTCTCTTGCCTCTTTACTGATAACAGCTTGAAAATCGCGCACAATCATTGGAAATGGATGAGGACCCATAACAGAACCAAGCACATAGTGGGTATCAAAAACACGGCTAACCCATTCGCGCATTGTTTCGTTTACTGCGTCTTTAAGCGTTTGAGTACCGGACAAAACAGGATGCACTTTTGCACCTAACAATTCCATGCGGTAAACATTTAACGCCTGGCGTTCGGTATCTTCTTTGCCCATAAAAATTTCACATTCTAATCCCAAAAGAGCCGCCGCAGTAGCAGATGCAACTCCGTGCTGTCCGGCTCCTGTTTCTGCAATAATTCTTGTTTTGCCCATTTTTTTTGCAAGCAGGGCTTGTCCAAGCACATTGTTAATTTTATGGGAGCCGGTGTGGTTTAAATCTTCGCGTTTTAGGTAAATTTTTGCGCCGCCACTGCTTTGCAAGCGAATATCTTTAGTCATCTTTTCTGCATAATACAAAAGCGAAGGACGTCCTGCATATTGATTTAAAAGAGAGTTAAGTTCTGTTTTAAAATCATTATCTTCCTTATAATGATTATATGCCTTTTCCAGATTGATGATCTCGTTCATTAATGTTTCCGGTATATATTGACCGCCGAAATCTCCGTATCTTCCATTGAATGCGCTCATTTGTTTTTTCCTTTTACTGCCGCAGCCAAGTCTAATATTTTTTTATGATCCTTTATGCCGTCTGTTTCCGCGCCGCTGCTAACATCAACTGCAAATGGATTTAATTCCATTGCCTGTTTAATATTTTTTATATTAATGCCGCCTGCCAAAAACCACGGTTTGGCAAATTTAACCGATTTAAGAGATTCCCAGTTAAAAGCTTTTCCGGAACCTGCGCCCGAATCAAGGAGAATATAATCAGCGCTGGCAGGTATTTGTTTTTTCCACTCCGGCATAGAAGGAATTAGTGTTTTTATCACTTTTATTTCTGGGATTCTTGTTTGTCTTACTTTGGTTACGCTTAATCGTTTAAGCTGGGTGATATAACTTTCGTCTTCATTGCCGTGAAGCTGAGCAATAGAAATAATACCGTTATGATATAATTCTGTAATCATTGCAATCGGCGCATTTACAAAAACCCCAACAGGAATTATTCCGTCTGCAATCCGAAAACGCAGATATTGGGCAAGGGCAGTGGATACCTGCCGCGGACTTTTTGAAAAAACAAAACCTGCGTATTTTGGGCGGGCTTCATTAATAAAATCTATGTCTTCGTCACGGAACAAACCGCATATTTTTATAAACATGACAGCCTCAGCTCGTTTAAAAACTGCTTTTTGTCTGAAGACCGCATTAAACTTTCGCCGATTAATACAGCATCAACGCCGGTTTCCTTTATTTCTCGAATATCGTCAGGAGTATTTATTCCGCTTTCTGCAACTGTTAAAATGCCGGAAGGTATTAGCTTTTTTAAACGCGCTGTTAATCCTGTATCAACATTAAAAGTTGTAAGGTCGCGGTTATTAATGCCGATTATTTTTGCTCCTTCGCCAACAGCTTCTTTTACTTCTTCTTCGCTGTGAACTTCTACAAGGCAGTCAAGATATAGTGTTTTTGCAATTGTCAAAAATAAATTAAGTGTGTCTTTGTCTAATAAAGCGCAAATTAAAAGAGCGGCTTTTGCTCCCCATATTTTTGCTTCATAAAGCTGATAAGGGTCTATAATAAAATCTTTTCTAAGTGCGGGGATAGAAACAGAAGCGGAAATTTCGCGCAAATACTGTTCGCTTCCAAGAAAGAACTCAGGCTCTGTTAAGACAGAAATTGCAGCAGCCCCGCCTTCTTCGTATTCTTTGGCAATTTCCAGCCAGGGGAAATGCTCTGCAATTATTCCTTTAGAAGGCGATGCTTTTTTTACTTCGCAGATAAACGAAAGCCCTGAAATAGACAGAGCTTTTTCAAAAGGGAGAGGGTACAAGGTACTCTGTTGCTGCTTTTGTTTTGCGCAATCTGAAGCAGCTATCTCCAGCGCTGAATCGCGCATTTGTTCTATGGAAAAGGTTTCTTTTGCTTTTGAAACACGAGCAAAAGTACTTTCTGCTATCTTTCCAAGTATCGCTGGCGGTTTTTTCATACTAAATCTTTCTGCTGTGATAATGCCGCAAATTGTTTTAACTGTTCTGCGGCTTTTCCGGAATCAATAACTTCTGCGGCAATTTTTACAGCATTCTGCATATCTACTTCCGGTTTGGCGACATGAATTGCTGCAGCAGAATTTAACAGTACTGCATTCCGCCTTGGACCTTTTTTACCGTTTAAAATATTTCTTGTTATCTCTGCATTTTCTGCAGGTGTGCCGCCCAAAAGCGCTTCTTTTTTACAGCGTTCAAAACCAAATTGTTCTGGTGTTATTTCATAACTTTTTATAAAGCCGTCTCGTAATTCGCAGACAGTAGTTGGTGCGCCGAGTGAAATTTCATCTAACCCGTCATGACCGTAAACAACCATGCCTCTTTTTACGCCAAGGTTGCAAAGTACTTTTGCCATTGGTTCGATAAGTTCCGGTTCGTAAACGCCCAAAAGTTCCATATTTGCGCCTGCCGGATTTACCAAAGGCCCCAAAATATTAAAGATTGTACGTATGCCAAGTTCACGGCGGACAGGCGCGACATATTTCATCGATATATGATAATTTTGCGCAAATAAAAAGCAAATATTAATGTTTTTTAAAAGATAAAGGCTGTGTTCAGGTTTGATAGTGATATCAACACCAAGCGCTTCAAGCACATCGGCAGAGCCTGTTCTGCTGGATGATGCCCTATTGCCGTGTTTTGCAACAGGAATTCCCGCTGCAGAAATTACCAGCGCAGAAGTAGTAGATATATTGAAGGAATTGGAATGATCACCGCCGGTGCCTACAATTTCCAGCGCATCAATATCGTGCAGGATTTTTGTGCAATGTTTCCTCATGCCGGTTGCAGATGCTGTAATTTCTTCTATTGTTTCACCTTTTACAGACATGGCTGCAAGATAAGCTGCCATTTGAATTTCACTGGCTTTGCCTTCCATAATTTCGTTCATAACTGATTCTGCGCATTCAAAGGATAGATTTTCTCTTTTGGCAGCCTGAATTATTGCCTCTTTTATCATGCTTTATGGTATACCTTGATTTTAAATAAATTGCAATATAGATTAAAAGCATGATAGCAGAATTATCTCCTTATCGCCTGAGTAAGGCGCGGGATACATACAATTATTTTAATATTTTTAATGCTGTCTCCTGGAATTTACTGGTAGGGATTATCATCACTCTTTTTGCATTGCGTCTTGGCGCAACATCGTCTTTTATCGGACTTATGAGCTCTACTTTTTATATTGCGCTTTTTATGCTGCCCCTTGGCAAAGTATTTACAAAGCGGTTTTCCATTATTGGTATTTTTAGTTTTGCATGGACCGCAAGGTCTCTTTGTATGCTTTTGGCTGTTGCCGCTCCCTTTGTTGATAATGCAGGTCACAGGAATACTGCTCTTTTAATGGTGTTTTTGGGAGTACTGCTTTTTCATCTTATCCGCGGCATTGGAATGATAGGCAATAATCCTGTTTTAAGTCTTCTTGCAACAGGCCCGGATCGCGGCAGTTACATGACGCAGATTCAGATTATAAGCAGTTCTATCGGAATGTTCGGAAGCTTTTTAATTGCGATGATTCTTGGCATGGAACCGCCGATTTTTATTTTTTCTGTTTTATTGGGTGTTGGAGTAATATCAGGCGTTATAAGCGGAACAATTATTAAAAAAGTTCCTGAACCTGCAAAACAAAACAGCGGAAACGGAACCAGGCTTATCGATATTTTTAAGGATGCGCTTTCTCAGGATCATTTAAAACATTTTCTTTTTATTTTATTTATAATTGTTCTGGTTTCCGGAATAACTAGAACATTCGTAATTGTTTATGCAAGGGAAGTATTTCAGCATAATGACGGTTTAATTTCGCTCTATGCTGTTTTCGGCGGGCTTGGCCATTTAATGGCAGGTTTAATAGTAAAGTTTCTTGTAGACAGAATCGGCGCAAAACCGCTTTTTCTTGTTAATGTAATTATTGGGTTTCTCTGTTTAATTCCTGTAATTGTTATTCCCTATTCTGCTGCAGAAAATGTTACGGGAACAATTCTTTTCCTTGTATTCATGTTTTTTATGCTTAGTTTTGGTTTTCTTGGATCGGAAAATATTGCGCAAACCTATTTTCTTGGATTGGTTCCGCCAGAAAAAATGATGGATATGGGTATTCTTTATTTTTTTGTTTTGGGGATGGCAGGCGCAACAGGTACATTTCTTGCAGGGCTTTTTATAGATTTACTGCTTTTCTTTGGACTTTCTCCTTTTGTTGCTTTTAAAATTCTTTTTTCTATTATGTTTGTTCTTGCAGGTATTGCGCTTTCAAGACAGCATAAAATGAAGCCGCTGGAATCGCTTTCTTTTACAAATGCGCTGGAAGTAATTTTTTCTTTTAGGGATCTTCGCGCGATTAGCATACTGGATAAGCTTAATAAAGCGCAGGACTCGCACGAAGAAACGCAGCTTATAGGCGCGCTTCATGATGCTCCGTCTCATCTTGCAACTGACGGACTATTGGAACGCGCGCGTTCGCCGAAACTTGCAACGCGTGTAGAAGCAATCAGAGCGCTGGAAAAACTGCATAAGTTAAATAAAAATGCAGAAAAAGCGCTGCTTGACGATGTTGAAAATAATCCTTTTACTACAGCTTATATTTCTGCGCGTATTTTGGGGAATCATCATTGCACCTCCGCTATTGCGAAACTGCGCGGGTTATCTTTTTCCGACGATTATATGCTGGCAGGCGAAGCTGTTATGGCGCTTGCAAAATTAAAAGATGACGGTTTTAGAGAGGAAGTAGAAAAAATTATTTTAGATACGCAGAATCCAAGGTTAATGATAATGGGAGCTGAGTCATTGGGGATTTATCACAAACCTGAATCTGTTCATGTTTTATTAGATATTCTGCGAAAAAAAAATCCGCCGCAGTATTTAAGAGACGAAGTTATTCTGGCAATTGCTGCAATTATCGATACACAAAAAAAGTTTTACAAAATTCTGGTGCGTTATTCTGTTAATAACTCGCATGTTGCAGTATTGGCAATGGATGAAGCGGAAGCTGCCATTGAATTTGTAAAAAAAGCAATGAGTAAAAAGAAATCCAAATTTACAGCTTCTGTTGTAAGTTCATATGCTGACAATTTTATGAATGCTGCGGAAGACTATGCAAAAAATAAAAACGGCACATTATTGTCGCGCTGGATACAGGAACTGCCGGATGAATTTTCCAGAGCCGGAAGTATAATAAGATCAGTTTTTTCCGAGGCGGTTTTAGATGAAGATTTAAATGTTTATGATGTTCTTCGTCTTTTAATTATTCACTGGGCTTCCCAGGAACTGCGTATTTGGGCTGCATTAATAAAATGAAAAATGATGCGGCTAACCGCCTTGGAACAGAAAAAGTCAGTAAATTGCTTGTTAAATTCTCCATACCGGCAATAACCGGAATGGTTGTTAATGCACTTTACAATTTTGTTGATCGTATCTTTGTAGGACATGCTGTAAATGAACTTGCGCTTGGCGGGCTTTCTCTTGTTCTGCCGTTTCTTACAATCGGCATGGCGTTTGCAATGCTTTTTGGAATTGGAACAGCAAATATGATTTCCATGCGCCTTGGCCAGGGGCGTAAACCGGAAGCTGAAAATGCGCTAACGCATTGTTTTTTACTGCTGACAGGCGCCGGTATTTTAATGACAATTTTTGGACTGGTTTTTCTGGATCAGTTAATGGAGCTTGTTGGGCCCAATGAAAATAGCGAATCACTTTATTATGCAAAAGAATATTTCCGCATAACATTATACGGTACTGTCTTTTTTTTAATTAGTTTCGGCTTGTCTCATTGTACAAGAGCGCAGGGTTTTCCTGCAGTAACCATGAAAGCAATGATAATGGGAGCGGTTTTAAATATCATTTTTGACGCTATTTTTATTTTGTGGTTTAAATGGGGAGTACAAGGAGCTGCATGGGCTACAATCATTGCTCAGTTTTGTTCAACAATTTATATTTTAAAATTTATTTTAAGCAAAAAAGCTGTAGTAAAACTTGATATTCGGCATCTAAAACCGGATATTTCCATTGTTAGGCAGATAATGGCATTTGGATCGGCGCAGGCTTTGCTTCAGTTTTTATTTTCCATAACGCAATTCCTGAATATCAAAAGCGCAGGATGGTACGGAGAAGCCGCTTTGGGAGTTTCAAACGGCGGTGATATTGCTCTTTCGGGGTTAAGCATTGTCGGAGCGATATCAATGTTAATTTTAATGCCCGTATTTGGAATTAATCAGGGAGCGCAGCCGATACTGGGTTATAATTACGGGGCAAAAAATTATCACCGTGTGTTACGCGCATATACCGGCGCAATTACTGCTGCAACATTAATATGTATTGCCGGGTTTTTTATAGTTCAGTTATTTCCGGTGCAATTGGTAAAATTATTTGCGCCGGATGCAAGCCCTGCGCTTATGCAGTTTACGCCTCGTGCCATGAGGATAATTATGATGATACTTCCGCTTGCCGGTTTTCAGATTGTATCAACAAATTTCTTTGTAGTTACAGGACGCCCGAAAATATCGGTATTTCTTTCCATGCTGCGCCAATGTATCATCCTGTTTCCCTGTATATTTCTTTTTGGCAGGTTTTTCGGCCTTTGGGGAGTAATTGCAGCAGCTCCGTTTTCTGATGCTCTGTCTTTTATCATTACAGGAGTCTTTATTTTCTTTGAATTAAGGAAATTAAAGCAGCTTTTAAAGCAGAATGACACTAAACGGGCACTTGACTGAATTAATGTGATATAATATTCTTATATATGGGTTATTTTAGTGGGAATGGTTTTATTTCCGCCCTTGTTGTCAGGTTAATTGCCGCATTTACCATTTTTGTTGTGATATTGCTGGGTATCGGTCTTGGATTGTCTCTGGCGATGACTGCAAATATCAAAAATAATGAAAATTTTTCTGAATTGGCGCCTGCGCTGCCTACTAGGCTTTTGGACATTAATGGAAATCTTATAACCGAGTTTGCCTCCAACGAAAAACGCGAGCTTGTTGCATTAGGCGAGCTGCCAAGGCATCTTATACATGCGGTTCTTGCCCGCGAAGATCCGGACTTTTATAACCACCGCGGTTTTAGTATCCGTGCCATCGGCCGCGCTGTATGGGGTCAGATTATCGGCAGGGGCATGGGCGGAGGCTCTACAATTTCTCAGCAGGTTGCAGGCTGGCTGCATACCGACCGGTCAGAAAGAACAATAAAACGAAAAGTAAAAGAATTATGGTGGGCATTCCAAATGGAACGCCGTTACACAAAAAATGAAATTTTAGAAATTTATCTTAACTATATGCCGATGGGTCCTGATACTTTTGGGGTGGAGACAGCGAGCAGGTATTTCTTTAGAAAAAGTTCGAGGGATGTTACCATTGCCGAATCTGCAGTTTTGGCAGTTTTGCTTTCTGGGCCTAACCGGTTCGATCCTATCAGGAATCCCAGTCTTGCTATGAACAGGCAGAAATTTGTATTGGATCGTATGGTGCAGTTCGGCTATGTAAGCAAGGAAGAAGCAGAGGCTTCGTATGATGAATATTGGGATAATTTTGACTGGACTCAGCCGCCGCTTTCTGCATATTTAACCCGCGAGGACAAAGCGCCGTGGTTCAGCGAGTATGTACGCAGGGAACTGGAAACATTAATGTACGGAAGCAGGGATTATTTCCGCGATGGTTATATTGTACATACAACCCTTAATTTGGAACATCAGCAGGCTGCCGATAGATTTATGGCAGAAGGCCTGGAAAGGGGTAACAGGGAATATACCGCGCTGAGCAGACGAAGCAATGTTCATGCAGTCCGGATGTATACTCCAATTATCAATTTATTAACTTTAGCTTTTGATTTAACCGATGTCCGCGAAGGTACTGCCGGACAAAATCAGGCAAGGGCAGTTTCCCGTTATGTAAGTTTACATAACCCTATTGTTGATATGCTTGGCCTGGCTTTTGGTATAAATGAATTAAGAGATATTACAGGTCCTGGTTTTGCGCAGTTAAGGGAATCGACAGAGCAAAATGTTGTAGAAGGCGCGCTTATCACTATAGAAAACGAAACTGGTTATATTACGGCAATAGTAGGCGGATCCAAGTTTGATGAATCGAATCAGCTTATCCGCGCTACTCAGGCAAGTGTTCAGCCGGGTTCTGCATTTAAGCCGTTGTATTATTCTGCTGGTCTGGATGGCGGGCGTTTTACTGCGGCATCGATGATTTATGACGAACCTATGGCGTTTCATAACGAAGACGGTACTTTATATGTTCCGAACAATTACGGCGGAGCATGGAGAGGGCCTGTTTTACTTTACATGATCATGTCGTTATCGTTAAATATTCCATCGCTTAAAGTGCTGGAAACGATAGGTTTTGATGCCGCAATCAATAGATCTGCCTTGCTTCTGGATATAACCGATGATGCGCAAATCCGGCGTCAGTTTCCGCGTGTTTATCCGCTAGGTTTAGGAGTTAACTCCACTTCGCCATTGCGTATGGCAAGGGCTTTCTCCATTTTTGCGAATCAGGGAAGGGTAGTTACGCCAATGGCGATTCGTTCAATCGAAGATCGCAATGGCAGGGTTTTGTTTGATATTGAAAGAGATATACGCCAAAGACAGGCGCGAATGCGGGATAATGGACAGCTTATAACTCCGCAAAATGCTTTTCTAATGACCAGAATACTGGAGTTCGGCGTTACTGCAGGTACACTCGCATTTGGCACCGGAGCAGGAGCCAAATTTACATATAGGGATGAAAGCGGCAGAACCTTTAGAATGCCGGTTGCCGGAAAAACCGGAACAACACAGAACTGGGCAGATGCCTGGACAGTGGGTTACACTCCCTATTATACAACTGCTATATGGTATGGTTTTGATAAACCAGGAAACTCCTTGGGTATTTCTCAAACAGGCGCGGCATTGGCTGGACCTGTCTGGGGCGATTATATGAGCGCTATTCATAGAGGGCTTCCGCTTAAGAGTTTCCAAAGGCCTTCTGGTATTGTAGATGCGGCTGTTTGCAGAAGATCTGGTCAATTGGTAACTGATGATTGTGATCAGGGTACGATTTTCCTTCCTTTCCTTGCAGGTTCGGTGCCGGCAAGATACTGCGAACTTCATGGCAGGGGTTCACCAGCTGCCGCTGCCGGCGGAGCAAGGATTCCGGCAACACCAAGTCATTTTGATAATATAGACACTACTTTCCTGGATAATTTAATGCCTACATTGCAGATTGATTTGCCCGATTTTAATACTCCCCCTGCTTCTAACCGGAATACACCCGCAGGACGCAATAATAATAATAATACGGTTGATGATTTACCAGCCATTATTCCCAGACAGGATGACGATGATTATCTGCCGCCCTGGGATCTGCTGGATTGATAGACCGATACGGTACCTGTACGGTACCGGCGGTAATCTCCGGTACCTTGACTTTTTTACTTTCATGATTTAGCTTTATTTATATTGTAATAATGCGTGGAGAAAGCTGCTTTGCAGCTTTCTCCAAGGAATAGATAAAAAACCTGAAAGGTTTTTTATCTATTCCAGGCGCCGTACCCAAGTGGTAAGGGAGCGGTCTGCAAAACCGTTATGCATCAGTTCAAATCTGATCGGCGCCTTTCAAATTATGGATGACTCATTTCTACAAACAGAATCACTGCAAGCGGCATCGGAATATGCAGCTGATTCACATTATTTTTTTATTATAGCCGCCCTTATTGTTTTACTTTGTTTTTCTGCTTTTTTTTCTGCATGCGAAATGGCCTTTTCTTCCCTTAACAGAATAAAATTAAAAAACCTTTCTGTAAAAAGCAAACGGGCGCGGCTTGCTTTAAAAATGCTGGAAGTTTACGATAAGATTCTTTCTACGGTATTAATAGGCAACAATATTGTAAATATTACCGCATCTGCGCTTGCAACTGCGCTTTTTATCGGTTTATTCGGAGCAAAAGGCGTAAGTATTGCCACTTTGGTTATGACGATTTTACTGCTCATTTTCGGCGATATTTCTCCAAAAGCTCTGGCAAAAGAAACGCCGGAATTAATTGCTCTTAGAAACGCTCCGCTTTTACAATTTTTTGTATTTTTACTTACGCCTATTAATATATTGATGAGCGGATGGAAAAAATTACTCATGAAAATCTTTACTGTTAAGGCAGACCGCTCTACAACAGAAGATGAATTATTAACATTTGTAGAAGAAAGCAGGCAGGAAGGTGTCATTAATATTCAGGAAGAAAAGATGATACGCCAGGTAATTGGGTTTGACGATCTAAAGGCTTCTGATATTTTTACTCCCCGCATTGATGTAACAGCTGTACCTGCCGGTGCAGCTATAGAAGAAATAGATAAAAAATTTATGGAAACAGGTTTTTCGCGGCTTCCGGTTTATCAGGATTCAATCGATAATATTACTGGTTTAATTTTATTTAAGGATTTTTACCGCGAGGTTATGAAAGGTTTAAAAACGCCTATGGATATTATTAAACCGGCAGTTTTTGTAACAAAAACAATCAAAATAGCACATCTTTTTAAAACGCTGCAAAAAAAGCAGGCGCACTTTGCGGTTATTGTAGATGAACACGGCGGCACTTTGGGAATTGTAACTATCGAGGATATTATTGAGGAGCTGGTTGGCGAAATCTGGGATGAACACGATGAAGTGATAGAAGCCGCAAGAAAGGAATATGACGGCAGTTTTACTGTTTTTGGCAGCGTTAATTTTAAAGATATGCTGGAAGCAATTAATGAACATGGTTTTGAAGAGGAAATACCGGATACAACTGTAGCAAACTGGATAATGGAAAATCTGGGAAGACTGCCGAAAGTTAATGAAATTTTAACATGGCAATATTTGACATTTAAGGTTTTAAAGGTTATAAAACAAAGAGTGATGGAAGTTAACATAACAGTTACTCCAAACGAAAAAAATAATATGGGGAGCAGTTGATTTATGAAAAAGAGTATAATTTTATTTTTAGCCGTCCTTTTTTTAACGGCAGGTTTGTACGCAGAGGGTATTCAGGAAGGTTCTTCTGTAGGCAGAAACGGAGAATTTATTCTGCTTCATACCAATGACTTTCATGGCGCATTACTGCCAAGTAATGGACGCGGCGGCATTGCCGAAGCTGCTGCTTTTATAAATGCAGTAAGGGCAGTGAATCCAAATGTTCTTTTGGTAGATGCCGGAGATTTTAACACAGGCAGTGCACTTTCCAATATGTTCGATGCCGAACCTGCAATCCGCGCCTTTAATATTCTTGGTTATGATGCTGTTACATTTGGTAATCATGAATTTAACGCCGGAATGGAAAGGCTGAATGCTCAAATGGCGCTTGCAGACTTTTCATTTGTTTCATCCAATATAAAAATGCAGGACGGATCTTTTCTCGGCGGCAACAGATATATTGTTAAACATTACGAAAATTTTTCTGTTGGTATATTTGCTTTAACAACTTTACGGACACAGGTTATATCAAGCCCGGGCGATTCTCTTACATTTGTAAATGAATTGGAAGCAGCGCGTGAAGTTGTGAATATTCTGCGTAATATAGAAAAAGTTGATATAGTTATCGGTTTAACCCATATGGGTGATATTAAAGAATCTGAAGATCATTTAACATCGATTGAACTTGCTAAATCTGCCGAAGGAATAGGGATAGATATTATCATAGACGGGCATTCTCATTCATTTTTTGATATTCCAAGAAGAGCAGGGGATACATGGGTTGTTTCTGCCAATGAATGGGGAAAATATATCGGCTACGGCAGAGTTACTGTGCGGAACGGAAGACTTGCCGGTTTTGACTGGGTTCCGATCCGCATTGGCCCAGACCCGGATATAAACGACATGTTAAAACCGTATATAGAAAGAGCTAATGTCACTTTAAAAGAAGTAATAGGAGAGGCAACCGATACTTTTATTTTTGGGAATCGTTTAACGCGTTTTCAGGAGACTGCTCTCGGCAACATGATAACAGATGCAAATGTTTGGTATCTTCGCAGGAGAATGAACCAGCAGATAGATTTTGCTTTTCATAACGGCGGTAATATCCGCACAGAACTTCCCGCAGGCCCTATTACAATGGAACGAATTTTAACAATATTACCGTTTGATAACTTTTTATATGCAGTTAATATGACAGGGGCTCATATTATCGAATTATTTGATTTTATTGCAACAATTCCGCAGGGCAGCGGCGGTTTTCCGCAAGTGTCCTATGATGTGCATTTTACGATAGATAAAACACAGGGGAATGGTGTTATTAGCGAACTGACAATCGGCGGAGAACCCGTAGACAGAAACAGAATATACCGTTTTGTTACAAATGATTATATTCTTGGCGGCGGAGACGGTTATGAAGTTATGAACAAGGCAACAGAACCGTTTAATATATCTCTTCTGCTTTCATATGTTGTAACAGAATATATTAAAGCGCAGGAAGGCATTATTACTCCAATTCTTGACGGAAGGTTAAAAGTTATAGGCGGCGTTACGCAGTAACGCATTACGCAGTAACGCATTACGCAGTAACGCATTCAGCCGTAATTACATAATTGTAGTGCCGTAAAAATCTTCGCCGTTGAGAATTTTTTTAAGATTATCAAGGTCTTTCCCGGCGGCGCAGATTACTTTTAGACCTGTTTTTTCTGCATGACGGCTTGCGACAGGATCGAACGGAACATTTTTCCCGGGAGTCCATTCATCGCCGACCATTGATCTAAAATCTGCCCATGAAATTTTATCTATTGGTTTGGCATTGGAATCCAGTTTTGGATCCGCTGTATAAACTTTTTCTATATTGGAAAGATTTATTACCATGTCAGCGCCGAATCTTTCAGCTAACAGGACTGCATCATAATCTGTAGAAAAGCCGGGTTTCCAGCCTGCGGCAACAAGCACGCGGCCTGTTAAAGGTGCAGCTTCCATTGGATTTGTAACAACTTCCTGATTACACCATTGGTACATTAATGCTTTTATTAATTGTGCATTTAAACGTGTTGCCATAATGCCTATCCAGTCCGCTGCATCTAAAGATGCGGCATCTTTAGATGCAACGTCTAAGGATGCAGTTATTTCTTTAAATGCATTTTGATAATGGCGTGCAGGCCCTCCGCCGCCAACCACAAAGATAAAATTCCTGTTAATATCTTCATTAATAAAAGAATTAATAAGTTTTACAAATTGTTTTAAAAAATCAATATCTACCTGAGCCGGAGCGACAATTGATCCGCCCAATGAAATTACTGTTACCATATTTTATTGTACATAAATTCCGCTGATTGTAATATCCCCCCAGAGACTTGAATATGATTCCAGTCCGCCGACAGCTTCTTCCCAGACATTTTGCAGTGAATAAGACTGCTTTTGAGTTACCATTCTGCCGCGGCTTTCTCTTTGAGGAAGTATAAGTTCACCTCTGGAAAAAGCAATACGCTGATTATCCAGATTGCCGAAGTAATAATTTGCAAGATCGCGTTCTGTAACAATGCCGGATGGAACCTGCAGAGCGCTTTGAGTTCCTCCTGCATCCGCCGCAGGAATTGTTCCCGCTCCCATTACAGGATCAACAGGAAGCCAGCCGAAACCATCGATCCATACTTCTGTCCAGTAATGACGTATAGTTTGGCCGTTTCTGTCTATCAGTACGCCTGCGATTGGAATGCAGGGAATTCCTGCGGCGCGCGCCATTGTTGTGTATAAAAGCGCCGCTCCGTATGAATCTGTACGCTTTTGTTCTATCGCCGCAGAAATATTAAAATCCGGAGAAGGTGTACTTGAAATATTTATATTTGTCAGAATCCAGTCATAAATAGCCCTTGCTTTAACATACGGGTTTTGTTCCCTGCCTGTAATTGTATTTACAGTTGTTCTGATTTGCTGATTATTGCTTGGTATTAATGCTGTAGCTTGAGTATAAATAGCAGAAAGCGGAGAGTTTTCCTGCCTTATGGACAACGGCCTAACACCAGATTCTACTGCATAAACTTCTACGCTAAATGAAAGATTTATAGACTGGTTTGCGCCTGTTCCCAAATTATCAAGTTTAAAAAGGCTTACACCGCGGTGATTTTCTACAAATGGTTCAACATTGCGGGATACAAGAGTAATATTTCTTTGCGAAGGTGATGTTATCGGTTTAGGTATCCAAAGGTACAATGTATTCGGTCTTGATGCATCCAGAACTCTTATATCGACAGAGTAGGTTACAATATAACTGCGTTTGTCCTTAAAGTTTTTATAACCTGGTTTGCCGCTAACATCAAAGAAAACCGGTCTTGAAATACCATGAGGCGTTCTTATTTCCATATTTCCGCTTACTGCACCGTCAGGAAGACGAACACGCAATTCACGGGAGCTCCATGATTCATATCCTAATTCAATTTCAGATACTTCTATAAATTCCGGTTCTCTGACAGCAAACGGATTAAACGACGGCGAATCAAAATCCCAGGAAAAGAAAACGCCGGACATAACCTGCAATGAATTTTCGCGTGATATGCCGAAATTATTTCCGGTAATTACTATAAGTGAACCCGGTGCGCCCAACTGCGGTGTAATGGAAGTTATTCTCGGCTGAAGCCCCAGTTCTTCGCCGTCTGCAGGTCTCGGCACATTTGCAAAATTGGAAAATAAAACACCATTGCTTTTTCTTCCTCTTGTGTGTACATAAACAAGACCCGATTCGCCCAATTCCGGCACTCTAACAATAATTAGATTATCCTGCCATAAAAAATATGATGAATTGGTAGGTGAAACACCCGCGATTGTTACATAGGATTCATCGCGCGATGTGCCGAAATTGTCTCCGGAAAGGGTTACAATTTCTCCCATTCTGCCTATTTTTGGATCTATCGATTTTATTACAGGAGTTTTCTGGCTGCAGGAAAAAAGGAGAAAGGTAAAAAGTAAAAATAAACATGTTTTAATTTTCATTTTCTGTATTGGCAGTCTCTCTGTATGGATTTACTGTTATAACTATTTCTATGGATGCTGCATTAGCTTGTTGTCCGAGCGGGAAAAAATAAATTGGTTCGTTAAATTCCATTGGGATTGTCTGAATCGATGTATGATAAGTGATGCCATTTTCCGGATCATTTATCCAAATCTGTCCTTGAGCAACCAGTACATTGCCGTTACGGCGGACAAATGGCGTAAATTGCACTGCTACTACAATATTTGTTCCAACAAGCTGAATACTGGTTGGACTGCCCGGTATAACTATTCTTCTGAGAGATTGATACCAGATTTCATTATTTTCCAAAGAAGAAGCGCTGTTTGCTTCATTTTCCAATACTCTTGCGCTGATATCCAGAACTAATGATCGTCTTCTAATCTCTGGTGACATTCCGACACGCTGTTCTTGAGCCTCCAGAGAGACATTAAAAACAAAAATAAACAAAATACAGATTAAATAAAATGAACGGTTCATTCTATGGATATCTCCTGTAATCGGCTGCTCTTAATATTGCGGGGTCACCCGTTCTGGAAAAATTGCTGCTTTCCGGCAGTCTTAAAATGATAATGTCGGTTCCATCTGGTGTTAAAAATTGCAGAACACCGTTAATATCTGCAGTTGGCATTATGGGAATATTTTCTTCTGCGGCAAGAATGAAATCTACCCGTTCTGCTTCTGCCTGTCTTGCGGCAAATCCGGTTTGCAGGAATGTTTCGCCGCGAATCCAAAGCCCTGTTACAAGTGCAATGACAACTGCAGCCGCCGCTGCCGCAGGTAATGGAATGGATAACCTTCTGTTCCACATCCGGGATCTGTATTTGCGCTTTTCGTTAATATTATTCCAAATTCTTTCTTTTGTTTGCTGCATTTCTTCTTCTGTATATGTGCGTTCTTCTCCTTTTCCAGGAGCAGATTCATCTGTAATGCGCTCAACATAAGTTCGTGTTACTGTTGTATCTTTTTTGAATAATTCATGAAGATGCCTGAAGTTATCATACATCTCCCTGCAAATAGGGCAGTTATTTATATGGACCTCTATTTTTTCCTTCCATGGAGAGGGTAATTCTCCGTCAACATAAATTGATAATAATTGCTTATCCGGACACATAATTACCACCTTTACCGGCAGGCTGTAAACTTGCCAATAATACAGAAAGACGTTCACGAGCCCTAAAAACCCGTACTTTAACATTTCCTTCGCTAATGCCAAGAACCTTACCTATTTCTTTATAATTCATTTCGGCATATTCCTTTAATATTAATACAATACGCAAATTTTCCGGAAGCAGTTCCAGCGCTTTTTGCACTTCCTCGCTTGTTTCTTTTTTTACAAGTATTCCTTCTCCGGTTTCTTCCTGCCTGTGATCTTCCCTAAATGCCCGCTGATATGCTTTGCGTTCCCTTTCCTTGCGTTTTGCATAATTTAACGAAGCATTTTTTACTACGCGAATAAGCCAATACTTTGCTTCGTCCGGGCTTGGAAAAACCATATTTCTTTCGTATAAACGAAAAAAACTTTCCTGGCAAAGATCTTCTGCCGCTTCTCTTGAATTTGTTACCCTGAAAGCTACTCTAAAAAGAACCTGGAATACGGAATCATAGAGCTGCCTGAATTCCCGGTTGAACTCAAGCGGGTTTTTTCGCGTTAAATTTGCTTCGCTTTTGCTGCCTGAGTCAGCTTCCAATTGTTCCTCTTCTATATTAAACAAATTTTTTCCTTAATTGTTACATTTTCTTAGGGCTGCTCAAAGCGCCAAGTTGTTCCGTTAACCCCGTCTTCCAGTATTATACCCCGATCTTTAAGATTTTGTCTTATATTATCGGCAGCAGAAAAATCTTTTGCTTTTTTTGCTTCTATACGTTTTTTTATTAATTCTTCGATTTCCTGCTTTAATTCTTCGTTTTCTTCTGTACCGGTATTTTTATTATTAACTGTTTCTTTTAGACCCAGCCCTAAAACAGAATCCATATCATAAATGGCTTCCAGCGCTTTAGCAGTTGTAGAGTGATTACACCCTTGAACATCCTTTAAAAGCCCCCATAATTCCGCTAAAGCCCTTGGCGTATTCAAATCATCCTCGATAGCCTTATCAAAACCTTCTATATAACTAGATATATTTAACTCTTTCCCTGATTCTTCACCCTTATCTTCCCCCTGCGCCCTCTGCGCCTCTGCGCCCCCGCGAGAGGTCTTTTCTAATAATCCTCTTACTTTCTCCACTAGCGATTTTCTTGAATTCTTTGCACCCTGTAAACTTTCAAAAGAAAACTGAAGCTGCCTTCGGTAATGTCCGCTAAGTAAAAAATACCTGTAATCCAACGGATCAAAACCTTCATCGATTAAAGACTGCAATGTTAAAAATCCGCCTTTAGATTTTGACATTTTTCCTTTGTCCAACACAAGAAATTCATTATGCAGCCAATATTTAACCCACGGAGTTATACCAGTTGCAGCTTCGCTCTGCGCAATTTCGTTGGTGTGATGAATCGGAATATGATCGATGCCGCCGCAATGAATATCAAACTGTTCGCCAAGATATTTTATACTCATTGCAGAACATTCAATATGCCAGCCTGGATAACCTTTTCCCCATGGACTATCCCAAACAAGCGCCTGGTTTTCAAACTTGCTTTTTGTAAACCAAAGTACAAAATCGCCTGCGTTGCGTTTATTTTCGTCTTGATCGATGCGTGCGAACTCTGTTTGTTCGCTTTTTTGTAAATCTTCAAGTTTTAAAAGCGCCAAATCGCCGTAAGACGGAAATTTTGATATATCAAAGTATAAATTGCCGCCTGTTAGGTAAGTAAAGCCGTTTTTTTCGATTCTTTCTATTAAACTGATCATTTCTTTAATATGATCAGTCGCTTTGCATACAATAGTAGGGCGTGTAATGTTCATTTTGTCTGTATCATTAAAAAAAGCTTTTGTATAATAATCTGCAATTTCAAGAACGCTTTTTCCCCGTTCTTCGGCAGTTTTTACCATTTTATCTTCGCCGGCATCGGAATCATCGGAAAGATGGCCAACATCGGTAATATTCATTACATGATTAACATCATATCCTGCACGGCGTAGTGATCGAACCAAAATATCGTGATGAACATAAGCTCGAATGTTTCCGATATGCGCATAATTGTAAACAGTTGGTCCGCATCCGTAAAAACCCACCTTTTTTTCCTGCAAAGGCGAAAAAGATTGCTTACTGCGTCCTAAAGTGTTATAAAAACTAAATGCCATACTACAGGGTAGGGAAATATCAAAAAAAAATCAAGATAATTAATATTAATCATTTATTTCTTGTTATAAATGTGAGATATCAAACAACCGCTCTGCGCTCTCCGCGGCTCTGCGTCTCCGCGAGAACTCTTCTTGGAAATTTTAACTCACATAACCCGATAATCTGCGATAACATTGATTCACAATGTTTTTTTGTTCGGTATCTGCCGTTTCACCTAGTTCATCAATTAAAGATTCTAAACTTGAAAGACTCTCATTTAAGCTTGTATGGAAACCACGAGAAGCTCTAAACCAATAATTTCCTTCTTCGTCTGTAAAAAGTCCTAAAAATCCTAAATCTTTTGAGTTTTTCTTCCATACAACAGGTTTTGCAAGGCTATCCATGTGTTTTAATAGTGCAGAAAGTTTTTCGCCAGAGTCATAATTCTCTTTACGGGGCCATGCACGTGAAAATGCGCTATCGGCATCTAAAGTAGGCGTTAATGAAAGGATAAGATTTAATTTTTCGCCAGCCAAAAGATTATATTCAATATTTGTGCCTCGTTTTTTTAGAATAATTTTACCTTTCATGCCTTTGTAAGCAGTATCGCAGGAAATATTATCACGAATACGCTGTAGTTTATCCCATTGCAATACAACAGTTTTCTTTCCTTTCACGGTAATAATCTCGAACACTTCCCCGCAAATCTTGATATTGTTGGTGAAATCTCTTTCTTTTCTCCCTCTCTTCTTCTCTGCGATCTCTGCGCCTCTGCGTCTCTGCGAGAGTTTTTCTCTAAATATTCCCTCTGCGTCTCTGCGCCCTCGCGAGAGGTCTTCTTGATTATTCCATACTCCAATTCGATTTAATACAGTTTTTGAAAGCGGAGAGACCGACATTGCATACATTCTTGATGTTCTGACAATCTCTCCAGCAACAATAAATTGAGGATCGATACGAAACATAACAGATCCCGGGTGAATTATTATTTTATCTGCAGTTAAACTTCTGTAAGAGCCCATTTTACCTTTTCCTTCTCTTGTGCAGACAAATTGAATCATTCCGCGCCCGATACAGCATAAATAATCGTCAATTTCTTCGATTGTTAACGATTGAGAGCGGTAATGCACAGGAATTTTCATATTGGCTAGAATTTCCTCTAATTGCATCGTTACATTGACTATTTCTGCCATTGCACGCTCGTCTAAATAATTTTTTTCGCAAAAATTAACCTTATTTGTTGAATCATTGTACGATTTAAAAAGTTTTAAGTATGAAACAAAATCGCCGTTATCATCACGGAAACGATGATGCGCTTGTCTTGCATCAGTTTCTTCGCCGGGAGGAAGAATATAAGGACTTTGTGTCGATAAAAACGCCGCAGCAATGATTGTTTCTCTGATTACATCTGGATATCGCATTATTGCTTCGACAATTATTCGTGATTGACGCGGCGCAAGAGGAAATTCTGTCATTAACTTGCCGATATTTGATAAGCTGCGGTCATTTTCCAATGCATCAAGCAGATTTAATGTTTCAATTCCGCTTAATAGTCCTGCTTTCTCGGGCGCTGCAATAAAATCAAAGTCTTCAAAGTCTGTAATGCCAAGATCTGCCATTCTTAATATAACTTCCGATAAATCTGTGCGGAATATTTCTTCTGTGGTATATAAAGATCGATTTTCAAAATCTTTTCGTGAATACAGCCTATAACACGTTCCTTCTTGTGTTCTTCCCGCTCTTCCTTTACGTTGATTAGCAGATGCAATCGATATCGGCGATTCAATCAAGCTTGATGTATATGTTAACGGGTTGTACCAGTTTAATTTTGCAAGACCGGAATCGATTACTGCAGTGATACCATCGATAGTTACCGATGTTTCTGCAATATTTGTTGAAATAACTACCTTTGTTTTCCCTTTTGGAACATTTTCAAAGACTTTTTCCTGTTCTTCTTTTCCAAGTCTGCCGTACAGCGGAACAATGTGTAAAAATTTTCCAACAGAAGAAAATGTAAGCCTATTCATGCATTCTTTGATCATTTTTTCGCCTGAAAGAAAGATCAATATGTCTCCTGATCTCTTTTCACTTATAAATCGAGTAGTAATTGTCTCTATTTTCATTAAAATTGCTTCTTCTGCGCTTATATTACCTCTAAAATTAACATTACTATCTGTTCTCTGCTCTTTATTCCCTGCT
Organism: Treponema sp.; assembly: GCA_009785215.1. GTDB lineage: Bacteria > Spirochaetota > Spirochaetia > Treponematales > Breznakiellaceae > WQXQ01. The sequence goes on along the minus strand of WQWU01000022.1, from coordinate 17,191 downwards.
CTCTGTTCATTGTTCACAGCGTCATAAACCATTGTTACAGGAAATCTTTGCGCTTCTATCTTAACAATCGGGCAATTATTAAAGTATTCAGAGAAAACTTCTGCATTAATTGTTGCAGAAGAGATGATAACTTTAAAATCTTTGCGGCTTTCAAGCACTCTTTTAAGTAATCCAAGGATAAAATCGATGTTTAAACTGCGTTCATGCGCTTCATCAACGAGTAAAACGCTGTATTTAGATAACCACGGATCTAATTTCATCTCCTGAAGCAAAATACCGTCTGTCATAATTTTTATTTTAGTTTCGTGATTGGTTTTGTCTGCGAATCGCATTTTATACCCGATTAATCCCGGAATTGATGTTTTGCATTGACGTGCGATGAATTCACTCACCGATACAGCCGCAATTCGTCTTGGCTGAGTCACTCCGATGATACCGCTTCCGGAAAAACCCGCTTCATGAAGTATTACCGGCAGTTGTGTTGTCTTTCCTGATCCTGTCGGACTTTCAACAACAAGCGCTTGATTTTCTTTTAGCATTAATAAAATTTTTTCTTGATTTCTATAGACAGGAAGATCAATATAGTTCATAATATTTATTATAAACACTTGCATAAAAAAATAAAAGATGGTATAGTTAGTTATGGAGGATGTTAATGGCTAAGCAGAAAAATGTTTACTTCTTCGGCAATGGTAAAGCAGAAGGAGATGCAAAGATGAGATTAGTATTGGGAGGCAAAGGAGCTAACCTTGCAGAGATGACTAATCTTGGAATACCGGTTCCGCCGGGATTTACAATTTCTACAGATGTATGCGCTGCTTATTATGAAAATAAAAATAAGTATCCTGCTGGACTTAAAGAAGAAGTTGAAGCCAGTTTAAAGAAACTGGAAACAACAATGAAAAAGAAACTTGGCGATCCGAATGATCCGCTTTTAGTTTCTGTCCGTTCAGGGGCTGCAGCATCATTACCAGGTATGATGGATACAATCCTTAACCTTGGTATGAGCGATAAAGCGGTTGTTGGGCTTTCAAATAAGACCAAGAATCCAAGATTTGCATGGGATGCTTACAGGCGTTTCATTCAAATGTACGGTGATGTTGTTATGGGCGTTGACCACGACCATTTCGAAGAAGTACTTACTTCCATTAAAAAAAGCAAAAAAGTTGAATTAGATACCGACCTTACAGCTGCAGATTTAGAAAAACTTGTTGGTGAATACAAACAAATCGTAAAAAAACATTCAGGTAAAGACTTTCCGCAAAATCCGATGGATCAATTATGGGGTTCAATTAATGCAGTTTTTGGTTCATGGATGAACGAAAGAGCTGTTAAATACCGCCAGATAGAGAACATTAAGGGTTTAAAAGGAACTGCTGTAAACGTTCAATCAATGGTTTATGGTAATTTCGGCGATGATTCCGGCACAGGCGTATGTTTCAGCCGCGATCCATCAACAGGTGTTAATGAATTCTACGGTGAATACTTAATGAATGCACAAGGTGAAGACGTTGTTGCAGGTATCAGAACACCGGAAAGAATTTCTACATTGGAAAAGAAAAATCCTGCGATTTATAAACAGTTAATCGGTATTAAAAACAGACTGGAAAAACATTTTAAAGATATGCAGGACATGGAATTCACTGTTCAGCAGGGAATTCTTTACATTCTGCAGACAAGAAACGGTAAAAGAGCCGGTACTGCTGCAGTAAAATGTGCAATCGACATGGTAAACGAAGGATTAATCGACAAAAATACAGCTATTTTACGCGTAACACCTGGTCATCTTGATCAATTACTTCACCCAATGATCGATGTTAAAGCTCAAAAAGAAGCAAAACCTTTAACAAAAGGTTTAAATGCATCTCCAGGCGCTGCATCCGGCAGAATTGTTTACACAGCAAAAGAAGCGGAAGCATGGCATGAAAGAGGCGAAAAAGTAATGATGGTCCGCAAAGAAACCAGCCCCGAAGATATCGGCGGAATGGTTGTTGCGCAGGGTATTTTAACTTCGACAGGCGGTATGACATCTCACGCTGCAGTAGTAGCACGCGGAATGGGAACACCTTGTATTGTCGGCGCAAAAAATGTCTTATTGCTTGGCGACGGAACAGTAGATATCGGCGGAAAAACATATAAAGAAGGCGACTGGATCACAATTGATGGTTCATCCGGCGAAGTATATGAAGGAAAAATGCCGCTTGTAGCTCCTGCAATCTCCAAAGAAATGGAAACCTTCCTTAAATGGTGCGATGAAGTTAGAAAAGGCGCAGTTCGCGGAAAAATCAAAGGATTTGACGTTAGAACTAACGCTGATCAGCCGGAAGATGCAAAACGTGCATTCGATTTCGGCGCTCAGGGTATTGGTCTTTGCCGTACAGAACATATGTTCTTTGAAAAAGAAAAACTTGTTCACTTCCGCGCAATGATTCTTTCCGAAACAGAAGAAGACAGAAAGAAAGAATTAAAAAAGATTCTTCCATTACAGCAGAAAGATTTCTTTGGTATTTTCAAGGCAATGGAAGGCCGTCCTGTTACAATCAGGCTTTTAGACCCGCCGTTGCATGAGTTTGTACCTCATTCAAAGGAAGAAATTGCAGAACTTGCAAATCATTTAGGGCTTGATGCTAACAAATTAGCAACAAAAATCGATACTCTTGTAGAAAGTAACCCGATGTTGGGTCATCGCGGCTGTCGTTTGGCGGTAACTTACCCCGAAATTTACGACATGCAGGTAGAAGCTATCGCTTTAGCGGCGGCTGACTGTGCAAAACAGAAAATTCCTGTAAACCCCGAAATTATGATTCCGCTTGTTGTTACTCCAAGAGAACTTAAATTCCTGCGCCCGAATGCAGAAAAAGTTTTAGAAAGAGTATTTAAAGCTGCAGGCGTAACAGTGCCTGTATCTATTGGTACAATGATCGAAGTTCCCCGCGCTGCAATCCGCGCCGGCACAGTTGCCGATTATGCAGATTTCTTCAGCTTTGGAACAAACGATCTTACACAAATGACTTTCGGCTTCAGCCGTGACGACGTTGCATCATTCTTGCCTATCTATTTACAGAAAGGTATTCTTGATGACGAACCGTTCCAGACACTCGATCAGCATGGTGTTGGCGGTCTTATCGAACACGCAATCGAAGCGGGAAGAACCACAAAACCAGATCTCAAAGTTGGGATCTGCGGCGAACACGGCGGCGATCCGGCATCTATCGACTTCTGTTATAGAGCAGGATTTAGCTATGTATCATGTTCACCATTCCGGGTTCCATTAGCACGCCTTGCCGGAGCGCAGGCTGTTATCAAAAATTCCGGAAAAGACATAAAGGGAGGGGTGTCAGGTAAGACAACACCCGCCACTGCCAAGGTGAAAGGCAGTAAAAAACCTGGTAAGGGGGACAAAAAGATGGCAGTAACATCTGCAAAGAAACCAGCAGCGAAGAAGAAACCCGCTGCAAAAAAAGCTGGTGCAAAAAAAACCGGCGCTAAGAAAGCTGGCGCAAAAAAAACAGTTAAAAAAGCTGTAAAAAAACCAGCAGCGAAGAAAGCTGTAAAAAAACCAGCCAAAAAAGCTGGCGCAAAAAAGACAGTTAAAAAAGCTGGCGCAAAGAAAGCCGTAAAAAAACCAGCCAAAAAAGCTGGCGCAAAGAAAGCTGTAAAAAAACCAGCCGCTAAGAAAGCTGGCGCAAAGAAAGCCGGCGCAAAGAAACCTGCTGCAAAGAAAGCCGCAGCAAAAAAACCTGCTGCAAAGAAACCTGCAGCTCCTAAACCTGTAGCAGCATCAATTATCTAATACGGGATTAGGTATATAAAAAAAACTTTCAATAAGAGGCTGTCCTGGATTTTATCCCGGGCAGCTTTTTTTTATAGCCATTTCTTTTGATTTATGGTAGCATTTTTCAAATGACGGGATTTTTCAAGAATAAAATATCTATCCGAACATGGATTTTTCTCGTAATTGCTGCAACAGCGTTATTTATCAATGTTTCTTTTTTAACTGCCGGTATTTTAATTCTGACGCAGAAAACCGGCGGAATGGAATATGATATTTTTGCCGGTTTATTGCTGACATGTTTTATTACTCTATTTTTAAGCATTTTTGCCTTTGTATTGGCAGCTTTAATTTTAAAGCGGCCGTTAGAAGAAGCCGAGTTATCTAAAAAAGCCGAAGATAATATGTCTGTTTCAAAATCTGCTTTTTTTGCAAAAATTAACCGCGAGATCCGCACGCCAATGAACAGCATTGTAGGTTTTTCTGAACTGGCTTTGGACAGCGAATCATCTCTTAAAACAAGGGATTATTTAAATAAAATCAGAACTAATGCGCAGTGGTTATTGCAGATTATTAATGATGTTTTGGATATTTCAAAAGCTGAATCCGGAAAAATGGAGCTTGAAAATATTCCATTTGAAATGCATGAATTGTTTTCCAGCTGCAGGACATTAATGCTGCCAAAAGCGGTAGAAAAAGGATTAACTCTCTATTTTTATGTAGAACCAAGTATCGGGAAAAGACCGATGGGAGATCCAACAAGGCTGCTTCAGATTCTTATAAATCTTTTATCCAATGCCATAAAGTTTACAAATACGGGAATGATCAAACTTCATGCTGTTTTAAAACACATGGAAGAAAATACCATAACCATGTATTTTGAAATAAAAGATTCCGGTATCGGCATGACTTCTGAACAGGTTAAAACAATACTTGATCCTCTTTTAAAAACGGGGCTTGGATTAAGTATAACAAGGAATATTATCGAACTAATGGGCGGAAAGCTTTCTGTAGAAAGTTCACCGGGTATTGGAAGTAAATTCAGCTTTGAACTGGTTTTTGATACTGTTAATACCAGAGATGATGATATGTTTGAACAAAAAGTTGTCATTAATGAATTGGAGAAACCTGCTTTTGAAGGTGAAATTTTATTGTGCGAAGATAATCACATGAATCAGCAGGTTATTTGCGAACATCTTAGAAGGGTTGGTTTAAAAACAATTGTCGCCGAAAACGGCAAGATGGGATTGGATTTGGTAAAAGAACGGATGATTAAAAAGCAAAAGCAATTTGATCTTGTTTTTATGGATATGCATATGCCAGTTATGGACGGTCTTGAGGCATCGTTAAAAATTATGGAACTTAATACCGGCGTGCCGGTTGTTGCCATGACAGCAAATATTATGTTTAACGACAGGGATATTTACAGAAAGAGCGGCATGAATGACTGCGTTGGAAAACCGTTTACATCGCAGGAGTTATGGCGCTGCCTTATGAAGTATTTAACGCCCACAAGGCTTATAAAAGAACGCCAAAGTACCCAAATAGAAACAGATGTGCATTTTCAAAAGGATATTCAAGCGGCGTTTGTTAAAAATAATAAAAAAATTTATGACGAAATTACCGCAGCCATGGAAAACGGTGATTTAAAACAGGCAAAAATGCTTTCGCATACATTAAAAAGCAACGCAGGGCATGTTGGTAAAATTATTCTGCAAAAAGCCGCTGCAAGTATTGAAAATCAGCTTAAAGACGGAAAAAACCTGGTAACAGAGGAACAATTAAGGATACTTAAAACTGAACTGGAAATGGTTATAAATGAGTTTTCATAAAGGATTTAACACAAAGGACGGTATGATGATGGAAAAAAAGAATTCTTTGCTGATTGTAGATGATGAAAGCGCAAATTTAAAAGTATTAACATATATACTTGGAGAAGATTATACGATTTTTACATCGACAAACGGAAAAAATGCAGTAGAAAAAGTAAAAGAGTTCCGTCCGGATTTGATTCTTCTGGATATTTTAATGCCGGATATGGACGGGTATCAAACTCTGGAAGAAATTAAAAAATGCGAAGAATTAAGAAAAACACCTGTTATTTTTATTACAGGACTGGACAGCGATGAAGATGAGGAAAAAGGCCTCTCTCTTGATGCTGTTGATTATATAACCAAGCCTTTTAGTCCGGCAATCGTTAAATTAAGAGTCCGCAACCAGATTCAGATTGTGAACCAGATTGAAACCATAGAACGTCTTAGCATGATAGATCAGTTAACCAATATTCCAAACCGGCGCAGTTTTGATGAACGGCTGAAAATGGAATGGAAACAGGCGGTAAGGGAAAATACGCCAATCAGCCTTTTAATAATGGATCTTGATAATTTCAAGAATATTAATGATATATACGGGCATTTGCAGGGTGATATGGTTTTGCAGGCAATAGCAGAAATTTTTATTCATTCATTTAACCGTCCTGGCGATTTTGCCGCAAGATGGGGCGGTGAAGAATTTGTCGTTCTCATGCCGAATACCTGCATTAAAGGCGCTTTAGAAGTTGCCGAGAGAATCCGCCAGGAAGTAGAGAATACATTGTTTCCCAGCCTTGATAAATCTGAACTTAAAATAACAATAAGCATAGGGGTAAATTCGATAATTCCCGCGCTGGAGAGTTCTGTAGATGCCTTCATTTCCAGTGCCGATAAGGCATTGTACGCAGCCAAGCAGACAGGCCGGAATAAAGTTGTTCCTGCCTCCTGAAATGGCATAAATATCAGTAAAAAATACGCCGATAATCAAACTACGGACGGAGGTAGTTTTGATAAGAGGATGGTATACAGGCGCCAGCGGAATGAGGGCGCAGCAGTGGCGGTTAGATGCTGTTGCAAACAATCTGGCTAACGTAGATACAGACGGTTACAAGAGAGATGTAGCGTCTTTTAAGGCTTTCCCCGAAATGCTTCTTCGCAGAATGGACGATGACGGGGTTTATAAACACCCATTCGGCTCTGGAGATGCTTCTCCTATCATAGGCAAGCTTGGAACCGGTGTAGAATTAAATGAATTATATACCAATTTTACTCAGGGTGCACCAAAAGAAACACAGAGCGATTTTGATATTATGCTGGAAGGCAAGGGTTTTCTTGCCGTTGCAACTCCTTACGGCGAGCGGTATACAAGAAACGGTTCATTTATTCTTGGAAAGGAAGGTTTCCTTTTAACAAAAGAAGGTTTTCCAGTCCTTGGCGAAAACGGTCCAATCAGCGTTAGAGCAAATAATTTTAAAATTGATGCAGACGGCAGGATATGGGTTAATGCAGTTTATCCCGATGATCCGGAAGTAATGGTAGGAAGAGAAAGGAATCTTTGGGAAGAACCAGTATTGTTAGATACTCTTAAAATAGTAGAGTTTGAACTTGAACGTTTTCTTGCAAAACAAGGATCCAGTCTTTACCGCGAAACTGAATTTTCCGGACCTGCTTTTATAATGGCAGATGAAAACCGGCCAAAAGTTTTACAGGGTTTTTTGGAATCTTCCAATGTTGATCCTGTAGTAGAAATGGTACAAATGATCGAAGTAAACCGCGCTTATGAAGCGAATCAGAAAGTGATTCAGACAGAAGAAGCAATGCTGGGTACATTAATAAATCAAGTTGCGAAGTTTGGGTAATCAACTACAAACCTCGGTTAGGTTTGTAGTTGATTTTGGAAAAACCAGCTAAAGCTGCTTTTTCCTTATATTAGAGAAGCTAACTAAAAACTGAAGTTTTTAATTAGCATAAAGAAGGAGATACAGATGGTAAGAAGTTTATGGACAGGAGCTGCCGGTATGATTGGGCAGCAGGCAAATATCGATACAATCTCAAATAATCTTGCAAACGTAAATACTCACGGATATAAAAAACAGCGTGCAGATTTTGAAGATCTTATTTATCAGACTGTAAGAACTGCCGGTACACCAGCTACAGAAGACACAGTTGTTCCTGTTGGTATTCAAATGGGTCATGGCGTTAAACTTGCAGATACTCAGCGTGTGTTTTCGCAGGGTGCGCTGCAGGCAACTGATGTAGCAACAGATGTTGCAATTGCAGGTGAGGGATTTTTTAGAATACAAATGTATGACGGTTCTTTGGCATATACTCGCAACGGAAACTTTAAGGTTGATTCAGACGGCCGCATGGTAACAAGTAATGGTTACTGGCTTATACCAGATATTGTTATGCCGGAAAATTTTCTTCCGGAAACAATTAATATCACAAAAGACGGCAGGGTTAGCGTTAGAGTTCCGCAAGACGGAGATTTAGCAGAAGTTGATGTCGGCAGAATTGAACTGTACCGTTTTCCGAATCCTGTCGGTCTTACAGCAATAGGTGAAAATTTATTCAGGACAACTCAGGCATCGGGTGATGCAATTCCCGGAACACCAGGTTATGAAGGTATGGGAACCCTTGAACATAAATTTCTTGAAATGTCCAATGTCGCAGTTGTTACAGAAATGGTTAACTTAATTATCGCACAGCGTGCTTACGAGTTTAATTCACGCACAATTCAGACAAGCGATAATATGCTGGGAACAGCAACAACACTGAAGAGATAATAAAGGGGTAATAAATGGACATAGCCGGATTTAGCGCTTTACAAATGGAAAATACCCGCCTTTCTTCTCCTTCTGTAAACCGCGGTTCTGAAAGTTTTGAAGATATAATAAAAAGAACAATGGCGGCAGACACTCCGGCAGTTTCTCACGGCGCCCGCGACAGCAAAGGAATAGACAAAGAAGATAAACTTTATCAGCTTTGTCTTGAACTGGAAACTTTTTTGGTAAAAAATTTATTAACCAGCATGAGAAATACTGTTCAGAAATCCGGCTTTATAGATGAAAGTTTTGCAGGAAAAATGTACGAAGATATGCTTTATGAAGAATATGCAAAAGATTACACAAGAAATGCAAATTTTGGACTTGCAGAACAGGCATACCGGCAGCTTAAAAGATTGCAATAAACAGTAATAGTGTGATACAATACTCCTTATGGAGAGGGGAATGGCTCAGAAAGACGGCGGATTAATGAAGATCCGGTTTTCTATCGGCACAAAACTTATAATCATAATTACTTTTATTGTTCTTATTTCTCTTGGTTCTATTATCGCTCTGGCTTCCTGGCTTATCCGCGGAGACCTGCAGATTATGGCGGAAGAAAATAACTTTGAAACAAACCGCAGAACTGCAATGGCTGCAGAAGCCGCTTTTGAATATATTCATTCCAATTCATTAATACTTATCCGCACGATTACTTCCATTGGCGCAGGAAGCCTTCTTGCGCAGGACACAGCAGAATATTTTTTTGAACGTAATCCAATGGCGGCATCAGTTTTTTTTACAGTTCTGGGCGGATTCGGGCAGGCTGAACAATCAGAACTTTTTATAAATAATAATTTTTTTGAAACAAATAATATCGATCCGTCTTTGGCAGAAACATACCGTGATATTAATACTGCTGCACTTCAGCGGGCTGCCGCCGGAGAAACACTATTGTTAAATGCAGCACAGATATTCAGGGCTCCTGTGCTTGTTTTGTTTTTTCCCTGGCAGGACGGCGGCGCAGGTGTTGTTTTTTCTCCAGCAGCTTTGAGCGACTCTTTTGGTTACGGCGTGAATCAGTCTTATCTTGTAAATGACGAAGGTATAATTTTAATACATGCCGATTTTGATATTGTAAGAAATGGCGTAAATATGTCGGAAAGTGATTTTATAAAAAGAATATGGAACAATTCTGAAAGAAGCGCACAAATTCTGTATACAGATGAAGAAGGAGCGCGCTACTTTGGAGCGTTTACCAAACTGAATATTGCAGGTGTTATCGTTATTACCAATATTGAATACAGCAAAATCTTCGAAGGTATAGATGCTACTACGCGGCGGAATATTTATCTTACACTTACTGTTCTAAGTATATCGATTATATTGATTTGGTTTTTTGCCAAAAGTATTTCTATACCGTTAAAATCGCTTGCTATTGCCGCGCATGACATAGAAAGCGGTATTTTTGAAATCTCGTTAAAACCCAAAAGCCGCGATGAAATCGGCGTTTTAACTTCGTCGTTCCACCGCATGTGCAAGGCTCTCCATGTCTTTGGAAGGTTTACAAACCGTGACATTGCAGTAAGAGCCATGCGCGGCGAAATTAAACCAGGCGGGTTTCCTAAAAAAGCCACGATATTCTTTTCTGATATCCGCGAGTTTACTTCCATTTCTGAAAGTTTTACAAATACATTTGATAACGAAGCATCCGGAAGAATAGTACACTGGCTTAATGCATATTTTACGCACATGATAGAATGCGTAGAAAAAACCGGCGGCGTTGTAGATAAGTTTATCGGAGACGCGCTTATGGCGCATTGGGGTACGGCTTTTACAACCGGCAGTACAAGAAAGGATGCTTATAATTGTATAAGGGCTGCTTTAATGATGCGCGGAGCTCTTCGCAGAATGAATATAGGACGCACAAAAGATAACCCTGAAAATCCGCGCATTAGTATCGGTATAGGCATTAATACCGGTACTATAACGGCAGGTCAGCTTGGAAGCGATAAACGTATGGAATATACTGTTATAGGAGACCCTGTAAATCTTGCATCGCGTATTGAATCGCTTTCCAAAACATTCGGCGCAGATATTTTAATCGGCGAAAATACATGGAAGCTTGTTAAAAAAAGATTTATTACTGTTGAAATGCCGTCTGTTAAAGTTAAAGGAAAAGAAAAGCCGGTGCGGATTTTTGCTGTAATTAATTATGCAAAAAACCCAAAAGGGCCGAAATCGCTTGTTAGGCTTAGAAGGACTCTTGGCATTAAAGAGCCGGATAATCTAAGGCTGGATACCAATTCTGCAGAACCAAAATATGTTTTTACCGATAAAAGATAGGTGAATAGTATGAGCGGAAAAATTCCAACGCCTTATCCCAGCAGTAAATTACGGATAATCGATATTATAGTTCTTGTTTTTTTTATTTCTACTGCAATATTGGGGCTTTATCTGTTCCAGCAGGATCTTATGCATACATTCGATAAACGCGATGAAGAACCTGCCGGTTTTCTTACATTAAGGAGCAATATTGTTCAGCGCCGGCATGAAGATCGCGTATTATGGGATAGAATATTTGTAGATTCATTCGTTTATCCAGGCGATTTAATCCGCGCATCTGATTTTTCTTCTGCAACAATCGATATAGCACACAATGAAATATTATTAAATGAAAATACATTGATTCGTATTCAATCCATGATAGACGGCATTGGAACTTATCAGGTTGAACTTAGAGAAGGAAACATAAGCGTAATAGCCGGCGAGGAAAGCGTTGGAATTATGCTGAACCTTATGGGGAATCAGGTGCAGGCAATGTCGGGCTCAGTGTTAAGCGCAGCTGCCAGTGAAGAAGGAATTGCTGTACAGGTAAATGAAGGTACTGTTGAATTTATACAAGAAGGGCAAAGAAGAGAAATTTCAGAAGGAGCGATGATAGCGTTTGATACTGAAGGCACAGAACTTTTAAATCCTGCAGCAGTTGTTATCCGCCCATTGCCGAATGCGCGTTATCTGAAAAGCAGCCGGGAAGAGATTATTGTAAACTTTAACTGGAACAGAATAAACTTTGAGCCGGAAGACAGGCTTCGCCTGGAAGTTTCTTCAGACATCAATTTTAGAAATAATTTACTCGTTTTGGACGGTCTTATAAATTCTGCGCAGGCAGCCTTTGATACAGGTTTATGGCATTGGCGGCTTATGTATGACAGTTCTATTTTAAGAAGAGGTTCGTTTAATATAATCGATTCTTCCGGGCCAATACTTATAAGCCCTGTTACAGGCAGTATATTCCGTTATTCTGAAACTCTGCCTCAATTGCGTTTTCAGTGGGCAGAAAAGCAGGAAGCTTCCAGATATATTGCAGAAATAAGCGAAACCTCCGATTTTAACAATATTAAAATTTCAAGACAAATTACGTCCGCTTCTTTGATTATTTCCGAGCTGACACAAGGAACATGGTATTGGCGTATTAAACCTGTTTTTTCACAGGTTTATTACGGTGATTCCGCTTACTCGCGGATTGGTTCTTTTAGAATTGAACAAACTACTGCATCATTGGCTGCAGCATCTGTTGTGGAAATACCGGCAGCTTCCATTGAGCGCGCCAGAGAAGTTAGAGCAGAAACAAGAACAGAGAGTTTACCAGTTGTTCGTCCAACTCCTGTAACTGTTCCGGCAAGAACCGCAAGTACCGTTAACGGAGTTAACGTAGTTAGCACTGGGCAGAATTATACGATTCAGGCAGGTGATACTCTTGGCAGGGTAGCAAGGCAATTTTACGGAGATCCTATGTTATGGACAAGAATAACAGAAGCCAATAATATCAGGAATCCAGACTTAATTTATCCCGGACAGGTATTTTTTATTCCGTAAATTCTGTATATTTACATTATGTTAAAGAAAGCCCTTCTTTTGTTTGGATTATTTATTTTGTCTGTATTCACTGTTTTTGCAGAAGAAGATGCTGGAAAAAGAGGAGATTTTTGGGCTGCTCCCGGTTTTGAAGCTGCTTCGTACAGCACACAAGGACTTGCTTACGGCGGAAGCCTAACGATTGGGTACGGTTCTGGCTCCATGATTGGATTAAAACTTGCATATTTTATCAGCGGCGATGATGTAGATACACTGGAAGTTAGTTTTTTACTTAGATTTTATTTATCAGGCAGGGATGTTTACTCAGGCGCCTTTATTCAGGTTATGGGCGGCCCTTCTGTTTTTAACCGTTCCGGCGATGCTTTTCTTCCTTCTTATTCCGGTACACTGTCCGCCGGATTATGTTTTGGCTGGCGTTTTGTTTTTAATGACAGATGGTTTATTGAGCCGCATGTTCGTTCCGGTGTACCTTATATTCTAGGCGTTGGAGTGTGCGCAGGGGTCAGGTTTTGAACCGAAAAGTTAATTTTTCTGCTTTCATTTTCTCTGTTGTTTTAATTTTTACTTCCTGTCCGAATCCAATGATGGAAAAACTTTTAGATTTTAGAATTATTTCTTTTGATACTAACGGCGGCAGTTCTGTTCCCGAACAAAGACTGTTAAGAGGCGAATTATTAACAAAACCGGAAAATCCTGAAAGGGAAAGTTTTCTTTTTGTAAATTGGATCGATGATAACGATGTCGAGTGGAATTTTAACACAATTCCCGGCGGAGACATGATACTTTATGCCGGTTGGCTTCGCTTTGGAATTTATTTTTCTACATTAGATACATCCGGTGTTGGTAATCTGGGTTCTGTAGGGTTAGGATATAATATACCGCCTTCGCAAACAATAACTGTAACAAATAATCCCGCCAGTGAATTAGATACAGGTTTAATGTCTATAACAGTTTCCGGTGTTAATGCCGGCAGTTTTTCCATTTCTAAAAATTCATTGGAGAACCTTGAACCCGGAGAAAGCGAAGATTTTGTTTTATCTTTTTTACCGGTTCTTCCTGCCGGTTTCTATACAGCAAGGGTTACTGTTTCTAACGGAAGTTTTATTTCTGCATCATTTCTTGTAACTATGGTTGTTGAAAAAGCGGCAGGATCGGCTGTTAGTACTCCGGTTATTTCCGGTAGTGATACTTCTCCTGTTATTACAGTAACAACACCATCTACACTGGTTACCCCAACCGGGCAGAGTATAGAATATGCAATTAGCACTTTAAACAATGGAACAGGATTATCGGTTTGGCAGGATGGATTGGTATTCTCTGGTCTTAGTGCAGGAGCAGAATATTTTGTTTATGCTCGTTCCAAAGAAAATTCTAATTATCTTGCAGGGCCAATAAGCGCAAGCAGTAATGCAGTTTCATTTAATACAGCAAGTATCGGTATTACTATAATAAATGTTCCGGGTTCTGGTTTAATGTTAGACACTACAGAAAACATAGTTTTATACCGCACAAGTAACCCGTTATTTAAAACCGTTCCGCTTGAAATAACGAACGCAGGCAATTTTATAAATATTCAGTGGATTTATAACGGCATACCTCTTGGAAGCGGCGCTTCATTAGTTCTGAATGTTTCGGATGATAGATACAATTCTGATGGTATAAAACTTCTTACTATTACTTTTTTACATAACGGTGTGCCGGAAAGTTTAACTCTTACCTTTACGGTTGCGGAATAGGAGAGAAGGACAAATGAATAATATGTTTAAAACAGCATTTATTTCTTTTATTCTCTTTGTTTCGTTTTTTGTTATGTCTTGCCCGGAGCCGTTCAGCCCGCTGTATTTCGATGATACACCTCCTAATCTTCCTCCCGGAATGGGTTATATTACGCTCTCTTTAGCGGATGAAAACAGCCGTACCATAAAACCTGCGGCAATTACTCCAAACAGTTATGGTATTTCTTTTTATGAAACAGGTACTGGTAATCTTGTTCTTCAGCAGAACCCTGTTTCTTTTTCTGCTCCGTTTTTTCTTTTATCCGGCAATTACTATGTAATTGTTGATGCTTATTTAAACAATGACCTTGTAATGTCAGGAAGAGAGAATAATATAAATATTTCTGCAGGCAGCGGAGAAAATAAAACAGTCCGCCTGGAAGCAATTATTGATATAGGCGTAGCAGGTTCAAAGGGCACATTTAGCTGGGAGGTTATATTTCCGGATTTTGTTACAGTTGCGGAAATGTCTATTGTTCCTATAAATCCTGTAAATACATCAGAGGCAAGGACTATTGATTTTATAACCTCGCCTTTAGACAGGAATACTTCTATTCAGCTTAATGTTGGTTATTACAATGTATTTTTTAACTTAAAAAGAAGCGGTGACCATAATGAAATTCAGCACCTTGTAGTTTTGCATGTGTATCAGAACATGCTTAGCCGTTATGTTTTTAATGTTACTCAGGATTATTTTACAAGTTTGAATCATACAGTTGTTTTAATATATGATAACGGAATGCCTCCGGAAACTCAAACGTATGCTCACGGCGCAGATTTTGCACCTGCAACAATAACCAAAACAAAAGACGCGTATCTTTATCTTGGAACTCCTCCGGATAATATAGGTTATGTTTTTGACGGATGGTATACAGATGATGATTCACCTGTTCTGTGGGAGACAGGCGATAAAGTTTTGGGTAACAGAACTTTAATAGCGCGGTGGACAAGCAGTCATATAGATTTATCCGGCAGGCCGGAAGCCACAGAAGCGGAAAAAGCGATAGCGCATGCTAAAGCCAGCGCAGCTCCTGGCAACGAGTTCACATTATACATAAGAAACAGCGTTTCTATCGCGCCGCAGGTAATGAATGTTTCCAGTACAAATTTGACCATAGCTGGATTAACGGGAACAGAAGCGATAAATAATTCCGGAACAGGAGTTTTGTTTAATGTTGGAGCAAATGCAGCATCCAGCAATAAACTGGCTGTTTTCAATATAAAACTAAACGGCGAGTTATTTATTTATCAAACAGCAGAGTTAGTTTTATCCGGAGGTGCAAATATAGAAATTGTTACACTAGTAAGCGATCTTGGCGGAAATTCATCTGTAACTATTAATTCCAATTGGACTGGCGAAATAAATACCCTTAATCTTTTTGGATTGCAGCCAACAATAACCGGTTCTAACAGCGTCATTTCTAATTGGGAAAACCGCAATGTGATTAAAGGCACGGTTAATCCGGCAGTTATAAACAAAATTAACGATAGTTTAGGCTATTTCCGGAATAACTTTAGCGCTCCCCGCGCGATAACCGGAAATACCACCGGCGCAAATTATCAAATTGAATTGGTAGATGGTGAGGGTTTGCTGCGTGTATCGAATCTTGGTACAGAACAAAATCCTTTCCTTGTTACAAATGAAGATGAATTACGCCAGGTCGGCAGAGGCACAGGAGAATATTCAATATGGACACTTAGTGCACATTATAAACAGACCGCAGATTTAAATATGTTTGGCATAACGTGGACACCAATTGGGGTATATCAAAATGAGTTTAAAGGTTCGTATAACGGTAATGGATATGAGATTAGAAATATAAATATTACTGGTACTAACGATGTAGGTCTATTTGGTAGTGTTCACACTGACGGATTAATAATAAATGTAAATCTAATTAATGTTTCGTTTGCCGGTACTTCATATATTGGCGGACTTGTTGGGTATAACGAAGGCGCGATTACAAATTGTCATGTTGTTGGTAGTGTTTCCGGACAAAGTCATGTTGGCGGTTTGGCAGGATTTAATAGAGGTGAAATTTTAAATAGCTCATTTGAAGGTTTTGTTACCAGTACCAGCACCGGTACAATTATGAATACAGGCGGAATAGCCGGAGATAATCGGGGAACAGTACAGGGTTGTTATTTTAAAGGTGGCAAAGTTTCCGGTAATAATCGTGTTGGAGGAGTGGTTGGAAGTAATACTAGTATAGTGCGAAACAGTTATGCTACAGGTGAAATAGAGGGTAACGATATTATCGGCGGTGTTGTTGGATTGAATTCAAGAGCTCCTGACACTGTTTTGCCGGGTGTTATACAAAGTTGTTATTTTATTGGCGATATAAAAGGTTCAAGTAGTATTGGCGGCATTGTTGGTCAAAATGCAATTGATTATATAATACAAAACTGTTATTTTGTCGGTACTATTTCCGGTGATAATGGTATTGGCGGGATTACTGGATTTAACTCAGGTATAGCGCAAAATTGCTATGTTATTGGTAATCTTCAAAATTTAACTGCAACCATTGCTTCCATAGGCGGTGCAGTTGGACAGAATGGCAATGCAGCTAACGTAGGAACTATACGAAATTGTGTTGTGTTGAATCCAAGAATTGTCACAACTAATATAAACAATTCTGTTTTAGGGCGGGTTGTTGGCAGTCAGGTAAATGGTCAATTAAATAATAATTATGCAAGACAAGATATGGATATTAGATACAACACAGCTGTTAATGGTACCGGCGGTATTGTTCTAAGTATTATTAATAATGCAAATGGTATTGATGGTGCGAATATTATCGCAGCCGACTTTAATACACAAACGTGGTGGAACACTACAGCTTGGTCAACAACCGGAGGTGCCTTTACTTGGGATTTTGATAATATATGGATGTGGAATCCAGTTACAAACCTGCCAATTCTAAGGAACATGCCCGGCAACCCCGCGCAGAATCATACAGCTCCGTAGTAAGATAAAGAAGGTATTGCAAAAAATCTAAATATAATGATATAATTATTTTATGTTCAATTCTGTGACAGATAAACTAAAAATCTCTGGTACTTCTGCCCCCCTAGACTGTGTTAAAAGTCAGTATAAAACGGATTAAAAACCAAAGAAAAAAGTTAAGAAATGTTTTAAACAAAATTTTTGAATCATACCCTACAGCAAATCATTGCTTCTATCAATTT
>WQWU01000021.1 GCA_009785215.1 Treponema sp. | reverse complement strand
GCCGAAGTTCCGCTGAGCGAAATGTTCGGTTATTCTACGACATTGCGTTCACTCACACAGGGTAAGGCAGAATTTACAATGGAGTTTGAAAAGTACGCAAAAGTTCCGCAGAGTGTATCAGAGGCATTAATTAAAGAAGCTGAAGATAAAAAGAAGAAGGAGAGATAAAATGGTACTGAGTGAACTTATACAACGCAGCCCGATCCGCATTTTTGAACAATCTATTAACGGCGGATTAAAACCCGGCGAAATCGGCGTTATTAGCTCGCCCCGCGGAGTGGGAAAAACATCGGTACTTGTACAGCTTGCTTTAGATAAACTGCTTCATGGAAAAAAAGTTGTTCATGTTTCTTTCAGCCAGCAGACTCAGCATATACTTGTTTGGTACGAAGATATTTTTTCCGAGTTTATACATAAAAAGAATCTTGAGAACGCCGAAGAAATAAAAAATGATCTTATTAAAAACCGCGTATTAATGAACTTTAATCAGGACGGAATAACAATAGAACAAATTCTTAAAAGTCTTAGGGCTATGATTATAGAAGGCGGTTTTAAAGCTGATTCAGTAATTATTGACGGGTTCGATTTTTCCCGCACCAACAAAGAAAGTATGGAAGCTGTAAAAACATTTGTTATGGAAATTGGGGTGAATGTTTGGTATAGCTGCTCTATTAATGATGGCGGCGCTGGCAGCGATGGAAATTCAGCTTACGATAAAGAAAATATTCCTGTTGTGCTTGGAAGTTTTATTAATAGTATTGATGTTGTAATTGTTCTGCAGCCAAAGTCTGATCATGTTGAGCTTTCGATCTCTAAAGACAGGGATTCTATTATTTCCAAGTCTATGGCAATGAAGCTTGATCCAAAAACACTGTTAATACTGGAAGTTTGATTTTTAGGATTTTAAAGCAGTTATCTCGTCTCTAATTACTGCCGCTTGTTCAAACTCAAGATTTTTAGCGTGTTCTAGCATTTCGTTTTCCAGCGCTTTAATAAGCTGT
The DNA here is from genome assembly GCA_009785215.1 of Treponema sp. Taxonomy (GTDB): domain Bacteria; phylum Spirochaetota; class Spirochaetia; order Treponematales; family Breznakiellaceae; genus WQXQ01. The sequence goes on along the minus strand of WQWU01000021.1, from coordinate 38,959 downwards.
TTGCGCTGTGCCGGGATTAATATATTAAAAGATTTCTTTAATACTTCTATTGTAGCGCCTGCCGATATATCCGCTTCTTCTATATGCCGCGTTAATATTTCTGCAATTGCTTTTTTTACTGTCGCAGGTGTTATGCCGTGTTTTGAATTATATTCTATTTGAATCTCGCGGCGGCGGTTTGTTTCTGCAATTGCTTTTTCCATTGCATCGCTCATTTTGTCTGCATACATGATAACTTTTCCGGCGGCGTTTCTTGCGGCTCGCCCGATTATCTGTATAAGACTTGTAAGTGAACGTAAAAATCCGATTTTATCGGCATCTAAAATGGCAATAAACGAAACTTCGGGAAGGTCTATGCCTTCGCGCAGAAGATTGATGCCTACAAGAATATCAAAATCGCCTTGACGAAGCTGGGTTAATATTTCTACGCGTTCAATTGTTTCTACTTCGCTGTGAATGTAACGCACCTTTAAGCCAAGACCTGTAAGGTAGTCGGTTAAGTCTTCTGCCATTTTTTTTGTAAGCGTTAATATGAGCGAACGTTCTCCGGCTTTTATTCTTTTTTGAACTTCGCTGTAGATGTCTTCCATTTGCCCTTCGCTCGGGCGCACTTCTATTTCCGGATCTAAAAGACCTGTGGGGCGTATTAATTGCTGAACAACACGTACGGATTGTTCTATTTCAGTTTTGCTGGGGGTAGCGGAAACAAAAACAGTTTTATCGAGGCGTTCTTCGAACTCATCAAAACGAAGCGGGCGGTTATCTAAAGCGCAGGGCAGCCGAAAGCCGTAGTCAACCAGGTTCTGTTTTCGGCTGCGATCTCCTGCGTACATTGCGCCGATCTGCGGTAAAGTTACGTGGCTTTCGTCGATAAATGTTAAATGTTCTTTTGGAAGATAATCGACTAATGTGTCTGGAGATTCGCCCGGTTTACGTCCTGCCAATAAAGAAGAGTAGTTTTCTATTCCCGGGCAGTAATTCATTTCTGTCATCATTTCTATATCGTATTCAACGCGGGTTTTTAAGCGTTCGGCTTCCATTATTTTTCCGTTATTTTTAAAATACTCAAGGCGGTCTTTTAATTCTTCTCTTATTATGTCCAATGTGTTGTGTATTGTTTCCGCCGGCATTACGAATTGTTTGGCAGGATAAATTAAAGCCCGGTCCAGTTCTTCCAGATATTCGCCGGAGACAGGATTAAAACGGCGGATACGTTCAACCTTATCCCAATCAAGGTCAACACGGTATGCTTCTTCCATGTAAGCCGGGAAAATTTCAAGCGTATCACCGCGGCGGCGGAAACGCCCTCTTTCAAGAATAGCGTCGTTGCGTTCATATTGCAGTTCAACAAAGCGGCGGATAAGCGAATCAACATCTATCGTTTCGCCTTTTGAAAAAGTGGCGGTCATTTTTTTGTAAACATCGGGGGTTACCATGCCGTAGATGCAGGAAACAGTAGCGACGATGATAACATCTTCGCGTTCCATCAAACTTCGTGCCGCAGAGAGCCTCATGCGCTCAATTTCGGCATTTATGGAGGCATCTTTTTCGATATATAAATCACGGCTTGCAACATATGCTTCCGGCTGGTAGTAGTCGTAATATGAAACAAAGTATTCTACAGCGTTATGAGGAAAAAAACCTTTAAACTCGCGGAAAAGCTGAGCTGCCAGTGTCTTATTATGGCTTACGATAAGTGTTGGCATTTGCACTTCTTCGATAATTTTTGCCATGGTAAAGGTTTTGCCTGAACCTGTAACACCCTGCAGAGTTTGGAACTTGTCTCCGGCTCTTATTCCGTCCGCCAGTGCGGCAATTGCTTCGCCTTGATCGCCTGCGGGTTTAAATGGAGATACAACTTCAAATTGCCTCATACATTACTTAACCATAGTGTAGTAGTTATGTCAAGATACTTGCCTTGTTATTGCAGATTTTATTGATTATTATGCTTAAAATTATTATTGGCAGCTGGAAAGAAAAAAAGATTGATAATACAATATATGTCATAACATCGAAAAGTTCAAAAATATTAAATATAAATTCATCGTTATTATACAGCAGTAATTGTGTATATAATATTGAAATTATTAAATTTAATATACTTGTAATAAAAAAATAAACAAAATAGTAAATAATCATGTATAATTTTAGCTGTTTTTTTAATAAAATATAAAAAACAATTGGAATTGTAGATAGAATTAAAAATAAACCAAAGAATCCAATGATATGATTCCGGCGGCCAAAAATCATCGGAATAGTTAACACTGACATTAATGTAAAAATGAGTACGATTAACAATAAAAAAATTATTATTGATACTTTTTTTGAGTTCATGGTATGATTATAAAGTAAAAAAACTGGATTATCAATAATATAGATGGAGAAAGATGTAATCATGAAAAGAATAAATAAAATATTATTTATTATTGCAGTATTAATGGTTTTAAAGACTGGTTTTAACTTGTTTTCTCAGGAATATTATCACAGGAATCAATATAATTTTGGTAACCAGGATAGTATTAACTTTCATATTTTTGGCACTGTTGTATTAAAACAAGTAAATGAAACATCAGATAATGCAGAATATTATTTTTTACAGCTATACGAACCAATTACATTTTTTAAAGGAAACGAATCTGTAACCGTGACGGAGATTCAATTAGTATTTAATGATAAAGAAAATATAAAAAACATTAATTTAGACTGGGGCGGGCATATTGTAAACGGCAGATTATATTTTTCTGAATCCGGTTATTATTTTACGCCGGTAATACTGGTTGTGGATAGAATCGTAATAAATGGATAAAAATATTTAAACTATAAAAGCATTTTTCATTCTATTAATTTCATTCTCTGTTATTCCGTATGATTTTGCAATTTTTCGCCAGTCAGCGACTGCGGATTTTATCTCGTCAAAAATTACTTTTGCTTGTGTTTTTGATAACCGGAAATTATCTATTGTTTTCATAGCAAGCTCAATAGTGCTTTTTACGCCTGTTTCATCAACACTAACAGAAAAATCTGATCTATCAATATTCGGATTTAAATCATAAACTGGTGACAACACCCAGCCATTATCAAAATATAAAAAACCATGATTGCGTAAATGATTATCTGTATTTGAGATCATTATTCCAAATACCATGCGGCGCCACAATTCTTCCAAATCTTTATCCGGTTGTGTGCCATATTGAATTAAGTTATTTGCAATTTCTACGAAGCTATGAACAAGACCATCATTATCGTTTGCATTCATCATACTCATCGCTGATAAAAATGGAATTCGTTTTTGTCCGTCACGATCAAACCGCTTTATAATTAAAGTATGTTTTCCAATTATTTCTTCTAAACGCCATAACGGAACATTTATACCTGCTGTTTTTGCTAAAGTTAAAGCAACTGCTTCCCAGCGGACAATATCGGTATCATCATCTTTTCGCGGAAATTTTGCGATGGCTAAACTGCCGTCTTTATCATATACTGATGCTTTTGGGCGTGCTCCGCCAAGTGATGAACCTGGTACAAGAAGTAATCTTAGTTCTTCGGCGCTTTCCGAATCTGCTAAAAAGTTTTCGGAAGCAGAAAGTAATTCCGGTAATTTAACAAGCGGCGGAATTGATTTCTTATCAGATTTTGCCAGATATGGACTGTTTAGTGTTTCAGAAAAACGCAAAGCGCCTTGCCGTGTTTCATCATTCACACCTAATAAATAATCTATTTCTGACAATGTGCGCCCGGAAGTATTTGCACGGCGCATTAAAATTCGCCCCCAGCGATCCGGCGCAGAATCGCCTATTGCACCAAACAAAGCTTTATCGGTATAAAATGCGCCTTCTGTCAAATGCAGTGCCGGCTCCAGCGCAAAACGGTTTAAGTTAGATAACCATATTTTATCATACTCAAATGCTGCGCTTGTTCTGCCTTTGCGAAAATAACACCACAACTTTCCGACAGATACAGTTTCGCCGTTTAACATAACTGAAACTAAAATCTCTCTACTATTGTCCATTTTTATGTTCCTTTTCTTTTAATCCTTACACGTTTGGGTAATTGTTCATTTACAAGCATTTGCCCTGTCAAATCGCGGCTGGCATCAGCTATATCACGTATACGATCAATCATACCCAATGAATATAAAACAGAGGCATATCCGCCTATAGATGTTCCGGGATCCCCTTTTTCTATTTTTGAAAGAGTAATGACATTTATTCCTGCTCGTTCAGCCAGTAATGCCATTGTAATGTTTCGTCTGCGGCGTGCATCGCAAATATCTTCTCCAAGCTTCTGTAATGCACTAATAACCGGTGATATAATCTTTCTTTTCATATTAATACCTATTATAATATAGATAATTACAGTATAAGATATACTATAATATATATTATACTGTATTTCTAGTGATTTGCAATAATTTATGAATTTTTAGTACCAAGAAAGGCTTAATTTTGATATTTAAACTACTTTTTTTCTTAAAAATTCGTCTGGTTCGAGTGTTAAACCGTCAGTTTCTAAAAAATAAACTGCGCCTGCCTTGTTTGCCCTTGTTACACTTTGCCCCTGCTCGTCTTTTACCGACATCACTTTAAATGTTTTATTGTGATTCCGGCCAAACGATAATATCTCGAGTTCGTCTCCCTGGTTAAATGCATTCCGCTGAAGTATTTTATTTCCGCCAAGACACATTCCAGCAACTTCGTGCGTAGAAATTACATTTGTGTGTTCAATAAAGAGACTGTCATTTTTTTCAAAAACAAATCCGGTTGTCCATGGCCTGTGCGCAATCTTATCTATTTCTTCCTGATAATTAAAATTTTTTTCTTTATCTAATGCGTGTCTGTATGTATTTACCGCTGCGGCAACATAATAATCGGACTTCATTCTGCCTTCTATTTTAAAACTTGTTACGCCGGCAGAAATTAAATCGTCTAAATGATTTATTAAACAAAGATCTTTACTGTTCATAATATATGTGCCGTGAATGTCTTCTTCTATTCCCCAGTGTTCAGTAGGTCTCTTTTCTTCGATTATTGTGCCAGAAGGGAAATATTTATAACGGCAAGGCTGAGAACACTCGCCCCGGTTTGCTTCGCGCTCTGTCATGTAATTGGAGATCATACACCTGCCTGAATAACTTACACACATGGCGCCGTGCACAAAAACCTCGATATCGCAGCTATTTTTTACATATTCGGCAATTTCTTTAATTTCGCTCTGCTTGCATTCGCGCGCAAGAATTATTCGCTTTGCTCCAAGATTAACATATTCCTGCGCTGTATATTTATTCAATACATTTGCCTGAGTAGATATATGAACTTCTAAAGATGTATTTTCCCTAATAAGCTTTAATACGCCAAGATCGGATACAATTACTGCATCAACGCCGGTTTCCTGCAGTCTTTTTACGTATACTTTTATTTCTTCAAAATCGGAGTTACGCGCAAAAATATTTACTGTAATATATATTTTTTTGCCGTGCGAATGCACATAAGAGACAGCTTCTTCAAGGCAGTCCTCGTGGCTTTCATTCGGCGCTGCTAATACTGCGCCTGCCCGCAGTCCAAAACGGCCGCCTGCATATACAGCATCGGCTCCGTATTTTACAGCAAGACGCAGTTTATTCATATCACCTGCAGGAGCAAGCAGTTCTATGTTTGTCATAAAGTTTTATTTTTTATTATCTTCTTTGCCTGTTTTGCCGCAGCAAGTTCTGGAACCAATTTTTAAATGGTACTCCTGGCAAGCCTTGCAGTCGCCGTGACGATTACATGGATATGTACATGGGCATGATTCATTAATTTGATCAGACATATATATCTCCTTTTTCCCATTCTATCATATTAAATGTTTCCTGTGTGAACATAATTAAGTTTTTTTCCCGCTTCTTTAGCTATGCTTTTTAAAAAATCCGGATTCGTTACAGGAGCGCTCCAGTGATAAGCAGGGTGATATGCAGTTAAATGCCAGGGAATATCCTTATCTATGGAAGTTATAAAATCAGCGGCGGCATTTATCTCTTCTGCAGAATCATTTAATTCCGGAACAATTAATGTTGTTATCTCCAAATGCACCTTCATTTTATAACATAGTTTGATAAAGTTTTTAACAGTTTCAAGAAGAGCAGAAGTGGCGGAATAACCCAGTAAACTTTTATATGTTTCTGCAGAAAAACATTTTAAATCGACATTTGCAGCATCGGTAAGTTTTAAAATTTCTGCAGCAGCAGTTTCGTTAATGCAGCCGTTTGTTACAAGCACATTTTTTATGCCGTGTTTTTTTGCAAGTGTCATACAGTTAATGAGATACTCTGCATGAATAAGAGGTTCGGAATAAGTGTAAGCAATTGACGGACTATTAACTTCCAATGCTGCAGAAATTACCTCGCCAGGCTGTATCCATTTGCCGTTTAGCTTTCCGTAAATATCGGTATTTTGCGAGATGTGCCAATTTTGACAAAAAGGACAGCGCAGATTACATCCGGCAAAACCCAGAGAGAGTATTTTAGAACCCGGTTTAAAATGATAAAGAGGTTTTTTTTCTATTGGATCAACTGCCAATGCGGTAATGAAACCATAAAGCGGAACGATTCCAATTCCTCCCTTGTTACCGCGAACTCCGCATAAGCCAAAACTGCCGTTTTTTATCCTGCATTTGTTAGGGCACAATTCGCAGCAAATATCATCACCGGATTTACTTGTGAATAAGGCTTCTGTCATTTTACTTCGAAAGGTTCAAGTTTGACCCCAACGGCTCCGCGTTGAACCCAAAGTTTAACCATAGGAACGCCTTCTCCAGCTTCTGTTATTGCAGAAGGAACTTCTTCTACAAAAAGAATGTCTTCCAGTTTAAATTCCAGCAGAGACGGTTCATTACCTAAAGGATCATTTACAATAATTAATTTTGATTTGTCCGATGGATGCACCCTTGAGTAACCAGTAAAAGGAACGCCGTCATTCGGATGGCCTTTCGCATATTTTGTGATACTACTTAAAGGCAGTATCTCTAAATAATTCATGTTACTCATTTGGATCTCCTCATATACAATATAAGTTATTTAAGATTGATAAGCAACGAATTTTCAGGTTTTTTGCCAATCGTTAATAAGAAAACGTGATAATGAACCTTCGCCGGGAAGTTCCGGCAGATTATTCTTTGTAAACCAGTTTACATCTTCTATTTCTTCGCCGTCGGGTTTTATTGTTCCTGATAAGTATGATGCTTTAAAACCGATCATGAGCGAGTTGGGAAACGGCCACGGCTGTGATCTTATATAAGTAATATCTTTTACCTCGATATTTACTTCTTCTTTAACTTCTCTTGATACTGTTTCTTCCAGTGTTTCTCCGGCTTCGTTAAAACCCGATATGTGACTATACATGCCAGAACGGAATCTTTTATTATGCGCAAGAAGGATTCTGTTTTTTTCATCGGTTATAATGACAATAATGGCTGGGCAGATTCTTGGGAACTCGCTTCGCCCGCAGCTGGAACACAATCGCTGTGTTTGCTTTTCTGCATCAGTATTTTTTGCTCCGCATGAACCGCAATAAACTGATTCTCTGCGCCATTGAGCGATATGGCATGCGCGGAGAATATCGTAAGAATATCCGGCTTCTGCTATTATCATGGCAAGCGTTTGACGCACAGGAATTTTTTTCCAGTTTTCCGGTATATTGATTTTTGGGTCTATGGAAACTACATTTACCGCTGAATCAGGCTTGTCTAATGAAGGAAATTTAAACATTGAGTATTCGCCGAAAATTTCTGCCAATTCTGCAGATAATCCGCCGGCAAATTCAGAATCAGAAACTTCAGACGGTAAAAGTAAATTATCACCGCATATAAAAAAAGCCTTTTTATTCAAATTAATTTCCTTATACAATCTAAATAAGCCGGGATGCCGTCTTTCTGCGAACTTTATATTATCTTTCGGTTCTGATTATTTCTATGATTCTCCAGTTTCCGCGCCTGTCTCTTCTTAGTGTCAGTACATCGCTGCGGTTTCTGGAAAAGTTTTCATTCGGTGACCATAATAAATATTCGGCGCGGTAAACAACAATGCCTTCTTCATCTTCACTGCCGCCGATGAAAACAACAGTTAAATCTGTAACGCCGAAAACATTGGGAGCAGGAAGTTCGCCGCCGGCTTCTCTCCAGGTTCTTGCCTGAATAATTGACTGATTATGTGTCATTTCATTTGCTTGTCTTGCTTTTACAATTGCAAAAAGGCTGATGGCGGCATTTAAATCGCTTTTATCGGCTCCCTGAATGCATGCTTCCATAAAAAAGTGGTTCAATGCGCTGAAAGCTTCGTAATATTCTTTAACTACTGCTTCAGATGACATGCCTTCTGTTGTCGGCCTTCGCGATAATCCGCTTGCTGTATTAAAAACAATAAAAAGAATAAAAAATACAGCGACAGAAATACCTGTTAAAAGGTGCCTGTTTTGAACAACAAAACGTTTTGTTCTGATAAAAGAGTTTTGTTTCAAACTGTGCATTCTTTTTTCTCTTTCTACCTGATCCGTTTTTTCTGCAGGCAATTTTATGTATAGGGATGAAATAGGAGATACTGCTCTTTCATTGCCGGTTAATGTATTAAGAAGTTCTGTTAGTATATCGGTTCCGCTTTTTCCGGTTCGTTTCCTTGGAACAGGCAGCAATAGAGAAGATTGTATAAGACCTGCCAGTTTGTTATCCAGATTCGGGATAGCAAGATGCACCGGCATAAAAATGCCTTCTCTCATATCCTGATATATTTCTGCAGACGGATAAGGATGAACACCGGAAAAAATCTGATACAGCATTACTCCGGCGCAAAAAGCTGCAGTATCCATGCCGGTTAAGTCCGGGCAGTTAAAGCGGTCTAGCTGAGTTCCTTCTACATAAAGACAACGGTTGGATAAATGTTCAGGAGAAAAAAATACGCCGCCTTTGGAATCTACAAATGATGCGCCGGGGTTTAGTGCAGAGTGTGTATCGCCCAAAAATAATTTTGCTTTTATCCAGTGAACAACAGCTTCCAATGCCGCCTGTCTAAGATCAGACTGCTGGGAGTTTAAAAGAATATCCAGTCTTTTTCCCTGAAACAATGGCCCATAAACCCTCATGGAGCCGTTTGTTTCATTAACACCCGATGCTCTCCATATTTCATGAGACCCGTCAGGACTTACAACATACCCCTGCTCAATTAAGCTCTGAGACATTTTTGTCCTGGCAAATGAACGCGGATCCAGCCCGGTATCAAAGCACATTGCCGGGCTGTTATCAACATTGGAAATGTGGATACGTTGTTCCATTATTATTCCTTTTTTATGTTATCTTGGATTATATAGATAACGGAAATATTCCATGTCTGTAGTCAGTGTTTTTTCAAACTTAGGCATGGTTTGACGATACGATTCTATCCCTCTCCAAAAGGAATAAAATTCTCTTCTTCCCGGGGCATTATATGCGGCTGCGTAAATCCTTGCAGCTTCAGCATCGGCATTACCCATAATTGTCTGCGCTTCTGTATATGCAGCGGAAAGTATTGAACGCTTTTCATTGTCCATTCTGCCGAGCCATACTGCTTTGCGGCCTTCGCCCTGAGAACGGAAATACATAGCTACCTGATTTCGTTCCCTTATCATACGCTGGTAAACACTGGATGTAAGTTCCGGTGAATAACTAATCTGTCTTGTAACAACATCGATAAGTTCAATTCCATATTCAGAAATCATGCGCTGAGATCTTCTAAGAATTTCTTCTGCAAGCCTGCGTCTGCCCAATGTAATAGGTTCATGATTTGTTCTTGTTTGAGATACTGCGATAATTTCTCCGTCTATGTCTTCTCCAATGCCGGGATCCTGGATGGCGGACGAACTTTCCATGATTATATCTGAGTTTCTTACAGATTCAATTAACGGGTTTCCGGCTACTACAGTACGCACTTCTGAGTCGATAATTTCTGCAAGTTTTATATAAGCTGCATCTACGGTATTAATTGATTCATAAAAAATCTTTGGATCTGCAATACGCCAGCGCGCTACGACATCAACAAAGATATACTGTCTTTCTCTTGTTGGTATAGTTCTGGGTTCACCATTCCATGCCATTATTTTTTTTGGATAACGGACTACTTCATCAATAAAAGGAATCTTAACATGAAGACCGGCATCAGTAATTACGTCTACAATTCTGCCCAACTGAACAATTACAGCCTGTTCACCTTCGTTTATAACATATAAGGGGCCGGCAATAATTATACCAAGAACAACAACGCCTATAATAATTAGTGTAGTGTATGTTTTTTTCATTATCTGTTTCCTCCAACATTCATTAGAGGAAGGAAGTTCCGCAGGTTGCGGTCGATTAATGTCATGCCATCCTCGTCTCTGAATACTTCTTCGATCATTTCGTAATAAAGCCTTTGTCTTGTAACTTCCGGTGCGCGGACAAATTCTGCATAAACAGAATTAAAACGGGCAACATCGCCGTTTGCTCTGTTAACGCGTTCAGCAGCATATCCTCTTGCTTCCTCAACCATTTGCCGTGCCTGACCTCTGGCTCTGGGTATTTCTTCGTTATAAATCTGCTGGCCTTCGTTATCAAGCCGCTCTAAATCCTGCATAGCCCTGTTTACGTCTTCAAAGGCTTCTCTGACGCCGGCTGGAGGCGCTACGTTTTGAAGCTGAACGGTAATAACATCAATTCCAAGACCATAACTGCGGAAAGTATCATTCATAAAAGATAATGCTGCAGCTTCGATGGCGCTTCTTTGGCCGCCCATAATTTCTACAATTGCGCGATCGCCGACATGCATATTAACAGCAGAACGTGAAACGTCTCTTATTGTTTCCCGCCTTTCATGCACATTAAAAGTCCATGCTTTTGGATCCACAACCCTGTATTGGATAATCCACTCAACATCTACTATATTAAGGTCTCCTGTGAGCATAATGGATTCTGCTGTTTGGCTTGCGTATGTCGGCAGGTTTCCGCCCCTTACTGTGCGGTAACCAAATTCTTGAGATTGAATTGTCCTGACATTTACCGTATAGTTCCTGTCGATGCCAAAGGGCAGCTTAAAATGCAGACCTGGGCCTCTTGTTGCGATATACCTGCCAAATCGTGTAATAACCGCTTGTTCGGTTTGATCAACAATAAAAATACTGGTACTCAGCATAATTAATACCAATATTCCCACAATAATTAAAACTAGCATGTTTGGGCTTAATTTGCCCATGTTTGATGGATTAAATTTCATAGTATGAGTATACTATGTGCTCTTTTAAAACTCAAGTAATAGTATTATAATGGACAAAACAGGAGGATATTTTATGGATAATGATTTAGATTTTACTATTAACGAGCTAGGTAAAGCAACGGTTCAATCACCGATAATTATGTCAAAAGATCTTGGCGATAAAGTAGCTGATTATGTAACAGATGACAGGTTTGTGCGTTTAAGTTCATTTATTATACCAGGCCCCCAGAATCCTGTAGAAAGAAAACATGTTTTGGAAAGATCTGGACCCCGCGAACATATTTATTTTACTCCTGCCCATGTTCATGCCGGAATTGTTACCTGCGGAGGTCTTTGTCCTGGAATTAATGATGTTATAAGAGCGATTGTACGCTGTCTGTGGACTCGATACGGAGTTACAAGGATATCCGGTATTCAGTACGGTTACAGGGGCTTTTTGCCTGAATCCGGATTCGGAGTAAAAGAATTAAACCCCGATGTCGTAGATGATATTCACAAATTAGGCGGCACATTTTTAGGCAGCGCCCGCGGCGGCGGTAAAGAAGTAGTAAAGATTGTAGATGCGATGCAAAAACTCAATTTGAACATGCTTTTTACAATAGGCGGAGACGGAACTCAGCGCGGTACATTGGATATTGCCGAAGAAGTCGACAAGAGAAATCTGAAAATTGCGCTGATTGGCATTCCAAAAACAGTAGATAATGATTTTGCGCTGATAGACAGATCTTTTGGTTTTAATACTGCTGTAGCCAAAGCTGTTGAAGTTGTTTCTGCAGCGCACATGGAAGCGTCATCTGCAATTAACGGCATTGGTCTTGTTAAGGTTATGGGCAGGGATTCCGGGTTTATTGCGGCGCACACAGCGCTTGCAAGCCACGAAGTTAACTTTGTTTTGATACCTGAAGTGCCGTTTAATCTGGAAGGTTATAATGGCTTTTTAACTCACCTGGAAGAAAGGTTAAAAAAACGCAAACATGCTGTAATTGTTGTAGCAGAAGGAGCAATGCAAGATCAGCTTATTACTGATAAAAAGTTTGATGCGGGCGGCAATGTAAAAATGGCAGACGTTGGCATATATCTTAGAAGCAGGATAATTAAATACTTTGAAGAAAAAAATATTGAGATTAATTTAAAGTATATCGATCCTAGTTATGCAATCCGTTCATCCCCTGCAAACCCGGATGATTCGATTTATTGCGAACGTCTTGGCAACGCGGCGGCTCATGCGGCAATGGCAGGAAAGACAAAATTGATTATTGGTCTTGTAAACAACCGGTTTGTTCATCTGCCCATTAAGACAGTAATATCGCACCGTAATATGGTAAATCCGGAAAGCAGCTTGTGGCGTGATACGCTGGATGCAACGCATCAGCCGCCGCTAATGGTAAACAAGTTCAACGGATGATTTACCGCTCGTAAATAGAATGCAGGAAAAGCGCGGCGGCTTGTGAAACATTCAAGCTGTCGATGTTTCCTGTACCTGGAATACGCAAAAGGCAGGTGCACTTGTCTTTTATCTCTTTCGGCAGCCCAATCTCTTCGTTGCCAAGCACAAGAGCGACGCCGGCGCGGCAGCCGGACTTACAGGTTTTTGGCTTATAACTTTCTACTATATCTTTTAAGTTACCGATTCGCATCCTTGCTCTTACATCGGTGCCGATTGTAACAATTTGCTTTGATGCATCTTTAAGAAAAGCAGTTGTGCTTTTTATACTGCGTACCTTTAAATGCTCAAAGGCGCCTTCTGCAACACGATAAGCGCTTGTAGTAAGCCGCGCCTCGGTATCCTTTTCGTTAAGTATGATAAAAGTGACATCAAAAAAGGCTGCCGCTCTTGCGATTGCGCCAAGATTGTGATCGTTTCCGATTGAATGAAGAAGAACGCCTGTTTTTCCTTCGTTTGCCCAAAGGTCTAGGTCTTCCTGCTTTAATGGTTCAACTATTGGCTCTTCGATCATGGCAACAATGCCTTGATGATGAACGCTTTTACTTATGCGTTCCAGTTCTTCGTCTTCGCAGATTTTATACGGACGCTTGCGTTCTGCAAGCAGTTTACAGACAGAGGTAAAACTTGGCAGTCTTTCTTCCCGCAGAAAGAGGCGGTTAATTATCTCAGGATGATGTTCACCTATTGCAAGTACTGCGTTCATGCCGCAGACAGCCAGTTCATCGGTTAATTTATTACGCATGGTAGTTTATAGTATACAATAAATTCAATACTTGGTATCATGTTTTTGTGGCAAGGCGAAATACTGCAAGAAAATCAAAGACTGTACGTCAGGGATCTCAGCTGGTAGTCATTTTTTGGCTCGTTTTTATACTGGTAATTATCAGTATTTTTATGATAAATGCAGCTACCATCCAAAGAAATTTTAATATTTTCAGAACACGTATGACTTCTTCTTCGGGCGCAGAAGAAGAGATTCTGGCTCTGGAAAATGATATTCCTGTAACAGTAATAATTGAACAGCCGCCTGCCTCAAGACCGGCGCCCGAACCTGCAGCTTCTGTGCAGACACCACCGGCTGCGACTTCGGCTCCTCCTGCAACAACGACAACAACACCAGCTGCGCCTGCAACCACGACGAGACAGCCGCCAGCGGCAGCGCCTGTTGCGGCGCCAGTAACGGCAGCCCCGCCGCCTGCCGCGCCTGTACAAACAAGGGAAAGAGCAGTTTATTTTACACATGTCGGCAGTGACGGACAGATTTTACATTCCAGGGTAATTCGAAGAGTTCCCGTTTCTGAATCGCCCATGCAGGATGCATTGAATGTTCTGCTTGCAGGCCCGTCTGCCGATGAAATTGGCCGCGGTGTTTTAAATCTTATTCCGCAGAATACCCGTTTACTTTCGGCAGCTGTGCGCGGAAGCACTGCATATCTTAATTTTAGCGAAGACTTTCTATTTAATACTTTTGGCGTAGAAGGTTATGTTGCCCAGCTCCGCCAGATTGTCTGGACTGTTACAGAGTTCTCCAATGTAAGAGATGTACAATTTTTAATTGACGGCAGAAGGCATGATTATCTTGGAGAAGGTATCTGGATAGGAAGCCCGATAAGCCGTTTATCTTTTTAAATTCTTTTTATTGAAACTGCTGTTCCTGTTTCTGCATTTATTTCTGCAATGATACCTTGTATTTTTCCGGGTTTTTCCGATGCTGCAGTTTCCATGTGATACAAAACCTGTTTGCGGGCGCGATCAAGGCAGATTTCCGGATTCATGCCGATAACACTATCAATATTTCCTGTCATGCCTAAATCTGTAATGTAAGCGCTTCCGTTTGGCAGGATTTTTTCGTCTGTAGTCTGAACATGTGTATGAGTACCGGCGATTATTGATGCCCGCCCGTCAATATAATGGGCAAGAGCTTCTTTTTCGCGGCTGGATTCTGCATGGAAATCTACAAGTATTATAGGAAATGCAGAGGGAACAGATATAAGCGGATGATTATCCGTTGCCCTGCCTTCAAAAATTTTTATTAGTTTGTCAAAGCACTGAAAAGGACAATCTATGGGATTCATCAATTCCCTTCCCTGAAGATTTATAACAATCCAATTAACATTTTTTTTCATTATATGGACAAATCCTGAACCTGATGATATTTCAGCGTGAGACGGATAATTTGCAGGACGAAGCATATTTTTTTCTGTTTCCAGAATTGTCCAAAATTCGCGTTTTTCCCAAACATGGTTTCCCGAGGTAACAACATCTGCGCCGGCTGTTATAATGCGCCTAAAATCGCTTTCTGTCATTCCGAAACCTTCGCTTGCATTTTCTCCGTTAACTGTGACAAAATCGATATTTTGATCCTTGATTAGTGCGGGCAGCTGTGATTCGAGTGTATCAAGTCCGAACTTACCTACGACATCGCCTATCATTGCGGCTTTTACTAATTGCATAGGTATAATATATTGTGTAAACTAAACCCATGACAAGGGGTATATTTTTAGCGGGAAACGAATCTGCTCTTAGCAGAGCTATAGAAGCAGAGACAATCAACAAAGTGGATCAATTTGCTGCAGCATTAATACCAAACAGGCTTTCCGGGGCTCCAAAAAACTCGCCGCAGGAATTATCTCAGCGTATATCTCTTGAGTGGAACCCTTCCAGTCCTATTTCTGCGCGTACTTTGGTTATTGCTGCGGAAAACCGTCTGGAACGGATAGATGAAGCCATTCTTGTTTGTTCACCTCCTTCCATTCGCAGCAGTGCAGCGCAGCTTCCTCTTTCTGATATTGATATTATGGTAAACGATCATATTAAAGGATGGTTGTATCTTGTTAAGGAAATTGGTGCTATTTTTACAACTCGTAAAAGCGGTACATTAGCTCTTGTTTTTTCTGATTCTGCCGGCGCCGCCAAAGACGATGCGGCAGATGTTCTGGGGCCTTCTGCGCTTGCAGCCTTTCGCGCTCTTACTCAGGGTTTATTGGCGGCGGCGCATAATGAGCCGTATATTACTGCGGGTTTTTCTTCATCCGATACCGGAAACGAAGCCGCATTTGCTGCTTTTTTATTTAAATCGCTGGACGAACTATCAAACCGCTCGAACGGCAAAATGTACAAGTTCGGCAAGTTTAATCTTTTTAAGTAGAGTTTAGAACATTTAAATATTTATGATTCAAATATCGATTTTTTTATTCTGCGCAATAAGCTAATTTTGGCGAGCGGAATGCGGTTATCATCAACGACAAGTGTTAAGCTGTTTCCTTCTTTTTCCAGAGCTTTAGGCACGCCAAAAACTTTTATTTCATTTCCTTTATTTGTCCAAACTATCTCTAAAGGCGATTGCAAAGATACTGCCTGCTTTGCGATGTTTTGCTTTCCGGCGTAATCCATAAGCCGCGCTTCCAGTTTTTCAAAGCGGATATGCGCATCTTTTAATTGTGAAACACTCAGTACAAGCCGCCGGTCTATTCTGGCTTTTAATTCTGTTCTTTCCGCTTCGTTTAACTGCATCTTTTCCAGTTGTGAATGAAAATCTGCCATTAAATCCGCATAATCATTTTTTTTGACAGTTTCATTCGGAGCTGCAGAAAAAATCTCAACCTTGCGTGATGACAGCGATGGAAAATGATTATTTATAGAAACTGTGTTTTCTTTTTTTTCCTTGTTCTGTGCGATTATATCGATGCCTGCTTTTTGCAAAGCTTCTGCCGCTTCGTTTTCTGTGTTCTCGTTTAACAGGTACACTCCAGGAGCGAGTGTTTCTTTAATTAACTGCGATAATGAAGCAGTTTCTGTTAAATACAAATGCTCTTTTGTCAGCTGTAAAATAACTCCTTTTTTTAAAGATACTTCGCTGTGGCGTTTCTCCCAGTCTTTAAGATTCCATATCAATATGTCATCTATTTTTTTACAGACAAGCCTGTTTAGTAATTCAATAATTTCATCTGCGCTTGTGCCGTTGTTAAAAGCCCTAACGGCAGAATCTTTATCAAGTTTGTAACAGATAACAGTGTTTACTTCGCTTAAATTCAGAAACGATGCCAGTTTAACTGCATCTATTAATTTTATTTCCGGATAAACCAAAATTGTAAAACTAGAGTCTATTGCTATTACTGGTTTATCTTCGGATGTTTTTATCTGCGAAACTCTGCCGTCTGTTATTAAACCTGTTTTTTCCATTACATCCAGCAAATCTTCCGAATCGATATTTATAAAAAATTGCGCTTTTAAAACTTCAAGTATTCTTTTTAAAGTTATTTCATCGTAAAAAGAATCTGTCTGTAAAAAGTTCATAAATCCGTGAATTAAATTAACAATATCGCAGATTTTTCTTTTAAATAAAGGCGGTAAAAATTCTGCAGAGGGAGGAGTCTTTTTGTAAACATACAATGCAGCAGCGTTATATTCACAACGTTCGCGCGCCGAAAGCATGCAAAAATCGTTAATATATTTTTTGTCCGGGAAAAGGCTGTTTTTTTCTGTATAAAACAAACCAAGAATTTGCAAAGCTCCAAGTACACTTGTTAGATTGATGCCCGGAAAGAGGGTTTTTCCTTCATCAATGATTCGTTTGTGTATAGCTGTTTCAGATTTATAAAAAGATTCATGTTTTAAAATAAACGAATAAAGGGCAGCAAGAGTAAAATCATTGATGATGGTTTGTTTTGCTTTCGGCGCGCGAGAGGAGTCTGGTTTTTCAGTTAACGGCGGTGTAAAGAGAGCAGAAGTATCTTCTATTATTGGCTGCAATACAGGTTTTAAAATTGGATTAAGTGTTAGGCGGTTTTTAACCTGCATGCCAATGCTGCCTGCAGGATAATAGGCTTGCCTTAAATTTTTTTTCTCTTCTGTAAACCGGTATAAGATAAAGCGTTCTTCCAGGTTTACGATTATATCCTGAAGCTGAGCGCTGCTGAATTCGCCGGAGAAAAAATTTTCCAATTGTTCAAAAACTGGTTCTTCAAAAACGGCTGCAGCTGCGATTATTTTTGCATCGGTTTGATCAATATAAGAAGCGATTGTTTTTTGAATATCCTCACGCAGTAAAAATCCTTCCAGATCGTTTAAAAGTTTTTGTTTATTAAAAGGAGTTTTTATTTTTCCAAAGACGCTTCTTAATAATTCAGAAAATGAATTATCCGGCATTAGCATTACAGCGGATTTCCAGAATGCTGTTGAGCGGAAAATATCGTTATTCATTTATCCCACCGCTGAATGGAATATTTATAACCCTGTTCGGATAAAAACTTCTGCCGGTTTGCGGCAAATTCTTCTTCTACTGTATAACCGGAAACAAGTGAAAAGAACCACGCATTATGATGATCGTGCGCTTTTGGCCTTAGGATTCGTCCAAGCCGCTGAGCTTCTTCCTGACGTGAACCGAATGAACCTGAGACTTGTATCGCCATGCTTGCATCCGGTAAATCGATAGCAAAGTTTGCTACTTTTGAAACTACAATAACGCGCACTTCTTTATTTTTAAAGCTGCTGTAGATACGTTCTCTTTCTGCGTTCGGCGTTTTTCCTGTAATGAGAGGCGCTTTAAGCGTTTTGGCAAGCGAATCAAGCTGTGTTAGATATTGGCCTATTACCAGAATCTGATCATCGGGGTGATTCTCTATTAATTGTAAAACGGCATTTTCTTTTAAAGGATTTTCTGCGGCGATGCGGTACTTTTCTCTTTTTTCCGCTGCAGCGTACGGTATTTTTAATTCCTGCGGTAAATCCAGTCTTATTTCTGTGCAGATTGCTTCTGCAATCCACCCTTGGTTTTCCATATCTTTCCACGGCACGTCGTAACGCTTTGGCCCAACAAGGCTGAAAACGGCATCTTCTTCTCCGTCTTCGCGGATTAATGTAGCAGTAAGCCCAAGTCTTCTAATCGCCTGAAGCTCCGCTGTTACGCGAAATACCGGAGCCGGAAGCAGATGAACTTCGTCGTAAATGACAAGACCCCATGCTCTTTCCCTGAATAATTTAAAATGAGGAAACTCTCCCTCTTTATTTGGTCTCCACGAAATTATCTGGTACGTAGCGACTGTCACGGGTGCGACTGTTTTGGAATCTCCTGTATACTCCGCAATTTGTTCACTTGTTAATTCTGTTTTATCCAGCAATTCATCGATCCACTGATGAACAGCTGCAACATTTGCTGTAAGTATCAATGTATTGGTTTTTAACAGCGACATTATCTGCATTCCAACAATTGTTTTTCCAGATCCGCAGGGCAGTACGACAACTCCGTATCCGCTGCCGGGGCTTCCGGTTCCAATGACAGCTTTTGCCGCTGTCTGCTGATAATCCCTTAATGTAAAATTTTTTCCTGAAGCGCAGACATCGCGGAGTTTAATTTCTAAATCTTCGCCTTTGGAAAGCGGCGCTTCATCCTGTACAGGCCAGCCAATCCGTATAAGTTCGCGTTTTACTGTTCCTCTGTCTGTTAATGTTAGAGAAAAACCGTTTTGTGCTGCAATTAAATATTTTGCCAAAGCTTTGGTTCCGTTTATTTCCAGCCGGATAACTTCATCATCAACCTGAAGGAATAATCTGCCCGTTTCGCTGTCTGAGTCTTCTGTTTTGTCTGCAGTCATTTTTATTTTTCCGTACCGGCACATAAGAAGCGAAAAACCTTCTATGATGCCATCAGGTATTTCGTAGCGGCTGTATTTTTTCAGTGTTTTTACAACATCCTCTGGAGTAAGTCCTGCGCTTGCGGCATTCCAAAGAGACAAAGGCGTTATCCGGTAAGTGTGAATATGCTCTGGTGATTTTTCCAGTTCTGCAAACGGCATAACCGCCTGTCTTGCTTCATCGGCAGTATCGCAGTGAACATCCAGGAGTAAGGTTCTGTCGCTTTGAACGATTAAGGCTTTGGTTGATGTTGTCATATTCAATATATTCAGGATAAACCATACTGCGTACGAAAGCAACGGGCAATAGGTTAAGACTTGTATTCTGAGTTATATATACTATAATAATACTAATATGGAACCGTGGGTAAAGGACAGGCCGTCCGGTAAAACGATAGAAAAATTTAAAGAGCCTGAACAGTTTAAGGTTATACTTCTTAACGATCATTATACAACCATGGATTTTGTTATCGAAGTTTTAATGATTATTTTTCATAAAAGTATCGAAGATGCAAATAAAATTATGCTGGATGTTCACAATAAAGGCAGGGGAATTGTTGGTGTTTATACCTGGGATATTGCCGTGACCAAAACCGAACAGGTTCATGCTGCTGCCAAAGCGAATGAATTTCCGCTTATGTGTATTGTTGAACCAGCCTGATTTTACACATTTATGATATATGGAAAATTTATATAAATTGCGTTAAAATGCAGAAAGAGGAATCGAAATGAGAATTTCAGGACATGTTCAAGCTATTATTGACGCTGCGTACAATGAAGCTAAAATACGTAAACATGAATATCTGACGCCGGAGCATATTTTATATGCGGCATTGGCTTTTGATGAAGTTCAGGGTGTTTTGATTTCGTGCGGCGCCGATTTAGAACAGTTTAGAAGCGGGATGGAAATTTATTTTGATGAAAAACTGCCTGTCACAGCAGCGGGTGAACCTACAAAGACAGTTGGCTTTCATACTATCATTGAACGGGCTGTAATTCATGGAAGATCTGCACAAAAAGAAATGATAGATGTTGCAGATATTCTTGTTTCTCTTTATGACGAAGAGCGTTGTTACAGCGCTTATTATCTGCGTAAAGCCGGTGTAAAACGGCTGGAGCTTTTACAGCAGCTGTCGCACAATTATGATAACGGCAAGTTTGCAGGTATGGAAGAAGAAGAAACATCAGGTGATGTAATTGATGGTCAGAAAAAATCCGGCAAAAAGAACGCCCTTGAGCGTTATACAACAGAATTGACAGCTTTGGCTCGTGAACAGAAACTTGAACCTGTAATAGGCAGGGAAGATGAACTTGATCGCACTGTGCAGGTACTATGCCGCAGATTAAAAAACAATCCAATTCATGTTGGAGATTCCGGCGTTGGAAAGACGGCAATTACAGAAGGACTCGCACAAAGGATAGTTGCCGGTAATGTGCCGCCGCTGCTTAAAGAGTTTAGTGTCTTTTCACTTGATATGGGCGCTCTTTTGGCGGGAACAAAATACCGCGGCGATTTTGAAGAAAGGGTAAAACGTGTTGTAGACGAAATGGTAAAAAAAGAAAAGGTTATTCTTTTTATAGATGAGATACATACGCTTGTCGGCGCCGGCGCTGTTTCCGGCGGAGCAATGGATGCTTCCAATTTGTTAAAGCCGGCTCTGACATCGGGAAAACTCCGATGCATTGGCTCTACAACACATGAAGAGTACAATAAGTTCTTTGAAAAAGACCGTGCGCTTTCACGAAGGTTTCAGAAGATCGATATAAACGAACCTTCCGAAGCGGTTGCTATCGATATATTAAAAGGAATAAAATCCCGGTACGAAGATTATCACCATGTTCTTTACAGCGATGAAGTTGTAGAAACGGCTGTGCGTCTTTCTGCTCAGTATATTACAGAGCGCCGTTTGCCGGATAAAGCTATCGATGTAATTGATGAAGCAGGCGCTCATGCAAGAATAGAAGCATACAAAGCTGCGGCAGTTGATTCGGAAGGCGGTGCAGAAGCTGCGGTAGAAACCGGCGTAAATGCCGAAGCTGAATCTTCGACAGTGCAGGAAGCGCAACTGGAAAAAATCGAAATTACTCTGCCTGTTATCGAAGCTGTTGTTTCAAAGATTGCCCGCATTCCGCATCGAACTGTCGGCGAGAGCGAAAAAGACAAACTTAAAGAATTGGAAACAAAACTTAAGCAGCGGGTCTTTGGGCAGAACGATGCGATTACTGCAGTTGTAAAAGCAGTTAAAAGATCCAGAGCAGGGTTCAGAGCTGAAGGAAAGCCAGTTGCAAACTTTTTATTTGCAGGCCCTACAGGTGTAGGAAAAACAGAACTGGCTCGTCAGCTTGCGGAAATCCTTGGCGTTGCGATGATTCGTTTTGACATGAGTGAGTATCAGGAGAAGTATACAATTTCCCGCTTAATTGGTTCATCGCCTGGTTATGTTGGTTATGAAGAAGGCGGTCAGCTTACAGAAGCTATCCGTAAACAGCCCCACGCAGTTGTGCTTTTAGATGAAATTGAAAAAGCGCACAGTGATATATTTAACATACTTTTACAGATAATGGACTATGCTACCCTTACCGATAATCAGGGGCGCAAGGCGGATTTCCGCAATGTAGTTTTAATAATGACAAGTAATGCAGGCGCAAGAGATATTGGAAAAGGGCTTATTGGTTTTGGAGACAGGATTCTGGATGACAGTGCAGTAGACGATGCTGTAGAAAAACTTTTTACGCCGGAGTTTCGTAACAGGCTTGATGCCGTTGTGCGCTTTGGGCATCTTTCCCGCGACATCATGGTAAATATAGTTCAGAAAGAACTTGATATTTTTACTACACAGCTTGCGGAAAAGAACGTTACTCTTACAGTTACGGGAACTTGCATAGACAAGCTGGCGGAAGAAGGATACAGCAAAGAGTTCGGCGCCAGAAATGCAGGCAGAATTATCGAAGATAAAATAAAAAGCTTTTTTGTGGATGAAGTTCTTTTCGGCAGCTTAAGCAATGGCGGAAATGCAACTGTTGACTGGCGCGACGGCTACTGTGTGGAAGTGCAGGATTGCACTGCGGAAGCCTAGTGGCTTCTTATCGTTCAGGCCCTGATCCGGATTTTCCGTATTTAAATGAAAAAATGCATTTTCAGTTTCCCGATCCCAAAGAGTGGAATGATGATATTATTTCTATCGGCGGAAACCTTTCGCCGGGGCTTTTGCTTTCGGCTTATGAGCAGGGTATTTTTCCGTGGTATGGGCCGGGGGAACCTGTCATTTGGCAGTCGCCGGATCCACGCTGTGTAATTTTTCCCGGAAAATTGCGGATATCTTCTTCCATGTTAAAGGTTTTAAATAAAGGTGTGTTTAAAATTACCTATGATGAAAATTTTGAGGGCGTAATAAAAGGATGTGCAGAAATATTCAGGTATAAACAAGATGGAACATGGATATCGAAAGATATAATTGATGCATATATGGAACTTCACCGCCTTGGCTGGGCGCATTCTGCAGAAGCCTGGCATCTAACAGATACAGGAGATGAATGGGAGCTAGCCGGAGGCTGTTACGGTGTATTGCTGGGCAGAGCTTTCTGCGGTGAATCGATGTTTGCAAAAAGAACAAATGCATCCAAGGCGGCTTTTCTAAGCCTTGCGCAGATAATGTTTGATCATGGAGTTGCTTTTATTGACTGTCAGGTTCCTTCTAAACATTTAATCAGTCTTGGCGGCGAGGAAATGATACGGACAGATTTCCTTGCACTTCTAAAAAAATACCGCGTATTCCGTTATTAAAATTACAGCGATTTATAAAAAACAACGCAATTACGTCCGTTTCTTTTTGCCGTATACAGCGCTTCGTCTGACTGCTTTATGGCTTTTTCCAGATTGTAATCGTACATATGCGCTATTCCAAAACTTGCAGAAGATTCAATGCTGATATTTTCGTATTCATATTTTCTATCGCATAAGCTTACCCGCAGGCGTTCTGTCATATCACATACTTCTTTTATCGATATACCCGAAGCAAAGATTATAAATTCTTCTCCGCCGTATCTTGCAAATAAATCGTAAGGACGTATATCGGCTTTTATTCTGGTAGTAACATCCATAAGAACCTTATCGCCTATCTGATGCCCGTACGTATCATTTACCAGCTTGAATTTGTCAATATCAAACATTATAAAAAAACAATTCTCTTTATGACGTCTTGCTTTTTCTATACTGATGCGCGCTATCTCCAGAAAATGGCGTCTGTTAAATATTCCGGTTAAAGGATCTGTTATTGCCATAAGTTCAAAGACCGATTGCATGTTTTTAAGCTGAAAATTATTTTGCATTACAAAGAAAGCTAAAAGACTAAAACAAAAACCTGTTATAATCAGCGCGATATTTTCCGGGTAGCTGTACCATTTGCGTACAGGAGATATTCTTAAAAACCATTCAGCATTAAGAATGTTTACAGGTCTTTCTATAAATTCGGATTTTGGATTTAAATTCTCATAATTGGCGGCTATAACCTGTTTTTCGTTTGTGTCAGGGTTAATCCGCCACAATTCATATGTGTAACCAAAAGTGCTGAAAATATCGAGTTCTGCATAATCTAATACATCAGGAAATTTTAAAGTGACAGATACAAGCCCCCAAAAATGATGATGGTTATCTGGTGTTTCTATATACACAGGCATTCTTCCAACCAATGCCTGTCCGCCCTGCACTGTATCGAATGGGCCGCCCAAAACAAGATCGCCCAGTTCTTTTGCGAGTAAGGCTTCTAAATTGCCGGATCCTTCTTCAAGAAAGTTTAACCCGATAACATTTTCGTTTCCGGCTAAAGGATATACTTTTGATACAATTCCGTTGGGAGCCAGAAGAATATTTTTTATGGTTGGGTTATCTACAATTGACGGCGCTATAATATCAAAATTATCGGTGCTGTTATGGACTATTAATGCAGACAATGCCTGTGTTTTATATAACAGTTTTGTAATTGTATCGCTTATTTTGTGCGCTCTGTCAAATATTTGCTGTTCCATTCTTAATTTTACAACATTTCTTCTGTCTATTATTGTAGCGCTGATTAAGAAAGCGCAGAATGCTATCGATACAAGAAAGGCAGCAACAGCGGCTGGAGATAAGTTTTTAAATGTTTGTTCCAAAGGAACGCCCTTTCCCAGAAATTTCTGGCTTTCAGAGGGTGTGACCCTCTGGTTTTCAATCTTCATTATCCGCTCCTGAAACAAATATACCATAATGAAAAATATACTGCAATAAAAGAATGGATTTTAAGCATCCCGCAAAAAGGCAGTGTATCCTTTGTACGTTATATAAAGGTCGATTTTGCTGATTATTTCAAAGGGTGAGTGCATCGATAACACTGGTACGCCGCAATCCAGAACATCCATGCCCAAATTGGCGGCATACAAAGCGATTGTTCCGCCGCCGCCCTTGTCTACCTTGCCAAGTTCTCCGGATTGCCATTGAACCTTGTTTTGGTTCATTATCGCCTGCACCTTTGCGCAATATTCTGCATTGGCGTCACTTGCGCCGTATTTGCCGCCGGAGCCTGTGTATTTTTCCAGGACAATCCCCTTTCCAATGTACGGGGCGTTCTTTTTGTCAAATACATTTGCGTATGTTGGATCAAACGCTGCGTTAACATCGGCAGAAAGCATAGAACACCGTGTAAAGCAATGGCGCATATCTGCAAACGAACCGCTGCACAAAAGAGCAAAGAAATTTTCAAAGTTTAATGCGCGCGCTCCTGTGTTTCCTGCCGAGCCAGTTTCTTCTTTATCTGAAAAGTAGCACACGATTGATTTTTCCGGAAGAGATTTTTCGCGCGCAATAGTTAATAAAGCCTGAAGAGCCGGCCAAGCGCAGCAGCGGTCGTCATGTCCGTAAGCGCCGATTAAACTGCGGTCGAAGCCGACATCGCTTGCTTTAAAAGCGGGAACAAATTCAATTTCTGCGCTGGTAAAATCTTTTTCTGTAATGCCGTATTTTTTGTTCAGGAGATCAAGAAGATGAAGTTTAACTTTTTCTTTTTCGTCTTTGTCGTTATAAGGGCGTGAACCTGCAAGAATATCAAGGTCTTCGCCTTCTACAGCAGCCGAGGCTTTCTTTTCCATTTGTTCTCTTGCAAGGTGAGGTAAAAGATCTGTGACGGTAAAGACAGGGTCGCCCGGTTCTTCGCCGATTTTTATAACTGTCTTTTTGCCGTTTTCATTTATAAAAACGCCGTGCATGGAAAGCGGAATCGCTGTCCACTGGTATTTTTTTATGCCGCCGTAATAGTGAGTGTCAAAAAGCGCAAGGTCGGAATCTTCGTAGAGCGGTTTTTGTTTTAAATCAAGGCGCGGAGAATCTATATGAGCTCCGAGAATATTACATCCTTCTACAGCGGGTTTTTTTCCGATTACGGCGGCAATGACGGATTTCCCCCGGATGTTTTGGTATATTTTCATGCCAGGAGCGGGCTTTTTTTCCTTTAATGTTTCGATATTTGTAAAACCGTTTTTATTTAGCAGTTCGCATATTATTTCGGTACATTCGCGTTCAGTTTTTCCCATGTCCAGAAATAACTTGTATTGTGCGGCAAAATCTTCTATCTCTTTTTCTGTTTTTTTGTCAATTCCTTCCCAGCAGTTTTTTTGTTTAAAAAAAAGCTTGTCAGAAAGTTTATCTTTTTTGCTTTTTGGTTTTTCTTTTGCCATATACCCTCCTGGTGACAGTTACCTACGCTATATATAGCGTACCGTTTTCCACAGGTACACTACCAAAAAGTGGTAGCAGGTACCGTTTTAAAATGATACAATAAATCCCATGATTATACGAGACCGCTATGCGCCTTCTCCCACTGGTCTTCAGCACATTGGCGGGATACGGACAGCTTTATTTAACTATCTTTTTGCACATTCTCCTGCAGGAAACGGAGAAGGCAAATTCATTCTGCGTCTGGAAGATACAGACAGAACCCGTTTTGACGAAAGTTATGTGCAAAACCTTTATGATACTTTTTCATGGCTGGGTATAAAATGGGATGAATGTCCAAATAATAGCGGGCCGTTTGCTCCGTATATTCAATCGGAACGCACAGATCATTATAAAAAATATGCACAGGAACTTTTAGACAAAGGGCAGGCTTACTACTGCTTTTGCACGGCAGAACGCATTGATGAAGTCCGCAAACAAAGAGAAGCCGCACATTCTTCCGAGACTGGTTATGATCGTTTTTGCCGCAGTATCGATGCAAGCGAAGCTGCAAAAAAAGCTGCTGCAGGCGAACCTTGTACTGTAAGATTAAAAATTCCGCTTGGCGAAGCGACAAAGTTTAATGATCATTTGCTTGGCGATATTGAATGGAAAAACGATGATGTAAATCCCGATCCTGTATTGTTAAAGTCCGACGGCTTTCCCACGTACCATCTTGCAAACGTTGTTGATGATCATTTAATGGAAATTACCCATGTGCTTCGCGCGCAGGAATGGCTGGCATCAACTCCGCTTCATGTGATTATGTACAAGGCTTTCGGCTGGACGCCGCCTCAGTTTTGTCATCTTCCGATGGTAATGGGGCAGGACGGCAAAAAACTTTCCAAGCGGCACGGCGCAACAAGTATAGATGAGTTCCGTAAGCAGGGATATCTTCCTGCCGCGCTGTTAAATTATGTTGCGCTTTTGGGGGCATCTTACGAAGAGAGAAAAGATATATACACTTTGGATGAACTTGCACAGCGCTTTACATTGGAAAAACTGAATAAAGCTCCAGCGGTTTTTGATTATAAAAAACTTGAATGGTACAACGGACAGTACATCAGAATGAAAAGCGATGAAGAACTAGCGGAACTTTGTCTGCCGTATGCAATAGAAGCGAATTTATTTAGAGAAGAATCTCTCGCGGAGACGCAGAGGCGCGGAGGACGCGGAGAGGAAAAGGGTGAAGAGAGAAGAGAGCCAACGGAAGAACAGGTTAAAATTTTTACAGCGGCAATGGCATTGGTTAAAGAGCGATTAGTTTTTCTTAGTGAAGTGCCGGAGAAGATAACTTACCTATTTAAAGATCCCGAGATTCCTGCGGCGGAAGAGTTCATTCCCAAAAAGTGTGATCATGCCCAGACAATCAAACTTTTAGAGATAGGTAAAGAAATTATCAAATCTATGGCAGAAGCGCCGAACGATGAACAGGCAGAAAATATTATCAAGGCAGAAGCGGAAAAACGTGAAGTAAAACTTGGCGATTTAATGATGCCGTTACGTGTTGCAATAACAGGCAGCCGTGTCAGCCCTCCGCTTTTTGGTTCACTTCGCATTCTGGGAGCAGAATGCTGTGTGAACCGGCTGGAGAGAGTTATGGCTGAATTCCAAAAACAAGGCCGACAGTAAACGATCTTTGCCCAGCGTCAAAGAGATCGTTAAATATAAAGTCCAATAAAAATTTATATTGATTTAATGAAGGAATGGAAGATATATCCAGCCTGAAACCTGTATTCATAACACCGCGATGCCATGCAGAGCCGGTGCGGGCTGTTAAATGATTCGGCCACGCATTTTCGCTGTAACCAAAATTGGCAAAGTCTATTATCCAGTGAACGGCTCTTCCAAAAACATCGGGGAACAGAATGATGTCAAAACCCATTCCAAAATCGATGTCGCTGTTATTATGAGGGGTGCCTGAATAGAATGTTTTACCAAACACAACTGTTGTTTCTGCAGGCATTGTAAAGAAAGTACCTCTGTAAGAAATTGCCACATAAGGCTGATATGCGTTGTAGTTGAATCTGTCGTTGGTTAAATTAATAAGCTGCATATTACAGCCAATGGCTACTGCAGTGCCTTGAGCGGTAGGCAGTTTTACTTTTGCTCCAAAAAGCAAATCCTGGTTTTCATGATGCAGGTGATGATAATAATTTATGTTCGGCTGGATGTCAAACGCCGCAGATAACTCGATAAATTTGAACAAGCTAAAAGTAAGCGCAGGTATATGCGCTGTTCCTCTGTCAGTATTTATTATAGCCCGGTAACCTATATCAAACCCAAAATCTTTTGGCCCTTCCCATCCAATGCGTCCTGTAGGAATAGAAAAAAGTCCTGTTGCTCCGTTCATACTTTGTCCTCTGAATCCTGCGTCGTTTGTCTGCGCTGAAACAAAAGGAATGGTTATAAATGCCAATAAAAAGAAGCATATAATATTAAAAATATTTTTCATGTAAATCTCCTGAAAAAATAGTATCATATATATAATTTCATATCAATATAATTCGAGAATAGCCGGAGATATGCCGCTTCCAAGTATTCTTTTGGAAATTTCCTGTATTGTTCCGTTATTAAATAATTTACCAAGCGCATTATTAAGCGCGATAGTTAAAGGTTCATTTCCTTTTTTAAGGCAAAAGGCGATAAACTCATCGGGTTCGCCCTGCCATCGAACTATAAAATTAGAGTTTTCTTTTTCTGTATAAAAGCTTGCTGCAATGTTATCTGTAACAACAAAATCTATACGTCCAATTGTTAGATCATTAAAACAATTTATTATTTTATCATATGAAAAGGAAGAGAATCTAATACCCTGTTCCCTTAACCTTTCCGTAAAATACTGAGCAGTTGTATCTCCCTGGAAAGCAATTCTGTAACCTGTTATATCTTCTGCTTTTTCAATGTTAATGGAAGAATTTACAGTTGATACAATAACTATGGAACTGTCAATGTAAGGCTTTGTAAAATTATATCTTTCTTGCCGTTCAGGGAGAATGGTTACATTAACTGCAATGTCATATCTGTTTGTATCAAGTCCCGGAAGAATACCATCCCATGTTGTATCAATAAAATTAACTGAAAGCCCAAGAATATCTGCCAGCGCTTTTGTCAGCTCAATATCGAAACCAAGAAGGGTTACTCCGTCTGTATCGTAATATTCCATGGGAGGGTATCCTATTTCTACACCGACTGTAAGAACTCCGTCTACGATTGTAAGATCTCGATAGTTTTGTCTTGTACAACTCGTAAATAATGCGGCAAATATTATTGACAATAATAAAATATTTTTAATCACTGGAAAAATTCTTTTCATCAGCATATATATATATTATTTAATCGATTTATGCTAGATTATATTTAATAAATGGAGGAATTATGGAAACTAATGTACAAATGTTAGTAGGTTTTGGATTGTATATGGCTGCAATGATAACCATGGGTTTGTGGTATTCTTTGCGTCACAAAAATGAAAGCCCCGAGGAATATTTTTTAGCAAAACGTAAATTTGGTCCGTGGTTAACGGCATTAAGCGCTCAGGCGTCGGATATGTCAGGCTGGCTTTTAATGGGATTGCCGGGTGTTGCTTATTTCTTTGGATTTGCAGATGCATTCTGGACAATACTTGGTCTTTTTATCGGCACATGGGTCAACTGGGTTTTAGTTGCAAAAAGACTGCGTTCATATTCGCAGATTGCAAACAATGCAATTACATTGCCTGAATTTTTCAGCAAGCGTTTCCATGATGATAAACGTGTATTGCTTGCTATCGCTGCTGTTATCAGTTTATTATTTTTCTCGATCTATGTTGGTGCACAATTTATTGTTGTAGGTACTTTGTTCCAGCATCTTTTTGGTTTTAACATGGTAATAATGATCATCATTGGCGCTCTTGTTGTTTTGGCTTATACATTGATTGGCGGCTTCCTTGCTGTCGGCGTTACGGACATGGTTCAGGGTATGCTCATGGTAACATCACTTACTCTGGTTATGGTTTTTGGTATTCATTATGCGGGTGGTTTTTCCGGCATTTATGAAAACCTTCAAGCATTTCCAAACTTTATGTCCTTCTTTGGAATTGCTGAACAAGTAGATCGTGTAAACGGCGTGCCTATTTTTTCTGATGGACATTCTTTAACATTCCTTGCAATTATCAGTACGATGGCGTGGGGTCTTGGATACTTTGGTATGCCTCAGGTTTTAGTTCGATTTATGGCAGTAAATAAAATTTCCAGTTTAAAGCAATCAATTAGAATTGCTGTTACTTGGGTTTTTATTGCGCAAGTTGCCGCAGTTGCTATCGGTATAATCGGCAGATCTATATTCACCGGTGAATACGCAACAGGAAAAGAAGCGGAAAGTATTTTTATATTGATGTCACAAACTTTCTTCCCGCCGCTGTTGGCTGGTATTGTTATATCGGGAATTCTTGCAGCAAGTATGAGTTCGAGCGATTCATATTTATTGATAGTATCTTCGTCGCTTGCAAATGATATTTATAAAGGTATCTTTAACAAAAATGCTTCCGAGAAAAAAGTTATGTGGATTGCAAGAATCACAATGCTTATGGTAACAATATTCGGAATCATTGTTGCGGCAACAGGTAACGAAACAATCTTTCAGGTTGTAGCGTATGCATGGGCAGGTCTTGGCGCATCGTTTGGTCCGCTTGTTCTGTTCTCGCTTTTCTGGAAGCGCACTACTTTCCCTGCGGCAGTTGCAGGAATGCTTACAGGCGGCAGCGTTGTTTTAATTTGGCGTAACTTTATCAAGCCGCTTCATGATGTAGTAAATGTTTATGAACTTTTACCTGCATTTATAATTTCTTGTCTTGTTATATTGATAGTAAGCTTGAATACACAAAAACCGTCAGAAGCTATCGAAAAAGAATTTGAAGCTGCAAAGACAGTAGAATTTTAAAGCAGGATTAAAATAGGATAAAAATATGATTTTTAGGGAAATCGGCAAGACCGGTAAAAAAGCAAGTATCATCGGACACGGCTGCGAGCACTTGGACAGAAAACCTTACGAGCAGGTAAAGAGCACAATAGATGCGGCGCTTGATCATGGCATAAATATTTTTGATATGTTTATGCCGGGACAGGAAGTTCGTGAATTTTTATCCAAAGCGTTAGGTGTCCGCCGCAAAGATATTTTGATTCAGGGGCATATTTGTTCGACAGATATTAAACAGCAATATGACATTAGCCGTGATATGCCCACTGTTAAGCGTTTTTTTGAAGAACATCTGCGTTTGTGCGGCGGACATATCGATTTTGGAATGTTATTCTTTATCGATTCCGAAGATGACTACAAAAATGTTTTTGAAACCGAGATTGCCGATTATGCATTAAAACTAAAAGAGAATGGCGACATTAGTCATATTGGTTTTAGTTCGCATAATCCTGTTACTGCGATTAAAGCAATTAATACAGGGCTTCCCGAAATTATGATGTTCAGTTTAAACCCCGCTTTTGATATTATCCCGACAGGCGAAAGTATTTTTACGCATTTAGATAATAATTTTAATGCTGTTAATTTTGCGGGTGTAGAGCCGACACGGGCAGAATTGTACAGGCTTTGCGAACAGAAAAATGTAGGCATAACTGTAATGAAAGCGCTTGGAGCAGGAAAATTAATTTCGCCAGAACATTCGCCTTTTAAAAAGCCGCTTACAGTTGCGCAGTGTATTCATTATGCGCTTTCACGTCCTGCTGTTGTAAGCGTTCTGCCCGGCTGCCAAACACCAGAAGAAATTAATGATGTTGTTAAGTATTTGGAACTAAGCGATGCAGAACGTGATTTTACAGAAGTTTTAAGTTCTGTACGGGGCGGTTTTCACGGCAGCTGTGTATATTGCAAGCATTGTCAGCCCTGTCCTGCAGAGATTGATATTGCAACAGTAAATAAATATTTAGATATTGCAAATTTAGATACGACAAATGTTCCTGCATCGATTCGTTCGCATTATCAAAGTTTAAAACACAAAGGAGCAGAATGTACAAAATGCGGCAGCTGCGAAAAACGATGCCCGTTTGGCGTTCCGATTATCGAAAACATGGATAAAGCGGAAAAACTTTTAGGTTAATAAATAATGTTTTCTGTTTTACTTTTATTATTAATTTATTTTTCGTTTGTTAGTTTAGGGCTTGCAGATTCGCAGCTTGGAGCCGGATGGCCGTCGATGCACGGTTTGTTAAATGTGCCGCTTCATTTTGCTGGATTTATATCGATGATTTCTGCAGGCGGAACGGTTATATCCGCAGTTTTTAGCGGAAAAATTATTAAACGTTTTGGAACCGTAATCGTTGTGGCATCGGGTTTTTTGTTAACGGCATTTGCGCTTTTAGGTTTTTCATTTTCCAATTCATTTTTGGCTTTGTGTTTGTTTGCCGTTCCGCTTGGGCTGGGCGGCGGCGCTATCGATGTAGGATTAAATAATTATGTAGCCCTGCATTACAAAGCAAGACACATGAGCTGGCTTCATTGTTTTTGGGGAGTAGGCGCTTCTTTAGGTCCGCTTGTAATGTCATTTTTTTTAGTACAAAGAAATTCTTGGAACTTGGGTTACAGAACTGCAGGTATAATTCACTTTTGTTTAATCATTTTATTGATATTATCGGTATCGTTATGGAAAAAAAGTGATTCAGATGACGAAACAACAAAAAATAAATCTGTCGGTATAAGGAAAGCGCTCACTGTTGTTGGAGTAAAAGAAGCGCTGATAGTTTTTTTCTGTTATTGTACGATAGAATCGATAGCTGGTTTATGGGGTGCAAGTTATCTTGTTGCAGTAAAAGGAATTGCAAAAGAAACTGCTGCTGCCGCAATATCTTTGTATTTTATTGGAATAACATCGGGACGTTTTATTTCTGGTTTTGTTTCGATGAAACTAAACAACAGGCAAATGGTTCGCATAGGACAAATAATTATCGGCTGCGGAATTGTTACATTGTTACTGCCTTTTAAAGATTTATTATCGCTAGCTGGACTTTTTATGATTGGTCTTGGCTGCGCTCCGATATTTCCAAGTCTGTTACATGAAACTCCCAAAAACTTCGGCAAAGAATATTCGCATGTTATTATCGGCTTGCAGATGGGTTGCGCCTACATTGGCACTTCGATAATGCCGCCAATCTTTGGCTGGCTTACATCGATTACAAGTTTTATTATCTTCCCGATTTTTATTGGAACTATTTTAATAGTAAAAATTATTTTTGTTACAGTATTGAATAAAAAGGTAGACAAAGTAAAGGTATAATCATCCTTAATTGTTCCCGATAATCGACTTTAAACCTTCAAAGACTGTAGCAAGATCATCAAAGTGCATAAATGCCATGTTGTCTAATGGGGTTGGCATATTGTTAACGATAACAATTTTTCCGCTGTTGCGTAATGTATATTGCGGCATTCCTGCTGCGGGGTGAACAGTTAAACTTGTTCCCAACACTAACATGACATCGGCTTTTTGTGATTCTGTTACAGATTTTTTTAATGCCTGCGCTGGAAGCGCTTCGCCAAAAAAAGTGATTGCGGGTTTAAGTACTCTGTCGCATTTTGGACATTTTGGCATTTCACCTTTGCGGACAACAGCCGCAGCCTCTTCATAACTTACATTCACTCCTGAACACCGCAGGCAATAGTGCGTA
The DNA here is from genome assembly GCA_009785215.1 of Treponema sp. Lineage (GTDB taxonomy): Bacteria > Spirochaetota > Spirochaetia > Treponematales > Breznakiellaceae > WQXQ01. Next base: position 5,244 of record WQWU01000021.1, on the reverse strand, counting down.
ATAGGAGAGCCGTGAATTTCTATCACATTTTTACAGCCGCCTTTTTGATGCAGTAGATCGATATTTTGCGTTATAAGGGCTTTTAAAAATCCAAGCCGTTCAAGCTGTCCAAGTACGGTGTGAACAATCGATGCTTCTTTTTCATCTAAATTGTAAATAAATGAACCAGCATTATTATAGTAGAAGGACGGGTCTTTCTCGAAATATTCGATACTAAAAATCTTGTCTGCATCCATCTCGTTGTAAAGTCCGTTTTTTCCGCGGAAATCACGAATCCCAGAAAGCGTACTTACACCTGCGCCTGTAAGAGCGACAAGATGTTTTGCTTCCTTTATTAATGTATAAAGTTTATTAATATCATCCATTTTGGTCTCCATCTTTATCTATTATATATTAACAGATTATTATACAGTATTAGGGTAATTATATGTTGGAAATTAAAGGCAAATATGCCGCCGCAAAAGTTTATACAGACTTTTTGGACGAATTCTCCCGGGAACAGATCCAGCTTCTTTGTAATCAGGAGTTTGCAGCAGACAGCAAGATCAGATTGATGCCTGATGTTCATGCTGGTGCAGGCTGCACAATCGGTACTACAATGACGATCAAGGATAAGATTGTTCCAAATCTTGTTGGCGTAGATATAGGCTGCGGTATGGAGACATTAATTATTCCTGCGGATGATAATGTTTCAAAAGATTTTGATCCGGTTCATCTTGATAAATTGATATACGCAGAGATTCCAAGCGGAATGAATGTTAGAGATACTCCGCATGAATATATCGGGCAAGTGCAGTTAAACGAAATTAAGTGTCCGTCTTTTAAACTGGATCGTGCAAGACGAAGTATAGGAACACTTGGCGGCGGAAATCACTTTATCGAAGTAAATCGTGATGATGAAAATAATCTCTATATAGTTGTACACTCAGGAAGCCGCCATTTAGGCAAAGAGATTGCCGAGTATTATCAGCATAAAGCGGTTAAACAGTTAAAGGAACTTGATATAACTAATGTACCAAAAGACCTGGCATACGTTAGCGGCGGGCTTTTTAACGATTATATTAACGATATGAAAATAACTCAAGACTTTGCACTTATTAACCGCAAGGCAATGTTAGACGTCATTAAAAAGGGCTTGAATATTCCGGATGTCTATGAACAATTTTCTACGATTCACAATTATATTGATACAAACGAAATGATTTTACGCAAAGGAGCAGTATCTGCAAAGCTAGGCGAAAAATTGATAATTCCTATCAATATGCGGGATGGCAGTTTAATCTGCGAAGGTTTGGGAAATCCAGATTGGAATTTTTCTGCTCCGCACGGCGCCGGGAGAATTATGAGCAGAACTAAAGCATTTGCAACGCTTAGTATGGAAGATTATAAAAAATCGATGGAAGGAATATATTCTACATCTATTTGTAAAAAAACACTAGACGAAAGTCCATTTGCATGTAAAAATAAAGATGAGATTGCAGCTAACATTACTCCTACAGCAAAAGTTTTAAAAATAATAAAACCTATTTATAATTTTAAAGCTGCAGAGTAGACTGCTGCATAGCAGGCATAACAAAAAAGGCGGATAGGTATTTGTTTATAAAAAATATTTTTAAAGGAGAGTATTATGGAAAATGGAAATAATGAAGGTTTAAAATGGGATACAGCGTATTCAATTGGAAATGATGATGTTGATGTTCAGCACCAGCAGATATTTGATCTTTTAAGCAGTCTGGTAAAATCCTGCGAAAATGGTTCTGATACAGCTATTTTAAAAGACACACTGGATTTTCTTGTTAACTATACATGTAAGCATTTTAACGATGAAGAATCTTTGCAGATAAAGTATAATTACCCCGAATATGAAAAACACAAACAAATGCATGAAGACTTTAAACTTACTGTAGCTGGTCTTGTGCATCAATTTACTGCCAGCGGTTCATCCTTAGAATTGAATAAAGACATTAAAAGAATAGTTGTTAAATGGTTAATTCATCACATTATATCAGAAGATAAAAAAATTGGGGTGCATATCAGGCAATATACGGGCGGGGGCTCATGAACCATTACCAAATCGATATCCTGCGAAGAAGGTGCAAAAGTATTCATTTCTGCCTGTTTTCCATAATCCCTTTGAACTTGCAGGGTTAAACTTCAGGTTTTATAGGGATTTCCAGGCGCCTCAGCCATTTTCCTGCTATTGACATTATGGTTAAATTACCCTATAAATATCTTATAATTGCGTGGTAAGGAGTTAGAAAAATGATTATTTTGATTGTCGAAGACTCTCGGCCTACTCGTAACCTTCTGATAAGTTATATAAAGGAAAGTCTTCCTAATTCCCGTAATATATTTTTAGAAGCCGAAAACAGCGAAACAGCATTTAAAATACTGCAAAAAGAACATATCGATTTTGTTTTTCTCGACTGGAATTTATCTGACAAAGTTACAGGGCTGGATATATTAAAAAAGATTCGGGAAACAGAGAAGCTTAAGCAGGTGCCCATAATTATGGTCTCAAGTGAGAGCGACAAAGTCAACGTAATAGAAGCATTAAAATTTGGTGTTAATGATTTTGTAGCAAAACCGATAGATAAAAAATCCTTTACAGAAAAATTACACAAAGTTCTTAGCAAGATGGCTTAGTGCGAAACAATAATAAAGATTTTTTGTTGCCGAAGAAATTACAAGCAGCGCCGGTGATTGTTACCCTAAAACAGCGCTGCAAATAAATTTTCCGTTTGTTATATCCGCACCTTCAAAATTAAATGAAATGTTTATACCATCGGCCTTTGCCTGAACAAATAAGTGCGCCATTGCGATGCCAATATCGATATGTCTCATGTCATTAATCATTTTTTCCAGCAAATTGCCCGGTGTTTTTAAATAAAAGTTATAGCTGTTATCATTTTTTTCGATGAGCCATGGCTGGAGATTTATGGCGCTGGGAGCGATTCTAACAGCTTCGATTAAGTTATCCGGTTTTGAATCTTTAATTAAAATGTCAGCAGAGTTTTTTCGCTTAAAACCATCCGGGTATTTTCTTGTTTCCGGGGTTTTTGGATACCCAACCGTCATTGTTATAATGCTGTTAAGCCCATCAGCAGATTTAAAATTCTTTTTTGGTTTTTTCATGCCCCACCAGCATGTTCCTAAACCTTTTGATTGAAGTGTTAGCTCAATCTGCTGTCCGATAAATCCGATATTCTCCAAGTGATACGGTTTTTCTTCGCTGTAAAAAGCAATGCAGTAATCAGAACGATTATTGGAAACCTCTGCCTTTCTTAAAACTTTTACTTTTACCCTGATATCTTTAATTAGCGGCTGAATGCCTAAACTTACAGCCAGATCAATGTCATTATCCAAAAAGTCCACAGATGTTCTGGAATAAGCTCTGACAGATTGTCTCTTAAAGATCATTTGAGCCAGTTGCTCGTCGGTTAATTCCGGACAATCAGAAAAATCCGTGTTTTTAAAAGCTTTAATTTCCTCTAATCTCTTTTTCGAAATGGGCATAGTATAACCTCTCTTTTATCTATACATAACTGTATATGCAGTATTCTACTTTGTCGAGGGGTTTTTCATGGCAGTTACAGAGGATTTCTCGGTAATTGCTAAGGAAAACTTAGTAGTTCACTTTCAATCCCACCATGAATATAAATTATCTTTTAATAATTGACCTAAGCGATCAAAGTCTTTATCTGAATCCAGCTCTCCTTGTTTATAGGCATTGCTTATCTCTTTATGATAATTTTTAAGTTGATCAACCAATTTGTTTGTTTCGTTTTGATCTGGACTTTCTGTTGGTTGAAATCTCCCATTTATAAATTCAAAGTAGCCTTCCCGAGGATCTTTGCCGCTTTCTTTCCCAGCCCAGCCAATACCCTGAGCAACAAAATCTCCGCAATGTGATGAACCGCCATTTATATATGTTGTAACTAGTCCTTTATATTCTGGATAACGTGATTTTACTTCTGCGAGCGGTTTACTGGTATATTCGCTTTCCTCTTCCATTCGCTTTAATATTTCTACTGTTTCTTTTGCAGTAGCAATTTTATTTTTTTTATACTCTTTGGCAGAGTGTCCATATTCTTTTTTATATTCGATATAGTCACTTAAATGCGTTATCATATTTTTTCACAAAACTTTGGGTCTAAAGGTTGAGATTGCATTAACATATAAAAATCACTCCTTGTTTTTTAAAATTTTCTTTACTTCCCTATCAAAATCTGAAACAATCTTTTGCGTTTTATTGAATTCATCATATTCCGCTTCTGCTTTTTTATCAGCCTTGTCTTTAGAGATTTTTCCTTTATTGGACAAGATTTTAAATCTACGAAATGATAAGAATTCGTTTACGCTTGCCGCAAATTCTTCCATTGTAAAAGCATTTTCCTGTTCGATTAAATCTTCGATATAATCAAAGTAACCTGTAACTGCCCTTTCCAACCGTCGTATTTCTGTTTCCGACAAATAATTTTTTGCGATTGTAACATCGGATTTTAAAATACGCCCGTCGGGGGAATTTTTCCAGGTGGTTAACCCCATGTTTTCTTTGCTTTTATCGGCTTTAGAATAGATAATTTCTGCGGCAGTAAGACCAGCAATCGCAAAATGAAATTTATTTTGTACCATTGCGTAAAAATCCTTGGTTAATTGCGAGTTCTTGTTATAATCTGTACTGCATTCTGCAAAAATATCCGTGATCTGCTGCCAAATACGCCGCTCGCTTGCCCGGATAGAGCGAACTCGATCTAACAGTTCGCGGAAATAGTCTGTGCCAAAAACGGTTTTTCCCTGTTTTAGTCGTTCGTCGTCCAGTACGAAGCCTTTGGTTATAAATTCCTTTAGGGTTTTTGTTGCCCAGATACGAAATTGGGTTGCTTTAGCGGAGTTTACGCGGTAGCCAACGGAGATTATGGCATCGAGGTTGTAGTGTTTGGTTTTATAGTTTTTGCCGTCAGCGGCAGTTACCGAGAAATCCTCGGTAACTGAAATATCGTCCAATTCGCCTTCTGAAAATATGTTTTTTAAGTGCTGACCAATATTATCGGTAGAACAGTCAAACAGGGCAGCCATAAGTTTCTGGCTTAGCCAGACTGTTTCGTCCTGTACACGGACTTCGATGCCGTCTTCCCCAGCTTGCCAAGTAAATTTGAGGAATTCAGCTGCATTATTGCGGATTTGTAGGGTTTTGGTTGGCATTTTTTCTCCTATTATTTGATAATGCATACTATACGATTG
>WQWU01000020.1 GCA_009785215.1 Treponema sp. | reverse complement strand
GAATCCGCATCATTAAGCAAAAAAAAATACCACCTTTTAGGTGATATTTTTTTTACTCCCCGGCGCGGATTCGAACCACGGACCCAATGGTTAACAGCCATTTGCTCTGCCAGCTGAGCTACCAGGGATAATTAATCATATCTTATAAAAAATCAGAAAAAAAGTCAAGTATTTAACATAAAAAAACCCCGGAGAAAGGAGTAACTCCGGGGAAAAGGAGAAATTAGGAGGAACATGAAATCACACTAGTCTGCTGATTATACAACCATACAGGGAACAGATAGTTACAAAAATAATTATTATTTCTGGCTTTCCAAACGCCATTGATGTATAAAATGCTCATAAGCCGCTATTGTGGCAGACAAGATAGTATCCTGAAGAGTGCCTCTGCCGTCATGGTCTGCGCCCTCCAGTATATACAAATTGCTCAAAATTCCTTCTAAATCCTCTGTTTTACACCCAGTATCTGATTGACGGCGGCGGTTTAGCCCCCTTATTTCCTGGTCAAAAACTTCCTTATACTTTATTTCCCGCCATTCATCGCTTTCTGCCATATTTTTCTCCAAAACATTTAATATAAAGAACAGCTTCTTTAAAGCCAACAGGATGAAACACAAAAAGAAGAGCTATAGGAAATATCAGCATTTGATCTGCAAGATTATCCTGATAAAACCACGGCAAAAACTTTATAACCATGGAAATAAACAAGCCAAGAACTGTAATAAGCCATAATAATCTTAATAAAGCGTTATATTTTATAAATTTTGCGTTATCTTCGGTAAAGGCATAATTTATTCCAAACGGAACTCCGGCAAGAAGGAGCGGAGTGCAAAATATCATATTTGCATTCTGAAATGTATAATCATGGTTCGTAAATAAGCTCATAAAATAAAGAAGAAGCCCAGAAACTCCAAAAAACAAACTACAAAAACTCATATTTAATCCCGCCAATACTCTTCCTATTTTATGATTTTTTAATTGCAAATAAAAAAACAAAAAGAAAATTGATGTTAATATCAGGCTAAAAATAAGCTGATACAGCCATTGTTTGCGCGGCAATTCCAGCACAATAGGACGATTTTCTGCTGTCAAAATTGTCTCTATATGCGAAACAAGTTTTACTGTATTACCAGCTGCGTCTGTGTAATAAAAATCCTCTATCCATTTTCCTACTTCTGACGGCAGAAACATGTCATCCCATACAGTTATTGGTGTATCAATAACCTGCCCCATTAAAAAATTTAAAAACCAGTCGGCTGCAGGAGAAAACCATGTATGGCGTCTTACATGTTCTCTTAAAGTAAAACGGCTTTGTTTATTTCCGAATTGTTCATATAACTGTCCGTTTACAGCAAGATCGATTATATCCCGTATTCTTGTAGAACAATTATCTTTAAAATGATGATAAAAATAATCGGCATTTTCCGGCTGTATATTAAATTCAGCAAAATCACGAACCTTTTCTCTAGCTTCCGGCGGAATATCAAGGGTATAATAAACAACATTACGGTTTGTTATTTCATAAATTTCCATATTTAATTCTGCCGGTGAAACGCCGCAGCTGTATAATAATCGTCCAAATGCAAAATTATAAAAAAAGTCATCAGCATCAAAATCAAATATTCCGTAATCGAAAAAATAATTTCTTTTTGTCCTGGCATCTTCTATTATAAGAGCGATATGCCCCCACCAAAAATAAAGCTGATCCCCGGGGCCAACAACGGCTATCTTTATTGTCAGGTCTTCTCCCGGAGTTTTAACATGATTTAAAGGACGGGGGAATACTTGAGCAAAAATGCCAGTACAGCAGAAAAAAGACAAGATAAGAAGTATCGCTATTTTCTTTATCATTAATTAATTGTGCATTATATGGAAATATTTTTCAATTAGGTATTAACGATTTTACTTCTTACGGCGGAGATTCATTGCCAGATTAACTTCTGCGATACTTATATCCAGCTGCGATGCAATATCCTCTGCAGAAAGTCCTTCGTTTGCCAGAATATCAATATGGGCTCTTATTTGCTTTTTGGACTGTTGTGTAACAGGAGGCGGCGCCGCAGGTGGTACGGAAGCAGGCACTTCAACAATTACCTGCTGAGCAGGTATCTGCGGAGCAGGCACCTGCAGCGCAGGTATTACCCGTGGAGGCGGCGGCACAGGGGCAGATTCAAGCATCTGTACGGCAGGCGCTGTCTGTTCTATATGAGGTTCACGCAAGGCAGCGCGGATTCCCTTTCCTAAACTATTATACAAGGTTTCCGCCGGTTTTTTAACTTTTGGTGTAATATTTTCCAGTTCTTTTTCATAAAGTTCAATTCGCTTATCAACTTCATGCAAAACCAGTTTAAGTTTATTAACCCTGTCTTCTACCAGCTGTAAATCTCTGTCTGTTACAGCATTAATCTCTGCGATAAGTTTAAGGGTTTCTGTTCTGTGTTCCTGCATTCCGGATGCGGATGTCCTCTGCTTAACATACCATTTTAAATAAAAAAATATTAATATACAAAGAGTTAAACAAATAATGGATACAATATGCATAATATTCATTGATTATCTCTTATAATCTTATATCAATTTTATTTCCCAAATAAGGATCGCGCAAAACACCAAGTTTTTTTTCTTCTTCCTGCTCTTCTTCTTCTTTTCTTTTTTTTTCATTGCCGGAACCGCTGTTATGGCGCTGTGAATGATCGTTAATTTTGTCTGCGCCTTCTCCAGTGTTCTGGGCTTCGTTTACTTGTCTAATTTGTTCTTCAGTTTTTTTTTGGATATGCGCGCCCTGAATAGCCTGCTGTAATGCCTGCCCTTCCTTCTGCGCGGCCTGCGTTTTCCCAACTTTATCAACCTGGGAAAAAATTGTCTGAAGATCAATTGGAGCTATAGCCATCAAGTCCCTTCTTTGCCAGCTCATCAGGTTCTTCGTATTTCGTCATTCTGATAAGCCCATTTTCCAAAATAAAGGTAACGGCTTTGCACTCATTTCGTACATCTTCTTTAACATCACGAATCCATATTTTAACGCCAGGCCATACCTTGGTAGATGCGGACACTTTGCCGCGAACCTGTATCTGATTCATGTATTCCTGAACAAGCTGAATATTCTCCATTGCTTTTTGCAGTTCTTCGGTTAAAACTCCGCGGCGTTCCATTAATTCCTGCAGGTATAATTCTTTCTCTTCCGGAAGGGATTTACGCTGCTTTTTAGTATTGATAAGCGACTGCAAGTCCAGTTTCATTGCTTCCAGTTCATCTTCTGCATTTGATTTTATTGCAAGCAAACGTTCAAGCTCTACTTTGCTGTTGGGATCAAAACCAACTTCGCAGATTGTTTCTGTACCGCTTGTAGAATTTCCCAAAACTTTTGCGTTTATTTCTTCTCCTGCGCGAATGCGGCCGCCCATAATACTTGCGCGTTTGCCCATACAGACAATACTCTTAATCGCATCAACCTGTGAGTTTATAATACCGTCAGTAACAACAACCATATTGCCGGCTTCTACATTTGCATTTTCCATAAAGCGCGACCAGATTGAGCGTCCTGCGCGGATTTTACCGCCGCTCTTGCCGTTAATACCCTGATAAATAATTATATCACCTTCTGCATCCAATTCAGCCTTGGATACTGTTCCTTTTACTTCGATATTTCCTGCCGCTTTAACAGAGAATCCATCCTCGACATTGCCTGTAATAATAACAGTTCCAAGGAAAATAACATTTCCGGTTTTAAGGTTTACATCGCCCTCTACAGTAAGAACTGGTTCTACATTTATTTTTCCGCCTGCAAGGATAACCTGTCCGTTAATGTCTGCAAAAATTGTATCACCGTCATCGCCAACATGAACATTTGTACCTACAGGCAAAGGAATATCACTGCCGGACCTTGCAGGAAGAATTTTTCCGGTGACAGTTTTTCCGTCTACTCCGTCTTCCGGAGGCATTTTTTTTGCAAGCGGCTGATTCTGCACAACGTTTTGAATAATGTTCAGTTCTTTAAAATTAACGCGTCCGTTAGCGCCTTCTTTTAATTTTATCTTTGTTTGATCTGTTTCAAAATGATAATGTATATATGCATCTTTTCCGTTTAAAGGTCTTGTACCTTCGGCTATTTCCATTTTTTCCCTGTAAACCGGCCTGTCTGCAAATTCAATAAGGGTTTCTTCTTTAATGCCATGGTATACCCTGTTTTGTGTAAGCAGACTTTTCATTGCATCAACAGTTAAATCGGCGCCGCCAACTCCAGGAGGAATTACTGTGATATAAACCTTCATTTCTGAATCATCAACTTCTACAGAAGCCATACTATCATTCATTGGATTGTGTTTATAATCTGCAACTTTTATATAAACGCCTTCCGCCGCGTCTATAAGATTTTCAACCATGTTTTTGTCAAATTCTTCTATCTTTTTATCATGCAATACCTGCATTGCAAAGGCGGAATACACTCTTCTTCCGTTGCCTACAGGAGGAATTACCTTTAGGTAAATACCGTCCGGCCAGCACTGTACAAAAGCATCTCCGTCTCTGTCTACAATAACTTCTGCATTATCAAAGTCATCATCAATAAGATGTTCTTCTTCAAGTTTTTTCTTCTTTGCAGAAAGACGTTCGTAAGCGCGAATCAGCCAGTCTTTTTTTCCCGCTCCCATAAAACCAGAGGAGCCTCTTTCTATTATTTCGTATTCAAGACGGCGGATAGAAGTATCGAGTAACGCTACAGCTTCATTAACGGCGGCTTCCAGAGTAGGGCCTGATGCATCTACAGACCTGATTGCTCTATCCAGTTCCAGTTGCTTTTTTACAATTTCCTGCAGCTGGACAAAGTCGATCATATTACTAACCTTTAGGTTTGCTTTGCAAACCTACTGTGCTGCCGAATGGCGGCACGACCAAATCGAAAATGAAACGAAGTTTCATACTATACCTTTTCGGATGTTTGTCAGCTTTGATCTAAGATGTAATACTGCTTTTGTGTGCAATTGCGAAACTCTGGATTCGGTTACCTGCAATACACGTCCAATATCCTTTAAAGTTAAATCTTCGTAATAATATAAAACAAGTATTTTCTTTTCTTTCTCCGGCAGTTCATTAATAGCCTCTACAATAACACGGCGGATTTCATCATTAACTACCATTACATCGGGATTAAGGCTTGAAGGAGATTCTATGCTGTCGCCGATAGAAACCTTATCATTATCATCGCCGGAATACCATAAATCATTTAAGGATATTATGCTTGTTCCGGAAATTTTCTGGATTGTTTTCATGTACTCGGTTTCATCCATGTCCATTGCTTTTGCAATTTCCTGATCCGTTGCAGTTCTGCCCAATTGCGCTTCCAACGAAGAAATGGTCGATTCTATTTCCCTTGTTTTCTGCCTTACAGAACGAGGTACAAAATCGATCAGGCGCAATTCATCAAAGATGGCGCCCCTTATACGCGTAACTGCATAAGTTTTGAATTTAACATTTTTTTCCGGATCGTATTTATCGATTGCATCAATAAGGCCAAAAACTCCATAACCTACAAGATCATCAAACTCAACATTATTGGGCATTCCAACTGCAACTTTTCCGGCGACATATTTCACCAATGGTGCGTATTGTTTAATAAAAAATTCTCTAATTGCAGGATCCCGGTTTTTCCGGTATGACTGCCAGAGTTCTTCTTCTGTTCTTTCTGCCTTAGAAACATCCGCTCCGCAGGAAATACCTGTGGTTCGAGGTTCTGGACTTGTTGTTTGTACCGGCATTCCCAAACCTTTCCTTTTAATTATCCTTACTTAAAACAGTTCTAATACCCTCTGCAAGACTTTTAGGATTAAAATCTCCGTCTAAAGTCTGCGGTTTATTCCCAGCGGCATATCTTACCGGTTCCGGTTCGAAAACCTCTGGCTGAGACATCGAAGGAATAGATGCCATTGTAGTCATAGACGGCATTGGTTCCATCGGCTCCATTTCCAGCGAAGGCAGCGAGGGAGCTGATGAATCTCCCATCATTGGCGAAACATGACCGCCAGAAACAGAAGAAAACGCCCTTGCCATCATATCTAAGTCCGGTAAACCTCCCAGACCCGAATCATCGCCAAAACTAGGGGTAAACGGCATTTGAACAGCTGCAGGCTGTTCAAAAGAAGCAGGTATTTCAAATACAGATGTATCTTCAAAATCCTCAATACCCCTCACGTCATTATAACCTGCTTCTTTTCCTGCGTCTATACCCCTATCATTCATTAAATTGGCTTTTTGGTCATCATCTCTGCCTCTTGGCCTAAAAGCGCCGGAAATTAAGTCTTCTATATTACCCAACTCCCGTGAATCGCCCACGGTTTTAAATAATTCCGGCACTGCATATTCACCAGCTGTATCGATGGTAATATCTATACGCGGACCGGTTTGTTCGCTTCCCTGGGTTATTGATTCGTCTTCGTTATATAACAGTTCAGGAAAAAAGCTGTTTATAACAAATCTTAATCCAAAACCAAGACCAAAGAAAAGAGCGCCGAAAATAAAAGCTCTAAGAATTATAAAGGGAATTCTGACATCAGAAATAATGCCGAGTGAAACAGAGAGAAAAACGGCAGAAAGCGCGGCAAATAATCCCCATCTAAAACTTTGCATATTCTTCCTTTCTCATATTAAACAAGATTTTCTTCCTGCTGCGAGGAACCAAATAATCTTTTCAGCATTGCGCCGAAACCTGCGGATTCACTTGGTTTATTTCTGTCCATGCGATCTACAATATGCTGAACACATATGCTTGCTTTGCACTTTGGATCTACTACCATAAATGGTTTTTGCCTTAAAACAGCATTAGGAACAGAAGTATCATCATAAATAAATCCAAGATAATCTACCTTTAAATTTAAAAATTGACCTGCAATATTAATCATCCTGTCGGCAACGCTTTTTGCCTGCGCTGCGCCTTTTGCGCGGTTAACAACAAGTTTTAATCCCATATTAAGCGAGTCATACTCTGTAGCAATAATTTTGATAATTCCGTATGCATCTGTAATTGCTGTAGGCTCCGGCGTTGTAATAATAACAGCATCATCTGCAGCGGCAATAAAATCCAGAACATTGCTTGAAACGCCTGCACTTGTATCTATGATAATTATATCCGCATTGGAGAGCGTATCAAGTTCAGAAATAAAATCCTTTCTGTCTACTTCGCCCATATTTGCAATCTGGGAAAAACCGGAAGCGCCTGCTACAATAGAAATGCCGTATTCGGTTTCTACAAGTATTTCCCTTATTGTTTTTTGTTTTTTTATTACGTGGTACAAATTATATTTTGGAATCATATTTAACATTACATTAACATTGGCAAGCCCCAGGTCTGCATCCATTACAACAACTTTCTTTCCCAGCCTTGCAAAAGCAAGCGCCATATTAACTGAAAGGTTTGTTTTGCCTACACCGCCTTTACCGGAAGTAACAGTAATTATCCTGGCTTTATCTGCCGCTTTACCGGATTTTACAGAAGAGGATTTTAACGAATTGTCTTTTTTTCGTTTCATTATTTCTCTCAATTTTTCAGCTTGATCTTCCATAAATAAATTCCTCTCTTTTATCTCCATTTAAATTGATCAGCTTCTCCCGAAGGAAAAAGACTTTCTATTTTATCACGGTTTACTTTAAAACCTTCCAGATTGATAAGAAAACGCACTACAGACGCTCTTCTTATATCTACTGGTACAGTTTGTCCGTCTGTAATATATGATAAACACTTATTTTTTTCTGCCAGTGCAGAAATAATATTGCCGATACGGTCTGTTTCATCCATTTTGGAAAGCACTACAGACCTGTAATTAAAAGGTTCAAACTGCTGTAAAATATCTTCTATATCCGATGTCTTTGTAGCGGCGCTGATTACAAGATGAAACTCTGCAGCTTTTCCCGCTCCGTCAAGTATTTCTTTCATTTCACCTAACTTGGATGAATCTTTCGGGCTTTTTCCAATGGTATCAATTAAAAATAATTCTGTTGAATCGCTGTATAAAGCCAATTCTTTTTTTAGTTCCTGCTTATTTACAACACAGGAAACAGGTATTTGCATAATGTTGCCTATTTGCTCCAATTGATCTTTTGCGCAGATACGGAAAGCGTCTATCGTTATCATTCTTACATCGATTGCCTGAATCTCATCGGTGCCTATTCCGTAAATAGCTGCAAGTTTGGAAATAGTTGTTGTCTTTCCGACTCCTGTAGGGCCTACAAGAACCATTATTCTAGGTTTTCTTACAACAGGTTCTTCCTTAAATATACCGATGCTTTCTCCAATCCATTCAAGAAGTTTATCCTGCACTGTATCAAGATTATCAAGCTGTTCAAGCGAAAATTCCCTGCGTAACCTGTTTATCATGCCGGTTATATATTTGTCAGAAAAATCGTTTAATTTTAAAAGTTCTGAAACGCGGTTAAATGCAGGATGCTCTTCCTTTTTTGCGCCTGATGAAAGCCCTGTCTGTTCTACCTTGTCTTTAATTTCTTTTAGGGCATCCAGAATTTGCTGCGAAGACTCTTTGCCGCTTAAAGATATTTCGTTTATATTTTTTCTTGCAGCCGCAATTACTTTCATTTTTTCTTCTTCCAGTTTATAACCTGGCTGCCCGTCTTTTGCAAACTGATAATGCAAGCCGTGTTTTGACATTGCAGACACATTCCTTTGCTGAGGAAAATAAAACTCTACCTGTACGCCGGGTTTGGAAAATAATCCCATAACTCCGCCGATTCTAATTTCTTTCTGGCTAAGAATCTGAAACTGCCTGTTATATTTAGAGGCAATTTTTAACATACAGTCTTCGCGGCTTTCACCCTGCTCGATGAACATTTCCATTTTACTGCTCCATCTCTTCTAGTCTAATTACTCCAACAGCTTCCGGAATTATGCCGGTTGCAATTTCGGGAACTGATAATACTGCCAAATCCGGCAATTCACGATCTGTAGAATTTTTTACAAGGAAACGCGCTTGTTCCGAACAAAGGATAACTGGCATCCAGCCCTGTTCCTTTACTGCCGTAACAGCCTTAACAACAGCCCTTATCCACGCTTTCTGCGTCGGCGGATCAAGAGCGCAGATAAGACCGGAAGCAGTTTCATATTTTGCATCAATTATTCTCTGTTCAAGGCTTTGGTCTATCGTAAGCACTCTTAATATCCTGTCTTCATCAATATACTGATGGCATATCTGGCTTGCGATAGCCTGACGCGCTTTTTCTGTAAGGAACCATATATTCTTTGAAACCGGCGCAAAATCTGCAACTGCTTCCAGAATGGATACAAGATTGCGGATAGATACTCTTTCGCGTAACAAACCGTGGAAAATTTTCTGAATCTCTGTTACGCGCAATCCTCTGCCCTCTCTTAATGCTTCATCAACTACAGCCGGATACTCCTTGCGTAATGTATCAAGGATTGCCTGCGTATCCTGAAGCCCGAGTATTTCTGCCGCAGACTTGCGTATTATTTCTGTTAAATGCGTAGCAATAATGGACGGCGGATCTACCACAGTATATCCCGCGCGCTCTGCTTCATCCCTTTTTTCCTGATCTATCCAAATTGCAGGAAGCCCAAAAGCCGGATCTACCGTTTTTTCACCTTCCATTTCTGAAATTACAGTTCCAGGATTAATGCAAAGGAAGTAACCAAGGCGGATTTTTCCGCGTCCTGAATCTACGCCTTTTATCTTAAAACAGTATTCAGACGGCTCAAGTATCGAGTTATCTATAATGCGTACCTTTGGAATAACAAGCCCCAGATCATAAGCCGACTGCCGCCTTACACCCTGAACCCTTTCCAGAAGTTCTGCGCCTTTTTCTTTTTCAACTAACGGAACAAGACCATAACCAAGTTCAAGCGAAAGAGCATCCAGCGGAACAACAGGGGGGAAATCCGCAGGTTTTTCTTCTTTTTGCTCGCGTGTTTTTGTCATCATTTCGTTAAAGCCGGCTTCCCGCTTTTTCTGTTCTTTTGTTCTGTAAGCATGGAAACCGACAAGTACTGCCATTGGAAGAAGCACATACCATGGAAAACCCGGCAATACAGAAAGAACAACAAGCACAATCGCGCAAATCCAGTAAACGAGCGAATCGCGTTCAAGTATCTGTTTAACAAGCTGATCTGCAAGAATACCTGTTGCAGCAGCCCTTGTTACAACAATACCCATTGCGGTAGAAATTAAAAGAGCGGGAAGCTGGGTAACCAGGCCGTCGCCGACTGCAAGTCTTATATAAATTCCTATTACATCTGCTTCGCCTCTTGTCGAGCCTATAATAAATCCGCCGAGCATTTTTACAATAATAATAAAAACGCCGACTTTTACGTTTCCGGAAATAAATTTACTTGCTCCGTCCATTGATCCGTAAAAATCAGATTCCTGGCGTATTTCGGCTTTTTGCCTTTTTGCTTCTTCTTCCGATATTGCCCCGGAGCTGTATTCGGTTTCTACAGCCATCATTTTTACCTGCATACTGTCCAATGTAAAACGGGCTGCAACTTCGGATACGCGCGTTGCTCCTTTTGTTATAACAATTACCTGAACGGCAATAATAATGATAAAGATAATAAAACCGACAACAAGACCTTCATTGCCTCCGGAGCCGACAACGAAATTTGAAAAGGCCTTAATCATTTGTCCTTGAAATTTTTCACCCTGATTTAAAATCAATCTTGTAGAAGAAACATTTAATGCAAGGCTGAAAACTGTAGAAACCAAAAGCATTGTCGGGAAGAGGCTGAACTCGGTCGGCTTTTGCACATAAAGAACAATGAGAAGCACCATAAGCGCAAAAACAAGATTTATTGCCATAAGCGCATCAAGAATAACCGGCGGCATTGGGAGAATAATGGCAAGAACAATGGTTATTACCGCAACAGCAGGGAAGCTGTCTTTAATAAAACCTAAAGGATTCCGGGAATTATCGTTTGTTAATGCAGCATCTGCCATTACGCACTTTTCCTTTCACGCCGTTCTTCGTTAAGGCGCCAAACTTTACTTAAAATAACAGCTACTGTATTCCAGTAAGCTTCGGGAATAATGTCTCCTACATCTGTTTCGCTGTAAAGCGCACGGGCAAGCGGTTTGTTTTCCATAAGCGGCACATCATGTTGTTTTGCAATCTCCCTTATTCTTAACGCCGCTTCATCCGCACCCATTGCAACTACCATAGGACCCGGCATCGAAAGCTGATCATACTGCAGAGCAACCGAATAGTGCGTCGGGTTTGTGATAACAACATCTGCCTTGGGAACAGCAACATTAATATTCTGCTTTAACATTTCGCGGAAGCGGCTGCGGATCCGGCTTTGAATCATTTGATCCGCTTCATACATTTTCATTTCTTCTTTTATTTCGTAACGTGTCATTTTGTGACGTTCCCTGAAGCGCCAGCGCTGGAAAAAATAATCCGCAATTCCAAGAACAAATAAAACAAGAGCTACAACCAATAACATTCGTATTGCGATAGATGCTATTAATGTAAGACCTGTGTAAGGATCGGCTTTCTGCAGATTAAGAAGTTTTTCTACATCGGAACTAATAAACGTAAACGCAATAAATCCGATAATGACAATTTTTATCAGCGATTTGCCGAGATTAAATAATCCTTCTGTAGAGAATATTCTTTTAAAGTACTGACCAAACTTTGGTATTGCTTTTGTAAAGTTTGGGGTAATTGGTTTTGTAGTAAATAACCAGCCGCCCAACTGCGCCAAATTGGAAAAAATTGCAGATATAACTGCAATAACAAGGATAGGAACTGCAAGCCTTACAAAAAAGTTTAAAAAGTTAGCTGCAACAAGTCCATCTGTTGTTGGATCCATTTCTGTTACTCTAAGAAAGAAAAAACGAACCATATCTATACATGTACGTAACATGGAAGGCGCAAGAAAAAACAAAGCTAGCGCCGGTAAAAACAATCCAATAGCGCCCGTTAATTCCTGACTTTTTACAACCTGACCTTCTTCCCGCAGCCGTTTTATTTTATGTTCGGTCGGCTGTTCTGTTTTACCCGGCGCGTTTTCATCGTTTTCATCCGAGAACCACTGGAGATCAATTATCAGTGAATAGGGAACAGGGAACAATGGATTGATATTTTCATTATTAATTGTTAATTGATCTTTGTTCACTGTTAATAACCCCCTCCTGTAATTTGCCGCCCGATCTGTATATAAAGCTGCTGTATATTGCTAAAACCTGAATCAATTACTCTGGTAAACGCTTCAATGAGGAAAGGCAAAGAAGCCAGAATTAGAACAAAAGCTGTTATAATGGAAATGGGAAAACCTTCGGAAAGAATATTAATCTGCGGAGATGCTTTGGAAATTAACCCTGTTGTAAGCGATGTAAGAAACAATGTTCCAAGAATCGGCAGTGAAATAACTATAGCATCTAAAAATAAACGCGAAAGACCGGAAACGATCATTGTTACAACATGCTCTCTTCCTTCTATCAGGGAAATTATATTGATGGTCTGCACAGAACGCCAGAATCCGCCAAGAAATAACTGATGAAAGCCGCCTATTGTTACAAAAATAAGCATTGATACCAGGTTAAAATACTGACCCATTAAAGGATTTTCTATCTGCGCAACAGGATCAAATGTTTCAGAAGCGCCAAAACCCATCTGCAGTGAAAAGAACTGGCCTGCGGTAGAGAATGATGCAAAAATTATTGTCATGTAAAAACCAATAATTATTCCGATTATGGCTTCTCCTGCAACAAGCAGGCCGAAGCGCAGAGAAAATGCTTCAAAGCGCAGATCGCTTAAAGTTCCGCCGGGCAGCGTAACAAGGCCGTTAGGTGAATTAGCTGCCTGAAAAACCTCCGCTGTCGGGATTACAGCAAAGGCGGCAAGCCCTGCAAGCGCAAGTCTTACAGTTTGGGGGATGGCTTCAGAAGAAAGAAGAGGCGCTGTGTGAATCATTGCAAGAGCCCTTGCCGCGATCAATAAAAAGACCGGGCCAAAAGCGAGAATGTTCTGTAAAACAGCGCCATCTACCATTTTTTCTCCGCAGCACCTAACGTGCCATTTCAGGAATACGCATGAACAATTCCCTTGTATATTGTCCAAGCGATGTAAACATCATGCCGCCGAATATAGCAAGCACAATTAAAATAACAGCAATTTTAGGCACAAATGTAAGCGTCTGTTCCTGAATTGACGTTGCAGCCTGCAATATCGCTACGATTAAACCTACAGCCAGTGCAGATAACAGCATTGGAGCCGCCATCATTAAAACCTGTATTATTCCTCCGCGTAAAAGACCTACTATATCGCCGATACTCATTCTTTTCCCCTTACATAAATGAACGGACAAGCTGCTCCGTTAGAAGCGCCCATCCATCAACTAAAACAAAAAGCGCTAATTTAAACGGCATGGAAATCATGACAGGAGGAAGCATGATCATACCCATGGACATAAGTGAACTTGCCACTACCATGTCAATAACAATAAACGGAATAAACAGCATTATCCCTATTTTAAACGCCACAGTAAGCTCATTTAAAATAAACGCAGGAATTAAAACATAGGTTGGAACGTCAGCTAACGTATCCGGGCGGTCAAGTCCGCGCATTGCCATAAAAAGACGGATATTTTCCGGGCGGCTGCTCATCTGGCTGTACATAAAAATCCTTAAAGGAGCTTCCGCTTCCCTGTATGCATTTTCTACAGAAAGCTCTCCTGCAGAAAGCGGCTGCAATGAATTAGTATAAATTGCACTAAATGTAGGCCACATAATAAAAATTGTTAAAAAAAGCGAGATTCCCAAAATTACCTGATTCGGCGGAACCTGCTGCAGCGAAAGAGCGCGTTTAATAAAGTCCAGTACAATGGAAACACGCAAAAAACTTGTCATTAAAATAATGATACTTGGAGCAAGAGAAAGCACTGTAAGCAATAAAAGAAGCTGCAGCGAAAAAGCTACTTCCTGTCCGCTTGAGGGGTTACGGACAGTTAAATCGATAAAAGGAATAACCGGCGGCCCTGGAGGAGCATTCATGGCTGTTGTACCCTGAACAGATCTATCAGGAAATAACTCCTGCGAAAATGCCGCAGTTGGAATAAAAATAAAGATAAACGCTAAAAAAAGCCCGATTAACCGCATTATAACCCCTTGATCCTTTCCATGCGCTTCCGGATTTCTTCTGTTCCGGACGGCGGAGTTTGAGCTTGCACAGGAGCGCCGTGACGTTTAAGCATGGAAACAAAATCCAACAAGCGGCTTTGCGGCTTTTCTTTATTTCTTCTGTCTTCTTCAAGAAGCAGGGCGTCTACTGTTTCTTTATCATCAATTTCGCTTATAACATTTACTCCGCCGTCGCTTGCGCCCAAAAGCCATGCACGGCTCCCGACAGAGACAATGTGCACATAACGATTAACGCCAAGATGAGAGCTTGCCAGAATTTTAAGGAAAGGATCACTTCCCGGTGTCTGCCTTGAAGTACGTTTAATAAAAAAAACTGCGCCGTATATTGCTGCCGCAGCAAGAGCTAAAACCAGCAGCATTCTTACAACAGCCCAAATGGAAGGGTTTGCAACGTTTGAATCGGAAGCTGAATCTGTAAACACAAATGCCTGCTCGGCAATTCTAAAAGAATCTTCTGTTGTAACAGCTTCTCCTTCGGCAATGTCCAAAGCCGTTTCTTGCGGGAAAATTGAAAATTGGATAAGGATCCCCATTATCAAAAACAGGGCAAATTTAGACTTTTTCAGTTTTCCCCCCCCAGATCAAACTGATTCTGAATTATTGTACATTATTTTTCTATTAATGGCAATAGAAAGGTATGAAAAAACAAAAAATAATTGGTTTTTAAACAGATTTTTCGAAAAATAACAGATTAAAAGGGGTGAAAAGCAAAGTATTTTATAGATTCTGTCAAACTGCAGAAGTATATGTTTTATTTGTGTTATACTTTTAATAAGGAGGATAGTGCATTCATGAAAAGGTCATTAATAATTACAGTCCTATTTTGTCTGCCGTTCATGTCCGCTTTTACAGAAACATTCACTTTCAGGCAAATGGATACAGTAACACTAACCCCTCCGTCAGGCTGGGAAATTTGGGCAGTAGAAAATACAGACAGAAGAGGAAATCATCAGATAACTTTTTATGCAGATGAAAGCCGCAAACCCGGAGCTACGGTTTTTATCATGGCAGGAAATCGTCCGTTTGCGTATACAGAAGCTGGTTTTTTAGCTCAAATTAATGAATGGTATATGGAAAGCGCTTATCAATATACAGAAAAAACACCGTCTTTCAGAAAAATAAATATTGATAACGGCATTGCTTATTATTTTACAGCTCAATTTGCAGCATATGCCGGGCTTCCGCCCGCAGACGGAAGAGCAAAGGTTGGGGGATTATTATTTATTTACCAGGAAAATAATCCTGTTGCCGCAGCTACATTGTATGTTGATGATCCTTTAGATCCAGCATTGGATGTTATGATAAAAGTGATATGCGGAATCCAAATGTCATTTCCGGAATATAAATCGAATATTTATAGGTTTAATGAAAGGAACGCTCTTAAAATTGATATTCCGCAAACCTGGCATGTTAAAATGAATGGAGCAGAAACAAGAAGCGGCGTTAGTTATACCCTAACAGTTACTACAGATAACGATGTTCGCTTTCTGGGATTAATTACAATTATTGTACCAGCTCAGCCCAGCGGAATGACAAGAGAACGTCTCTTTGTAATGCTGGAAGAAGAGAGTAACACTTACGCTTTGCAATCTGTAGAAGGAGAAGCGGTAATTATTCCCATAAATACAGAGAACAGTTACGGCGGGTATTACACCTTAACTGATGCCGATCTTGTTAATAGAACACCTGATCCTGATGAATACAAAATATTTACAAGGTTTTTAATTCAATTTGACTGCGGCGCACTAACGTCTGTTACAGCATTTATGGACGATGTTCAGACAAAAGAATATATGTTATTTGAAAGCGCTGTATTAAAGATGGAACCGTTTTAATAGATTTTTATTTAATATGTTTTGACAGCGTTATATAATCGATCTTTTTGCCGTTTTTATATACGCGCATATTGCCTGCGCTAACTTCGTCAATAAGGGCAAGTCTGCCGTTTACCATGCCGAATTCGATCTTTATATCGATGAGTTCAAGACTGCGCTTTTTTAAATCATTTCTTACAATATCGCAGATTTTCAGTGTTTCTTTGCGGATCTTATTGTACAACGCGGGAGTTAAAATCTTTAGAGCCGCAAGGATTTCGCCTGTAACAGGAGGATCTTCGCGCTCATCATCTTTTAAAGTGACTTCAAAAACAGGATTAGACAACACATCACCTTCTTTGCAGAAAGAACCGAATCTTCTAACAAAACTGCCGGTTGCTTTATAACGTACAACAAATTCAAGTCCATTTCCGAAAAAAACAGCAGGCCGCACAAGCATTTCATTTTTTGTTAAATCCGCGCTAATATAATGCGTATTTATCTTTTTCTTTTTAAAAAGTTCAAAATAATAAGCGGACATTTTAAGCGCGGCGGAGCCTACTCCGTCTACAGAACCTACAACCTTGTTACCGCCTGGATCAGATTCGCCTGTTGCAGAACTGCCTGTAACTGTATCTTTAAATTTTAACAGATAATTTCCGTCTGGCAGTTTATAAACGTCTTTTGTCTTTCCGGTTTTAACAAGTTCCATGGGAGCATTATACGATAATTAAATTTCTTGTTCAATATATTCGGAAGAGTTCACACGGAGGCACTGGGAACACGGAGGAATAATTATTGATTACTATCCCAAAATCTAATATTTCCCGGAAGCACAGTGTTCCAGAAAGGGTTTAAATTATGATCTGCGTTTGTATAAACTTCGTAACGAAGATTAATAATTCCTATTCCTGCCTGTCTTCTGCGGTTGTTTTCTGTATTAATTGCCGCGGCAAGAGCATCGTTCCACGCTCTGGGAACAGCAGTGTCTCGCGTTCCCTGTTCCAAAAGTATCGCTGTTCCCGGAGCAATTTTATCAAGGTTTTTTAACAGCGAAAAATCATCGATTGTACGCGTATGGTTTTCCCTAAAACGCCTAACCCATTCTGTATTTCTGTTAAAGTGCGCGATGTTTTCAGGAAAAGCAATACTTACAGGAGCCCATAAAACTGTAGAAACAGGTTCTCTGATAACTTGCAGAAAATGAAGCGCCGCCTGTCCGCCATTACTGTGACCCCACAAAACAATCTTTTTAAAATTTGACGGAAGCGCTGTTCTGTCTGCCTGCGCAACTGCAGAATCAAACCTGAATACCGGCTGTTGTAAACTTTTATACAATTCTACAGCGTTAATCGTGCAATAAAATTGATGCATTTCCCATGGCGCAGGGGTTGGAGATGACGAACCATAGCCAAAAAAATCCGGAGCGATTACAGCCCAGCCGTTTTGCAGATACCTTCTTGCAGGATTTTCTGTTCCTCTTCCTGTGTAGTATCCCCTCTGCCCCTGATGCCCGCGAAGCATTATAACAATTCCTTTTATATCCTGCGGATTTATCGCCGGCACACTTAAACGCGCACTTACCGTTAACCCCATCGATGTAAAAATGACGTTATACGCATATTGAGTATCATTTTTAAAAGCCAGTCTTTGAATAGTTATTGGACTTGTTCTAAAGGGATAGTTCTGTAAATTAACTATAGAATAATTATCAAAATTCCTTTCCTGCGCGGGAAGAGTTGAAGTTAGGAGGAGGAGAAAAACAGCGAGGGTAGTTTTCATAAGTCCCATATTTAATTTTAACCCTTTACATAAACCACATGGGGATATTGCGAAATGACTTCGTCAGAGCTAAGCAACATCATTCCTTCTGCTTTGGCTTGAGCAATTAAAATTCGGTCAAAAGGGTCTTTATGAATTTGCGGTAAATGAGCAACTAATAAAGCGTGGTGACTTGAAATCTCGATTTCTTCATAGCCATTATTTAAGAGTCCGCCATAAAACATTGTTGGATCAATCTGAAAATCCTTGCGATTTAACCCTCTTTTTATTATTACTTCCCAAATGCTTGCAGAACTAAAATATAGAGTGTTTTCATCAGAAAAATAAGGAATTGCTTTTTTTGGCAATATGTCTAATGCAGCCCATAATAATAACTGTGTATCAACAAGAAGCTTCATTTAATACCCTCAAACATATTAATTATTTCTTCTTGCCCCATATTATTAAAATCGGCAGGAACTTTAATTTGATCCTTTAGAAAACCTATCCGCTGTTGATCAGATTTCTGCGGCATGTAAGGAATAACCTTTACCAATGGTTTGCCAGCTTTAGCGATAACAAATGTTTCGCCTATAGCGGCTTTATCTACCAATGCTGATAATTGAGTTTTTGCAGAATGAATATTATATTGGTGCATATTTGCCTCCTACTATTAATCTTAGTCCATAAACTTAGTTTAGTAAAGTGGTTTTTGTAAAAAAAAAGACCGGAATTACCCGGCCTTTTCAATAACACAACCTGTGTCTACAATCTCTCTGAAGCTGTTCCGACAACCTGTGCAGATGAAGTATCCAGCGCTCTTAAACGCAGCCTGCGAAGATTGCCCTCGCCGTCTACTCTGCCTGTTATTACTACACTTGCTCCCGCAAATTGACCAATCCTTGCGGCAGTTGCATCGTTTACTTCAAGTGATGCGCCAAGACGCTGTTCGGCTCGTATTCTGTCAAGTTCAGATCTGTCTATTATTACATAACCCATTCTGCGCAAAATATGTTCAAGTTCGCCAGTAATGTAATCTGTCTGCCCTCTGCTCTCCGCTGTTATGTAAACAATAGCTATGCGTGATCTTGCTGTAAAACTTTCTGATACTTCCTGTGCGGCTCTTTGCAAAGCGCCTTCGATACCAGTGGCAGAAGCCGATGCTCCGCCGCTGCCTAATAAAACAACTCTTCCAGCGGCAGAATATTCATGCATTCCCATACCCTGAACTGATCTTCCCTGAACCCAAGTAATATCTTTTACATCAATGTTTCCCTGAAATCTCCTGGTTGCTTCTTCTTGCAAGGCAATATAAGCGGCTTGACCTGCGTTTTCACGAGCCGATCTAGTATTACTAAGAAGCGCTTGAAATGTTGTTTGCACAGTTCCAATTGATTGTTCTCCGCCTGATGCTCTGTTATCGCTTAATGAAATAACTCTTCCGTTAGCGGAAAATTCAAACATGCCCATACCTTGAACCGATCTTCCCTGAACCCATGTAATATCACGCACATCAACTGCGCCTTGATGTTCTCTGTTTGCCGCGGCAACTAAAGCTATGTAAGCTGCTTCTGTTGCACTTTCACGTAGAGATCTAGTATTTGTATTAAATGCCTGAAATGTTGTTTGCACAGTTCCAATTACCTGCTCGCCTGCTCGCAAAGGTCTTCTATTGCCGTCCTGTGCGTTAGCTGCATAAGGCAGTAATAATCCAAAAATCAAAACTGCACTAAAAGCTAATTTTTTCATTTTTTTCTCCATTAACGAGATCGGTTCAATTCGGCTTCCAGTCTTCTTAAAGCCTGATCTGCTCTGAATTCGGCAAAATCTGCCATTTCGTTATTAACAATCGAATTTACCTGCCTTGAAACTTCCGCCTTTTTTACCGCAACTCTTACCCACCATGTACCATCCGATGTTTGTTCACGGGCATTTACGACAGCGCCAGAAAGATTCATATTTACAATATTATTTTCAATATTTTCTATTGCTATCATCGATCTTGGATTACTCTGAAGTCCTGATTCATTGGCATAATTTACTAATTGAGCCTTAACTAATGAGCCTAATTGCCGTGCGGCATCGGTTTGTGCACTGGCAGTAGCTGTCTGCATAGCCAAACTCGCATTTTGAAGATTTATAAAACCAACTCCCCAAATTTCATCTGGCGGCGCTACTTGATTAAACCATGACGGCATAATCTGCAAATTTGCAGATGGTGCTGCAGGTGCGGCTGGCGCAGAAGCACAGCCAATTATAAAAGCCATCACAAATAAAACAACAAACAATACTAAAATCTTTTTCATTTTACTCTCCTTTTAATATAAAAAGTTTCTTAAGAAACTAATTTCACATAACATATAATAAAAATTACTTACCTGGGAATTAACGAATTTATATACCCCTGCAGTAAAAAAGAAAACTTTTCTGCAATTATTCCTTCTATTGCAGAAAATGCTCTTGCTTCTGCGCCTGTATAAATCGTATGACCTTCCCTAACGCTTTCGTTAAAAGCAATTAAAGAAGCACCTGTTGAGTTTTCTATTAAGTTTGCGCTTAATTCGATATTACAAAAAACAAATTCACTTGCGGGTGTTCTTAGTTCACTTACATTTAAACGTACTTCCAGTGTATACGGAGGATTGTTTCCCCTTGTTCGTAATCTTAAAGAACTTAAAACCCTCGCAAATGCATCCTGCACACGATTTGAACGATCATTACTGACATTCACTACCACAGTGATATTCTGGATAATATTCTGAACTTCCAAATTATAAAATTCTGCATTTCTTAAATTTAAAGAAGCGGTAGAACCGCCAGCCATAGAAACTACAGAAGCATAATTTGTATTAATGCCTGCAATGTTAGAAGCAAGACGGAAACGAGCCAAACCGTTAAATGTATTTTTTTCGGCATTACTCATTGCTGTAAGAAGAGTTATATTTTGATTATTCAAAATTATCATATCCGTATAAATAGAAATTGTTTTTGCCCTATCCAAAAAAGCAACTGCATAAACAGTACCTCGGCCATCATCCCAAATGTTTCCAATTTCTGCGCCGATTAAGTTATCCATGGAAGCGGCAGTAATTATTCGATCTCTGACATTTGAATTTTCAGAAACGTTTACAGTTCCGCTGTTTACAGCCTGTGTATATGCAGTTGTTGTGGAAAAATCTGCCTGTATAGACTGGCCGAAATATGCAGCTAACGCAACGAGGGCTCTTCGTTCTGCATCGTTGCGGTTAACACCTGTTCCTGTAACGGCGATAAACCGTTCTCTTGGATATGCAGCGTACGGATCATCTGTCCAACGGGGCTGATTACCGCCTCGTGTTACCTGAGCTGGAGGCGGTGTACTTAAACCGCTTACAGATTCGCCGCTTAAAGCAGATTCAAGCCTGCGAAGCGCATCTCTTGCGGCGGCATTTGCTTCATTTGGTGTCTGCGCAAAAACAAAACCAGAGAATAAAACAATTAAAATTGCACATAACGGCACTATTCGCTTTATCATTTTACAGCGGCTCTGAAGCTGTTCCTACAACCCGTGCAGACGAAGTATCCAATGCTCTTAAACGAAGCCTGCGAAGACTGCCTTCGCCGTCAATTCTGCCTGTTATTATAACGCTTGCACCTGCTAATTGACCTATTCTTGCTGCGGTGTTGTCATCAACCTCGCCGCTTGCACCAAAACGCTGTTCGGTTCGTATTTTGTCAAGTTCGGATCTGTCGATTATTACATATCCCATTCTGCGTAAAATATGTTCAAGCTCGCCTGTAATGTAATCTGTCTGACCTCTGTCTTGAGCTGTTATATAGACGATTGCAAGTCTAGATCTTGCGGTAAAACTTTCTGATACTTCTTCGGCAGCTCTTTGCAAAGCACCTTCGATGCCAGTTCTGCCAGTAGTAGTTCTTCCACTGCTACCACCTAATGAAACGACTCTTCCAGTTGCTCTATATTTATTCATATTATTTTGCCTACTTGCATAATGAACAACTGTAAAGGTAACATCGTAAACATCTATATTACCTGTGTACTCTTTTCTTGCAGCTTCTAATAATGCATTATAGGCTGCTTGATCAACATTCCTTTTCCAAGACTTACTAGCACCTGGATATGTTCCTGGCATAAATGCAAATACTGATTCAAACTCTGTTTGAATTGTTCCTAAAACATCAGCACCCTGAACTCCAGATAAAGGTCTATAAACATCGGTTATAGAAGCACATGCCCCCATCCAGCCCACCATCAGCACCACTAAAACCACGGCAAAAGCTATTTTTTTCATAAAATCCTCCAAATTTTCGTAAAAATAATGTTCGTTTATAACGATCATATAATAATTATTATGTATGTGTCAAGCATCTATATATTTAAAAAATGATCGTTCTTAGAATACATAAATATGGATATGGAGCGGCTTTTTATTAATAATCTAAAAAGATGGCGTAAAGTCATGGGGTTTTCTCAAGAAAAATTAGCAGAAAAATGCGGAACCGCTCATTCGTATATAAGGCAGTTAGAAAGCGGGAAGGGGCATCCCTCTTTTGTTTTTATCGGAAAAATCGCAAGCGCTCTTCAAATAGAACCGTATCAATTATTTTATGATGAAACAGTAAAATCCAATAAATCGGCACAGAAAAAATACATGGAATCAATTCAAAAAAAACTGCAGGAATCAATATCAGACGAAATAAAGAACGCTTTTGAAGAATTAGCGAAGTATTGATGGCAGGTTTTCAAATGCAAAAATTAAATATTTATCTTGACATACTTTCGTAAACAACTTATTGTTTATATATGAGGTGATTGTAGAACGCAATCACGTTAATCAAAAGAAAGTTCGATTGGTGAAGTGATTGTAGGGCGCAATCACGTAAATCTAAAAAAAGCCTTATTTTCACCCCCGGCTTGGGGGTATTTTTATGGGTTATTTAATGGAATTCCGTCGTTTGAATGCTGCTTTTTATACCCAATATGCTCATTGTGAAGAGATCCTTACAAAAGAAAAACGTCCGTATTATGTTTTAGTTCTGGAATTAGATTATTTAACATATGCGATTCCGCTTCGCTCTCATATCACCCATCCTTTTTGTTACATAGCTGATAGTTCTAATGAACAGAAAAGGGGTTTAGATTATTCAAAGGCTGTTGTTATCTCAGATTTATCAAAGTATACAGATTCAACACCTGTAACTATTCGGCAACATGAATATAATATCTTAAAGCAAAAAGAATACCAAATAAAACAAAGATTTTCGTTTTACGTTAAATCATACAAGAAGGAAGTACAACGTCGAAAAAAAATACCAACACTACCAGACTCTTCTTTATGCCGTTTTTCCACATTAAGATATTTTCATAAGGAACTTGGGATATAATATCCAAAAAAAAGACCCGGCTGTTTGTGCAACCAAGTCTCTGTTTATATTTATTAGCAAATTATTGAAATATTAATCACTAATCGTTACGGTTGATGTTTGTCCATCCCAGAAAACAATCCATCTTGACATGATATCACGTCCTAAAAGCAATCCAAAATTCTTGGGAACATTAGGATTTTCAAGATTTTTATCCAGATCAAAATTAAGTCTGCATGACCCTACACGTAAATCAAAGAACGGGGACAGCCTTGTATTTGGAAAGCTTATATCAACAGCAAAGTTGGGCATAATCTGAGAACCAGATGCGGTATAACTCTCCGACTGACCTACAGACTGTAATTTCAAATATTTTGCCAGGTTAATGTCAATAGATGTAATACTTGCGCCAGTATCAAAATGTGCCATCACTACAATAGATGACAGCGGCAAGTTAATAGGCGGTTTCCTAAATGCGCTTGCGGTTGATATTTCCACAGGTATATTAAAACCATTTTGGAATAAAGGAATAGGCGATAAGTTAAGACCTAATTGGGTTCCTTTCGGAGGAGTTGGAGTTATCTGAAAACCAATGTTATGATGATGAAAATTTGCCATACTGCTTACCTATTGTTTTAGGCTAAAGCCAAAGCGGGATATAGAAAACTAACATTTTCTTTTTCAGATAAAATCTGCTGAATAATGTAATCACCGCTATTAAAAGATATTACCGCAGATCCTAAGGCAGCCTCAAATGTATCATATATACCTTTTAATTCCTTACCGGAAATAATAACGAATTTCAGCTTGTAAAGCGGGTTATTTGCCCAAGTTTCGAGGTTTTCATTAAAATATGAAATATCTTGTTTTTGCATTTCGGTCCAATATTCACCCATATTTACCTCCTGTACTTCATTATACATAAATATCGCTCATTTTACAGTTTTTTTCAAGCAAAAAAAAGACCCGATTGCCGAAGCAATCAGGTCTCTGTGAGCCCTATGGCTGTTTATAAATTAATTATACCCCATGTCATTTATGCGTTCCATCGGCGATACGATTTCTGTTACGCGAACACCGAAGTTTTCATCGATAACTACAACTTCACCCTTGGCGATAAGTTTATGGTTTACAAGAATGTCTACAGGTTCACCAGCAAGTTTATCAAGCTCGATGATTGTACCTTCGCCCATTCCCAGGATTTCTTTAATAAGTTTGCGGGTGCGGCCAAGTTCTACAGTCATTTCCATGGAAACGTCCATGATTAGACCGATGTTTCCTGCTTCATGAGCGCCAAGGCGAGGCTGCATTA
Source organism: Treponema sp. (assembly GCA_009785215.1). Lineage (GTDB taxonomy): Bacteria > Spirochaetota > Spirochaetia > Treponematales > Breznakiellaceae > WQXQ01. The sequence goes on along the minus strand of WQWU01000020.1, from coordinate 16,646 downwards.
GGTTAGGGAATTGAACTGGCTGAACATTGGTAGAACCCATGCCTGGCATTGACATGCCTGGCATTCCCATGCCTGGCATTCCCATACCCTGCATACCCATTCCTGGCATTTGCATGCCTTGGCCCATCATTCCTCCCATGTTCATTGCGCCCATATCCATACCCATGCCTCCCATACCCATGCCCATATTCTGCATTGCTTGACCCATTCCCGCCTGCGGAGCAGAACCGCCGCCTGTTAAACCGTTGGAAATATCAGCGGCAGGGCCTGCGCCAAGAATTTCCCACATCTGGTGTGATTGTCCGTCACCAAGATCAAGGTGATAACCCATAACGGCAAAATCTCCAGCAGGAAGCGCGGCAGTCGCTTTTGGCACATTCGCCGCAGAAGGAGAAGCCGCAACTATCGATTTATTTCCTGTTTTATCGGTTAAAGCTGTAATCTGAGTGCCTACCATCTGAGAGACTACTTCACCAATTACAGACATTGCCATATCATCAAGCTGAATATCATCTTCTTTGGTCATTAAAGCTGCAATTGCTCTTGCTGAATCTTCTGAAAGAATAAAAATATGTTCGCCGGGAAAACCAGATGTATAATTTGCATTTATGGCGGTTACCATATCAGGAAGCTGCCCAAGGAAGCTGTCACGCGATTGAGAATCTACCTGAGGACCTACAAGAGTTACAGATGCGCCTGTTAAAGCAGCCAGGTTAGCTGAAAGAGCATTAGTTGTAGAAGCGAAGAATTTTTCCAAAGCTCCGCGATCAAAAGCTGCACCGCCTGCAGGAGCAGTCATGGTAGCAGAAGCACCGCCCATACCGCTCATAGACGAAGAGTCTACACCTGACAACAGAGCATCAATTTCATCTTGGGATAAGGCACCATCGCTCATCATAATTCATCTCCTTCAGAAGCGAGCTCTTCGAATTCTTCGTGTCCAAGCTCGTCAATTTTCTGTGTTATTTGCACCGCAATTTTCTTCCCGATAATACCGGGGCGGCACAAAAACTTCTTACGTGAGCCGATGTTCAATGAATAGGGATCACCAATGCGGGTGTTATAGAGCCGTATTACATCCCCAATCTGTAAGGAAAGAACATCCCGTACAGGTACGTTTATCTTTCCAATTTCGGCTGTTACATTAACATCGACTGTTGCGAGCTTATCCTTTAGAACATTGAGGTTCTCAGTCGTAGCATTTCTGCGCACTGATGAATACCAGAATTGAGCGGAAAGTTTGCCGATAATCGGTTCTATCGTAAGGTACGGGATACAGAAGTTCATCATGCCTTCTACATCGCCAACCTTGGTTTCTAGCGTAACAAGAACAACCATTTCGGTCGGGGGTACAATTTGCGCAAATTGAGGGTTAGTATCGATCTGACCCAAACGCGGACGAAGGTCGATAACTGTTGTCCATGCTTCGCGCATATTTCCAAGAATACGGACAATTATCCCTTCCATTACAGATTGCTCAATATCGGTTAATTCATGCTGAGATTTTGTGCCTTCGCCGGTACCGCCGAAAAGACGGTCAATAATGGAGAAAGTAATTGCAGGGTCAATTTCTAAAATGGCATTTCCTTTTAAAGGATCCATATTGATGATTGCAAGGGTCGTAGGCGTAGGTATCGATCTGATAAATTCTTCGTAAGTAAGCTGATCTACCGAAGCTACGTGCACATGAACCATACTGCGAAGCTGCGCAGAAAGTGATGTTGTGGTAAGACGGGCAAATGTTTCATGCATAATAGAAACAGTACGGATTTGTTCCTTGGAGAATTTGTCAGGACGTTTAAAGTCATATATTTTGATTTTACGGCTATCCGCAGCCGGCCGGAAATCCTCAGGCTCGGTTTCTCCTGCATTTATCGCGGTTAATAATTGGTCTATCTCATCCTGGGACAGAACTTCTGTCATAATTACCCCTGCCTGACCTTTTCTTTATGTTAAACCTTTACCAAAATATTGGCAAGGTTCATTTAAAATTGGCATTTTAAAATGCTTCCATTACATCTAATTTTCTAAACAGAATAATCCTTGCTCTTGCTGTATCTAAAAACCTTGTATTTAACATTTCACGAATCTCTGCCTTTAACTCATCTTCCCTGTTGGGAGCCAATTCAGCCGCGCTTTTTCCCGCAAAGTAACGGCGGACAAAATCCTGCAGCTCAATCTGACGGCTTATTAATTCCGAAGATGCCGCCTGATCATTTAAATCATAACCAATAACCATTTCTACCGAAACAGAATGGTGTATCGGGAAATCCCTTGTTCGTGTCTGGATTGAGCCAAGCATGGTATACATGGCATATTCTGGCCGCCTTCCAACATATGGAGAGAGAGGATCATTTACAACGGTTTGTGACTTTCCGCCCTGGCTCATGATATTATGTGTTATAACAGATACAGTTATGATAAAAATCAAAGCTCCAAGACCAATAGCCACAAATTTTAATATAGTTGGAAGTAAATTTCCTAATCCGCCGCCGCCTCTTTTCTTTGAAGAACCTCCGGATTCTGCTTCATCACCGCCATCAAGATCAATATCATCACTATCAGACATTCCAAAACCTCCATGGATTAACATTTATGGCGTTTTTGCGCCGTTCATACATAAATTATAGCTGAAATTATCAAAATCTACAGCCATTCTTTTAGAACCTTAACCGAACCTGACTGCAAGTCTGGTGTAGGCTCCTCTTTTGATCATCGGCGTTTTTTAAGCAGATTTTTAGGGTTAATAATGATTTTTCCCCAGGGAAGATTTGAACCTTCCAGCCCTCGACTTCGTGTCTCGGGCTTCCAGGCCCGCCTTCGTGCTTTTCGCCGCGTCCTTGCGGCTCAACCCTTCAAAGGCTTTCGCCTTTTTCGGTCACAGCACTACGGGAGTTCAAATCTTCACGAATTATTTATGGAGAAACTGAAAGTTTCTCCTAAATAAAAACCGGAGGTTTTTATTAATTCCCCAGGGAAGATTTGAACTCCCACAAGCAGATCCAGAGTATGAATACTCTGGGGAATACGAAATCATTTTGAATTATATTGGCATATATTGGGGTAAAAGTCAATAGAAACAGCGTATTTTGACCTATTTTAGATTACCCCGAATTACCCTGCTATACCAGTTTATGTGCCAGTCTATATGCCAGTTAAATCATTAATATGAGGCTATATTTTTTCACAATCAGATTAACCAACTGTTGAACGAAAGAAAAGCTGTTAAAAATATTAAAAACTGTTAAAAAACAAGAAAAAACCTTCTGGCATATAACTGGCACATAGAAGTAAAAAATCCCCTACTGCATTCGGCTTTTCCTCGAAAAAGAAGAAGAGCGCATTATTCATCTTGCCCCCTCGCCGCAGCCAACCCACATTTTCCGCCTTGAAAGCATTATTCATCTCGACCCACCCACCCTGGCTGCGGCGAGGGGGAGCACGTTATCTGTTAAAGTGGCTATTTTATTCTTTGTGGCAATTGGTCAGTGGAAAAAATTGCTCCGTTCAAAACTCCGCAATTTTTCCAAATCATTAAATAACAAACTTAAAAAGTTTATCTGCATTCTGTAAACCGTGGGAGTTCATCGTAGTATGCCCACCCAGACCCGATTAACCTACAAGCTAAGAGTGCTAAGGTGGCGGATTTGTGGTTGCATTATTTGTCCCCCCCCCTCGCCGCGCAGCTTCCCCCCCTGTTTTCAATAAGGAATACAAAATATGCAAACATCCGTGTTTGCATATTTTGTATAATACAGGCATCATCCTTGATGCCCAACCACAAATCCGCCACAGCTGGCTGTAGTACGCCCACCCAGTTTTTCTCATTCCCAACAAGCACCCTGATATTCGCCCACGGCTGACGTAGTGTTAGCAACCTTCCCAAGACTTCGTAGTGAAAAAGTTTATTGGCTATTCTCCGTTCTTCAACATCGTTTCGTTCGCTACGCTCACTACACGAGTATCATCACTCCGCCGATTTTGAAAAATAAAAAGTTATTCGGCTCTTATCTTCGCAAGTGAAAAGTTGGTAACAGTTCCGATATCTGATAGCTCATAAAAAGTTTATCTGGCTCTTTCCGCAACCCGCACCGAGCCAATAAACCATAAGGTTTGTTGGCGAAGGTTCCCCTCTGCTATGGCAGGAAGGAAAAACAAAAGACGGAAATCTAAGCGCCGAAAAAGAACCGCCTACATAACCGCAGAAGTGCGGTGCACCACCGCACTATGATGTGAACAGTTTATTGGCTCATTAAATTATTTTTCTAAATGCAAAGTTTATTTCCTCTTTGCGGTTCTGTATGCGGTACTTTTCTCGGCAATGCCTAACACAAGAGTTTATTGGCTCTCCGCTGGACAGACGCTTGCTACGCTCGCAAGCTCGCTTCGCAATCATCAGACCAGCGCCGTATCGTTAGTGAGGAGTTTACTCTCTCTTTCCTTCCATAGCGGACTTTTATTGTCGTGTTGAGTTGATCGCCACTCGCCCTGCCAGTTTCTGAAAAACTGAAAGGGAAAATGTCTTTATAAAAAGTTTTTTGTAGTGAAGCTAGAGCCGCATTTTTGCGGCGTTAAAATAAATTTCCTTAAGCTCGTCGACCGTAGGGAGACATAAGTTTGTTCAGTCTTGGCAGGGCAAAAAACCGATTGTGCAGTATGTGTATGATAAACGCCAATTTTCGGGAAACCCCCTATACTTCATTACCTTTTTCTAATTTCCTTTTTTTTATGAATAAGCAACAAAGGAAAGATAAAATTTAGTAATAGAGATATACAAAGAATAACAAAACATAATTAAATTCGTGTATCTTATTTGATTTTGATACTGCACTTTACGGCAAAAAACCGTCATTTTGGGCTGATTTTTTTTATCGGGGAGTGTGTGCATGGACTTTTTTTTGCTAGTTTTTTCTACCAGATTGATTTTTTTGTGTAGGAATAAATATTCTTTCTGTTTTCTGTACCTAATGTCGCAAATAAAACATAACCCTGCATAGCCAATCAACACAAAGCACGGTAAAAAAAGAGAATTAAAACAATCACTTGCTTTCACGACCCAAAATAAATGGGGGCAAGGGGGACGCCCGAAAATGCACGGCGCAGCCGTGTAGATGAAAAAACTTAGCACAGCGTGGCGCACAATAAATGTCAATGAGATGAAAAATGCGCTGAACCTTTAGGTGAAGCAGTGCGCCCAGCCACAGGCTATGCCCTCAAATGAATGTTCTGCCAGTACCTACCGTCATTACTTCGTTTCTGGTCAATACCAATTTCTTTTAAGCGCAAACCAAAAAATCTTTCACTAACAGCACGTTCATTGTTTTCTTCGCACCAGTCCTGATAACACTTAAAAAGTTCTCTTGCCTTAATAGCAACACCAGATATTTGAATACAACGCTCATTTATAAAATCTCCCACAACATCCATTTCCGCCCTGTATTCAGCAGTAGCATTTAATACAATTTTCGGAGCCTTCAAACCTTCATTACACCAACGCCTTGCACCTTCCAACAACCAATTCAAAATACCTGAACTTTCCTGCATTAGTTTCTGTTCAAGATATTTATCCTGTTTTTCTTCTTCTATGCGGTTTGTAAAAGGTATTAGTTTAATTCTTCGCCATATACCGTGGTCAGTTCCTTTAATAACTGGTTTATGGTTTGTCGCCATCCAAATTTTGAAAGTCGGAAGAAAATTAAAAAACTCTCCGTACAAAAACCGTGCGGTAATTCTGTCATTTCCAGTTATTTGTTTTATAAGCGGTTCAGACAATCTTCTGCCTTGTTCCGTTTCTGTAGTAGTAACAAACCTTGCACCCCTAAGCCTTGCAAGGTCATTAGTCATTTGGTCGCCTGTCTTTTTCATAAAAGTTTGTGTCGGCGTAGCGGAAGCATAATCACCCAATAAATTCATAATCGTATTTAGAAAAGTAGATTTTCCGTTTGCGCCAGTACCGAATAAAATAAACATAGTTTGTTCGGAAGTATCGCCAGTAATTGCCCAACCTGCAGCATTTTGAATAAACCGTATCAAATCACTATTGTAATTCATAATCTCCATTAAAAACTTTTTCCAAACAGGGCAATCTGCGTTTTTATCATAATCAACATTCGCACATCGGGTAATTAAATTATCCGCATTGTGTTCGTTAATTTCTCCAGTCTGCAAGTTAATCGTTCCATTTCGCACATTCAAAAGCCAAGGGTCTTTATCAAGATCATCAGTTTTAACATTTAATTCAGGTATCCACGAAGCAACCTCAATGAGCGCTTTTCTCCTTCTTGCGCTTTCACTTTGCATAGCGTGTTTTTCAATATCAATTCTATCTCTAAAATCAGATGTTTTTAATAATTCTTGATAAATACCTCTGATAATCTGCAAGCCTTTATCGTGTATTAAATAACCGTCATCCATATCCCAATGACAGCCATTCCACACAAGCCATTTTTTCCATACAGAATTATAACGAATATCCTTGCCATATTCTTTTAATAATCTGTATGCGTTTGTCGTATCTGTAAATTGTAATAAACCTTTTTGTAGCTGTTGAAGCCTTAAATAAATACACTCATCACCCAACTGTTGTACCACCGTAACCCCCTTTTTCCAAAACTGCGGAATACATTTTATATTTGAACCTAACAAGGTCAAAAGCCAATTCTTTTGTAAACTCTGGTAATTCGTTATCACATCGTACTGAAGTTTCATAAAGCAAGGACAAAGAACCAGTTTTCTTTGTAAACTCTTTATTCAAAAAATAAGATACACCCCTATATTCATCTTCTGGCATTTCCAGTTTTTTAACCCTGTACCAAAGCATTAAATCATTTGCCCATTCCGTTTCGTGAGCAATGAAATCATCAAGTATTCTTTGTTGTTTCCGTATATTTTCATTGTATTTTTCTTCAATGGTTTTTCGTTTAGCCATAAAACTCCTGCGCCACGGAACCTCAACCGAGCCACAAAGTGGCGAAGGTTCCCCTCTTGATGGCGCTGTTTTCCCATTTTAATGGAGTTTGCGAAAGCAAACTCCTAGCTAAAAAATCAACAAGGAAGTTGATTTTTTAGCAGCCTTCCTTCCAAACATAAACTTTTGCTGCTTCTCCTGCAGCCGTACGGCCGTCAGCAAAGGTAACAAAAGCCCAAAAAACCCACCAACCAGTAGCGTCAATATCTCCCTCTATACATTCATAAAAAATAACACCCTTAGTTACATCACTCACAGCAGCGTTAAATTCTCCTGTAGAGCCGTTTGGTTTTCTATATTTAATAACAGCAGAAATAATATCTTCCAAATCAGTAAAAGTTTTTAATGTTAAGCGTAAAGCAGTTTGACCCTTAAATATTTTTCCCATATTTACTCCTACGCCATGGATGGCGTTGTTTTATTGTGGAGTTTTCGCAAAGCGGAAACTCCGAAAGTTAAAAATGGCAAGGAAGCCATTTTTAACTTATTTTACTTTCAAGAATTAAATCTCTTGTTATATTTGATTTCAAAACTAATTCCTCTCTGGCAATTAAAAACCGTTTTAGGATAAAATCCCGAACAATCGAAGAAGAAAACAGTTTAATAAAAATACATAACTGTCTAAAAAGAGAACCCTCTGCAATAACATTTTCTTTTTCTGTCCTGTAAAAATCTCCCTGTCGTTCTATTTGTTCAATTATTCCTGCTTCTTCGTATAAATTACAAAAGTATTCATTTAATTTTATAAAAATATCTTTAACTTCTACATTTTCAGAAATAGAACGTAAAATTAAAACATCAAAATTAAAATTATCACTGGAAAATAAATCATCTATTAAACTTCGTATAAATCCTTGACTTCTAGTAAACTTTTCATTAACTTGCACATCTTCTAAAGCCTGTCTTTTAATTTCCCGATTATTTTTCAATTCACCAGATATACCAATATTTTCACTTCTTGTACGAATAAAAGTTGGAGTTCTTATCATTGATGTATTGTTAAAAGCATTGGAAAGACAACTGCGGAAAAATGAAACAGAACCTTGTAACAAATCTGACGCTCTTGTTGTCTGTGTAGATAATCTATTATAGTCCGCTTTATTGCTTCTTACATCAGTAAGCCTTACACCCTGCGTTAAAGTCCGCACATAATTTTGAGCCGATGAATAAGTGAAATACATTGTCAGCTTAAAGTTTTCGTACCAATTAACATTATAAATCGGAAATGTATTTGGAATAACAGAATTATTACTCCAGTCTCCTAAATAACATCTGGCTCCATAATCAAATCTTGTAGCATACCACCACGAACAAAAACCATACCAAACATAACTACCGCTTGAAATACTTGTATTAGTTTGAAATGTTGCACTTCTCCAACTTGCTGGTTTTCCTGCTCTTACTTCAATATCATAAAAGCCCTCATTTGCAGATCTTCTTGTTAATGGAGAATTATTGTTATCGGAATACAGCGCAGGTCTTACAGGTGGGTCATAATCATTATTATAAGCATATATATATCCAGTTGCTAAACCATTTAATGTTTCTGGTATCAAAAACCGATTAACCGCAATAGCCACTTCAATATGTAAAGGGTCATAACTTTCATTATCTTCATTATCCCAATGTGTTTGACTTCCTAATTGCGTACTACCAACAGTCGGATCAACAACAACAGGATATTTCGCTTCTGACAGCCATTGTTCTGGTATCGTTATCCGCAATTCATTCCCGACAACAGACAATTCCCCCCAAACCTTACGACCACGAGCGTCAATAATTAACGGTCTGTGTATATGACAAAGTTTGCCTGTACCTTGACCTACAAGAGTTTGCTTTTTATAAACAGCATAACTACCTTTCAAAAAATCATCACGGACAAAATCAGGCTGTCTGAAAAAATCGTAATGTTCAGCTCCTTCCATTCTCAAAACAACAACATTACTTTCTGGCTCTTTATTTAATATACAATCGTACTCAAAAGCGCCGTCTCCCAAAATAGTATACCTATGAGACTGCTTTCTCCCTTTATAGACAAGCTGCCTATTGTTCCCCCTAAGCAAAAGCCCCTCATCACAAGGCGGTATAAACATTAACCGTTCTTTACCGCCCCAACGTGAAAGACCGCAAGACGGCTCTTTTTCACCAAGAGAAACAACCAGTGGAAAATCATTTGAACTTTGAACAAAATTTACCATATTTCAATTCTTTCGCCACGGATGGCGTATAGCCAATAAATTTTAATTGAGTTTTTGCGAAGTAAAAACTCATAGCAATAAAAATGGCACGGATGACATTTTTATTGCGCTATTGACCGAGTATTGTAATTTCCCATACTATTTGCAGGGTGTCGCTTGCAGTTACATTTACGCTAGGTGTAATTTGAGCGTATGCCAAACAGTTAGCAGATGTACTATTTCCGTTCAACAGACAGGCTTCGTTTATTCCATTTACATTAAGAAGTCCTGCGCCAAAAGTAGCACGATATGTAACAGTAGTATCACCAGAGCTTCCCCAAGCAGCCTTCAATGCAGGATAACTTGCGTCTAAGGCTTTCATACTTCCAGTTGGAGTATTGCACCTTGTATTGGTTTTAACAGAGTTTCCAGTCCAACCAGTACCAACTTGAATAAAACCGCTTGCGCTTGTAACTTTAGACCGTGTTGGCGCAGTCAAAAGAGCGTCAGCTATTAAAGCGTCTCCCTCTCTTGTTACAATGTTATGAAACTCCTGCACCATAAACTTTCCCTGCAAGCCAAATAATCTGCGCAGGAAACAAGGACTTCGCCTTTTAATTTTACCGTTACTGTCAAAAACCTGTACCGTAACTTTTCCTTTAATTTTTATTTTTTCAAACATTTATCTCCCCCCAATACCGCCATGGATGGCGGTGTAAATATGATTTATGAAGTTTTGCAACGCAAAACTTCTGTATTAAAAATCATCATGGAAGATGATTTTTAATAACAACGCCAGTAATCAAACCACCAATAAAACTAAGAACCCCAATCAATAATCTATTTCGTCTTAACGCTTCAGCTTCAGTTCGCAATCGTTGATTTTCTCTTAACGTTATGGCTTCACGTTCCAGCATAGACAAAACTGCTGCTCTTGCTGCTTCTCCTGCAGCCTGTTCTATGGCTTCCAATGCCGCTTCCGAAATTTCATCAATCAGTATTTCGATTTCTAAATCCGTGTAAAATCTCGTCTCTTCTTCGTTCAAATTCTGCTGCTGCTCCGTCAGAGGCATTGCGAACCCCTGGGATTGTATCAAGAATATCAACAACATCACGATTGATAATATCTTCTCGTAAGACTTCAATCTCAATTTGCCTTTCTGCATATTCCAATCTCTCCTTAGTTTTATGATTGACATAAATCAATCCAAATATCGTCATACAAATAATTACCGCAGTTACAAACCCGATAATTAAACCGTAAGCAAAATCAGTCAGAATACATTTACATTTTTTCATAATTCTCCTGCGGCAAGGATGCCGCTGTTATAACGCTTTAGCTGAAGTTTTGCACAGCAAAACTTCGACATTAAAAATCTACACGGATGTAGATTTTTAATGATGTTCCTTCCACCTCGATACAACTTTAAGACCCACAATTCCAAAAAGAACTATGACCACAATACAAAACCAAATCCAATCTCTGATATGACCGCCAATTAATAACCAAGTCGCAGCGTATAAACAAAAAGGCTTGAACCCAAGCAATTTAGAAGGTAGCGAAACTATCCGTTTCCCAAGAATTGCAAACAACTCTTTGAATGTATGCTCCCAAGTCGGCTTGTCTGATATTTGAATACCGTCTGTTTTACTCACGCCGACATATCCTCGAACATTCCGCAAACTGATCTGTTCAGCCATTTAATTTCTGTCTCGTATTCTTTATGGTTTTTTTTCGCACAAAAACAAAGTCTATTTATTTTTGTAGGTGAATAAGAAACTTTACAATGCAAACAATCACCGCAGGTTTTCTTACTATCATTTTCTGTAACTTTACTAACTTTCATTTATCCCCCTATGGCGGTTTACGACGTTTCACCGTAGGTGAAATGTAGGTGCTGGTACAGCACCGTAAACCGCTTCGATAAACGACGTTTTAATGTCGTTTATCGCTTGTGTAAGCGATGTTTCAATATCGCTTACACGACATTGAAAAAGTCGCTAAACTCTTTATCAAGCCCATAGACAGTTTTCCCTTCTTTCGCCAGCCGTTCCAATTCCGCACGGTTTAACCCTCTGATATGAATGTCGTAACCGTTTCTTTGATACCAGTCTGAAACATCATTAACACGCCGTACCCTTGCCGTAGGCTGTTGTGAATTGAGAATAACACCCTCATCAACAAACCCTGCAATATGCGTACAAGTTCCTGCAGCGACCATTCTGTCTCCGTGTTTCATATCCTTTTTTGTTACATAGAACACCGCCCGAATATCCGTATTGCGAGGATTTACTCTTGTAAAAACTCTTTTGAATAAATCATCCGCAGTAGTACGAATTAACAAGCCAGTAGCAGCGAATAAAGCCATACAGACTTTTCCTGAACAGTCCGCAGAGATTGGGTTTTCCATTCCCCAACCATAAGGACTGCCGTATTGCAATAATAAAAAATAAACGAATTTATCGTGTTCGTTCATATTTTCAAATTGCTTTTTTTCGTTTTGCATAAGACTAGTCCAATTAATATGCATTTTTTTTCCTTCCGCCAAGGATGGCGAATACTGAATAATCTTTTTGAAGTTTGCTCTGCAAACTTCTAGGCAAAAAATCGACACGGATGTTGATTTTTTGCCACTTTTCCCATTTGATACTCATTCATTTACTCCCGTGTGTAAAAAAATTGATAATTATCGTCAGTAATACAGCAATCGAAGCAATAATAATGCTGATAGTAGATTTACTTTCCTTGCTTCGTTCATTGTCTTTTTTCTCCAACCTTGATACACGCCCGATAACGTGTTCCTTAAACTCCTTCATTTCACCTTTAAGCTCTTTAATTTCGCCTAACGTCTCAACAATCAACTGTCTGTCCTGTACGGTCATAGAATTTCCCCCTGTTCTTTTATTCATTGTCCCTCCCGTTTTAAGCGGCACGGATGCCGCTTAGTTTTATGTTATGAGTTTTGCAAAGCAAAACTCAAAGCTAAAAATCTTCACGGATGAAGATTTTTAGCACCCTCCCTGTTTTCCATAATTTTGAAGCTTGCAACAAACGCTTTATTGCGCTTATATCTAAACGAGAACGCATTAACCGTTCCCGATAATTCCTCATTCTTTGTTTTGATTTTTACCTTTGCGCCGACACGAGCGTTAAATAATGCTCTGTGAGTTTTAACAGTAAATTCTCTTTTGTTTTGTATTCTTTCCGCCAGTTCACGGATTACCCAATCCTCATAATGCGGTCTACCGTCTATTTCATATTCAGAAAAATAAGAACCTGTAATGTTTAATGCAACAGTTCCATAATTTTCGATACCTTCCTCATCACGAAGAAAGCACGAACGGTTCAAATCCAATACAATCGGTCTGCCGTATATAACAGCCCTGTATAAATCTCCGTCTGCGTCTTTATTAAGAGTTAAAATCGCTTTGTCATAATGTGTAGTAACATCATAAAAGGAATAGTAAAAAGAACCGCCTTGATATTCAAATCTGGTTTCTGCTTCTTCTCTGTCGTCTATCTCATCAGCAAAGACTACATTCCGTTCTTTGCCATTTTCGTCAATAACCTTGTAACGAGCTTCATATCTTCCGCTTTCAATTTCTCTTACAATCGCATTTCTAAACGGATAATATGGCTGTAAATTATCATCATAAAAAATTGGAGCTTCGTCATAACGCCATATATCCTGTTTTTCAAGTGATACTGGCATATTCACTTTTAACCGCACAGTATTACGGTAATAATCAGCCCTTGCAGTTTTACGCAGATAAAAAATATCATCGCCAGTAAAAATATAAGAGTATTCATTATCCGTCATTGTTTCTGTCTGGTATGGAGAATGTGCAAAAACCAACGGCTTTTCAGGTGCGCACTCTAAATGACACCTATAAGCAGTAGCCAGACTTGATAATTCACCCCATATATTGCGTCTTAACCGAATATATGGAAGCGTTACAGGAATAGTTGAACAATCAATATCATTAACCGCTAATCCTGCACGTTTAGCGATGCCGTGAACCAGTGAATTTTCAGGTTGCGTTTTATCGCAAACTACTGAATATGTAAAAACTGCAGGGGAAGTCCAATCCCTTGCTTCATCTGTTTTTCTTAACTTTGCCGATAAATCCTGTAAACCGATATAAACAAATTTCTTTCTGCCGTTTCCCCTTATATCTTGTATACCTTTTTCGTCAATGTAAAAAACAAATCTCTGAAAATACGGCAGACCTTCGCCAAGTGAAAATGAAACCTTAACCTGACTATTTGGTCTTGCAGATGAATAGTTATAAATCCCGATAGTATTATCAAGCAGCAGTTCACCTCTTGCAGATGTACCGCCAGAGACTTCTTTTAATCCGTAAAAATTGGCTTCGATTATATCCTGTTCAAAAACTCTGTTAAAATAATTACCACATTCAATATCTATCCGAAGCCTAACTGGTTTATCCGCAGCGATTATCGCTTCTTGCAGGGCATTATCAATATCGTAAAACCTCATAATGTTCTCCCCACGCCATGGATGGCGTTGTTAAATTGCTTTAGCTGAAGTTTTTGCATTGCAAAAACTTCGATCTCAACAAACAGCATGGATGCTGTTTGTTGAGAAAACATCAGCGGACACAGTTCCTGCCGTATAATATCTAAGAGGGCTAATAACAGTATCGCTATTGTTTACATTCGTTTCATTTGAAATTAAAACCAGTCTTTTAAGAGTTATCTTAAATGCGCCGTAATAACTGTATTCATATTTATCTCTTAATAATTGTGCGTTAATAACAAATTCATCAATAATTTCTGGCAAGTCTGAACCTTGCTCTAATGAACGTTTTATCCATATTTCTGTTTTTGTTCCGCTTTCTTTTTTCACAAGAAGCGTAATACCGTAAATATTTTTATATTCTTTGCCGTTTAATAAATACTTTACATTATCACTGTAAAATCTTTCTTCTGTTATTTTTTCAAATTTATCTGCATATGGGTAAATTACAGAAGGTGCGTCTCCGCAAACATCAAGTTTTAATTTAATTGCTTGCTCTCTTTCGAAACGCAATTCAAAACCTTGAACAAAACATCTTTCAAAATATTTTCTCTCTCCGCCACGGTCTTGAACCAAATTAAAATACTCTGTATCTTCCTGCGGTATTAAACAAAGACTGTATCTGTAAAGGCTTCTTGTTTGTGAAATCAAAACAGGCAACCCGACAGCACCCATAGCAAGATAAAGCAACAGCGGAGCCGTACCAATAGTTAATGATGTAACAACACAGCCAGTTACGCCGCTTTTTTTTCGTATTGCCTTACAAGTGCCGTCTCCTTCGATACTCGCTTCTTCCTGTAAAACAGAAATTGCGTCTCTTATAGTTTCTTCTGAATACGGTATATCTAATTCACTGTATTCTGTTTTTATAAGTATTGAACAATTACAACCCTGCATTTTCATATACGCCCCTCAGTTGTTACACGCAAGGAAATAATCACTTCCCAAAATAAACCGCAATCAGGTTTTTTGGGCGGTATATATTTTGTTCCTGTTATTGTGGCACATTGAACAATACCGCCTAAAGTTTTATCTAAACTCAAAGCCTTATCAAAAGCGTTTGAATAACCGTAACAGTACAATTCACAATCTGGCGTTTCAGGAACAGTAAAAGTTATTGTCAAAGAATAACTGTCAATCTTGATAATTCTTTCCTTCTCTGTTTGTTCACAAGAAGAAAGCGAAATAACAGGATTAACAACATTACTTCCGTTATATTTTCCAATTTCAACTAACGGAAAAAAGAAGTTCCAGTTTCCAATTATTTCATTTACCTTTACAGTTAAAAGCTTACTAACAGCGGAAATTATCTGTAGTTCAATAAAATCTTCCATACAACAACTCCTAAATTCTTCTCTGCGTTCTTTGCGTCTCTGCGCCTCTGCGAGAGTTAAATCGTTTTACGTTTATACGGTTCCAGTAACGTTTTTACATTTTCTGGCATAGACAATTCAAAATGTTCGCCTGCGGCACTTGTGCCGAGAATTCCTGCGCCCCTTATATTTCCTGTCATACCAACACGCCGACCACGGTATCGGTTTATATTCCAAGTCGCTAATTCCATACAGGCAGTTGCCAAGTCAGCAGGGATAAGTGGCACGGATGCCGCTGTTTTCCTTGCTTTAGCTGAAGTTTTTGTTTTACAAAAACTTCGTGTTGTAAATTCGCAAGGATGCGAATTTACAACATATCCACCCCAATAAATTATTCTTATGGCTTTTAATTGATACGGTCTTAAAGAGGGAGATAATAAAAGGCTAAAAGGCAGTTCTTCTTTATAATCACAGCCCAACATCGGGCGGTAAAAAACAGGTTCAAGTATCTTTCCGCAGTTGGCTCTAAACTGCTCATCGTTCATTGTGAAAACCGCAAGTATTTCCGTAACAGGATATTCCTTCAATGGAATTTCAAGACTTCCCGAAAACGGCACATTTTCAAAATATTTTTTCCGCAGGAATTTCCGCTTGCAGTATTGCTCTATCGTCAAAGTAGCGGTTATTAGGCAAAATCGGGCTAATTTGTCCTCTCTGTCGTCTATCCCCATAAGAGCCTTAAACTCCTCTAAGGGGATTAGAGTATACAGGTTTTTTGTTTCCTTGCCGTTCTCTAAAGTCATAAACTAAAGATAGTTCTGGCAAGCAGAGGTTTATATAGGCGTTTTATGCAAGTTTAGAAAAGTCAAAAAACTCTTTTTATCTATTTTGAAACTATACTTTTATATGAAATTACAGAACTATATTTATTGTCTCATCTCACGAGTTAATGAAGTGATCATTTTTGCGAGATCGGAAATAGAAATATGCATACCATTAGTCAACCAATGCTGTATAAGGGCAATCGCTCCATGAATAACAAATACCGTATAACATTCACTTGTTTTTTCGTCAATTAAATTATCAGTATAATGTTTCTTTGCATTTTTAAAGTAATTAACAAGACGGCGAATAAACTTTCTTTGAAAAGATAAATCGCCATTTTCACTTAAAAGTATTTGTATTGAACTTGTATTGTCAGCAATAAATTGCAAAGTTTTTTCAAACTTTAGCGAAATCTCTTGATTATTATACTTGCGTAAAGGCTGATCCATCGACAGTTTTTCTTCAAAAATAGACAAACTCTCATTTTCAATATCTTCAAGAAGATTATAATGACTTTCGTAATGAGCATAAAAAGTCGAACGACCCACATCGGCAGTATCGCAAATTTCTTTTACAGAGATACGCAGTATAGATTTATTTTTCATCAATTCAATCAGACTATTTCGTAAAGCCAGCTTGGTACGGCGGACGTTTCGGTTATTTTCAGGGTTACCTTTCAATTTTGTTTCTGTATTTTTCATTAGAGCCTTCTCCTTAAATACCCTAAAATTTCATATCTTATCAAGACAAATTACCTAAAAGTGTTCAGAACTGGACATTCAACGCTGAACAGTGTGTTTCGTATTGTAATAAGTGTATATAT
>WQWU01000019.1 GCA_009785215.1 Treponema sp. | reverse complement strand
AGCGCCTTTTCTGGAAACACCCACAGGATTAACCCATAAAAAAGCAGGCGGGTTTGATACACGGATATTTTTAATTGACGATTTAGACATACATTCTTCTAATTTTGCAAAGTATTCATCAAAGTCATAACGATCTTCCGTTATGCTCATTTGTATTCGCAGGATACCCCAGTAATAATAAATCCCTCCAAGTGTATAACCTTTGTTGGGATTTTCATCAGGTAATTTTAGGATTTTTGCTTCATAAGATTCTGCCAGTTTGAATGCTTCATTCAAAAGCCCAAGCCCCATAATAGTGCGTATATGTATTACTGCAAGAAAATTTATACGTTCAAATGCTTCTTCCGGTATTTTGTCAAATATTTCTTTCGCATAACGCGCAATATCATGTGGAATTTGTGTCGGCAATTCATAAAAAATGGAAACGATTGCTTCATAATCGCCTGTTTTTTCATAATATGACAATGCATCAAGTTTAAACCCATTTTTATTACACCAATCTGCTGCTATTGAATATGTTTTATGTTTTTGTTCCTGCGAAAGAAGCGGTTGTTTTACGGCAAGAAATTCCAAAAACAGCGGATGAATAAGATAAGCGTTGATATAACTATCACGGCGTATGTATGCGTTTTGCCTCTCCAGTTCATCAAGCAAAGCTGTGTCAGTGCCTGTCAATAATGTAATGATGTCAACTGACAAATGATCGATAAGAGAAAGCTGGATCAAAAATAATTGCAGCCGCTTAGAAATTCCATCCCAAATTTCTGTTTCCATAAAACGAAAAATGTTTGTCTTCATTGCAGTGCGCAGATAGCCGGTGTATGCAGGAGCTTTTTGAAACGACCGTGTTATAAGATTAATTGCAAAAGCCCAACCGCCTGTATCCTGCATAATTTCCCGCAGAGTTTCCATTGGGTATTCATTGCCAGGCTGAGTGAATGTTTCCAGCTGCCGTAAATATTGTGTTAGTTCATTTTCGGTAAAACGAAGCTCGTCTTCGCTTATATTAAAAATATGTCCTTTGGAAACCAATCCAGCCAAATTAATCCGAGGGGTTGAACGGGAAATCATAAAAAACGATGTTCCCGCCGGCATGTTATGGAATGTGTTTTCTATAAAACGGATTACGGCGGGGTTTTCGATAAGGTGGCAGTCATCAAAAACAATGATCCGCCGTTTTTTTATAACATGTTCACGTAAGATAGTGTGATATTGGTTTAACTTGTCTGCGGTGTCCGGAAAACCAATTTTGCTGACAGCTTTGGTAAATGCAGGGTTAACTTTAGTCATGGTATGAATAAAGTTTTCCCAAAAACGGCTGCCTACATTATCGCGTTCAGAAAGTTGAATCCATACTGTAGCAGCCTGATATTCATGAACAAAGTCATGAACAGCGGTAGTCTTGCCGTAACCTGCCCCTGCACAAATAAGAACCAGCGGATATTTAATTGCCTGCATAAACAGATCGTTCAGCCGCTGACGTTCAAAGTGAAATGATGAATGCAATCTTTTTACTCAACTTTAAAACGGGCAACTTCCTTAACTAACAAGCTGATATTATCACGGTTTCTTATGCTTATTTCATTAACCTGATTTATTGCAGTATTTATCTGATTTGCACCGGCAGCCATCTCGCTCATGCCGGAAGTAATTTCCTGCGTAACTTTTTCCAGATTAGTGCTTTCTCTTATAACTTCTTCCGAACCTTCAAGCATTTCCTGTGATCCGCTTTTAACCTGTCTGGTTATTTCGTTTAAGTTACCTATACCTTCCAGAACTTGTTTGCTTCCGGCTTGCTGTTCTTCCATTGAGTTTAGAATATGTTCTTCCTGGTCGGATACAGTATTTATGCTTGAATCGATAGCTTCGAATTTTTCAAGAACATTACTTGTAGAAAAAGTAATTTTATCTATAGCGCTTTTTATTTTCTTTAAAACTTCGCTGATTGTTTTTGACTGCTGGCCTGAGTTTTCTGCAAGTTTACGGATTTCTCCTGCAACAACAGCAAATCCCTTGCCGGCTTCTCCTGCGTGCGCCGCTTCGATAGCTGCATTCATGGAAAGCAGGTTTGTCTGGCTCGAAATATTTTCCATTACTGTATTTATATTAAAAAGCCCTTCGGACTGGTATGATATTTCTTTAATGTCTGATGCTACTTCATGTAAGCCTACACGCCCCAACTCCGATGCTTCTTCCAGATTTTTTACATTGATTGAATTTTTTTTGAGCGTTTCGGTTACAGAACTTGTGTTGGCAACCATCTGTTCGATAGCAGACGAAGCAGTAGAAACATTAATGCTTTGATTCTCTACATGCGAATTCAGTTTATTAATATTTACTACAACTTGTTCCATTGTTGCATGAGTTTCACTGACACTTGCGCTCTGGTTCATAATACGGCTCTGAATACTTTGAATATTCGTGGTAATTTCATTTACAGCAGAAGCAGTTTGACTCATGCTGGTAGAGAGCTCATTTCCTGTATCAATTAATGCCGCAGTCTCCATTTTAATATTCCTAATCATTTTAGTAATCATATCTAACGTACTATTAAATGATTTTGCAAGTTCTCCAATTTCGTTATCCTTAATATGATCAATGCGTTTTGTTAAATCGCCGTCACCCTGAGAAATTTCGTTTAGAATATTATTAATTTCTTTTGCAGGTTTAAAAATCATGCGCATAATTAATAAAAGAATAATAGTACCGATAAAAATCGCTATCAAACCCGTGGCTATCTGCTGTAATTCAATTTCAATTATTGCATCACGAAGATCTTCGGCGTCAAAATCGCAGGCTACCAAGCCGACAATTTCCCCTTTAGAATTTTTTATAGGAGTATACACGGAAATTAACCAGCCCCATTCTCCCTGATCTACAAGACCGGAAACTTCGGTTTGCCCCGAAGACCATGCTCTTCTGAATGCGGCATCATGATCGCTAACGTCTTCTTCATCTCCAAGAGCGGAAAAGTTTTCTTCGTCATCCATAGGGGCGGAACCGTCAATAATGTATTGCCAGATATTTCCGTTTTTTGGAGCGATGGTATATAAGTAGAGACAATAGGAAAAATCTTTTAATCGAGATAACATCAACCTTGTTTCTTCATAAAATGGATCGTTAATATCCAGCGATTTAACCAATTTTTCAAATGAGTCACCATTTATATTTGAAACGGCATTTTCTACAAGTAAGATACCCTGCTTTGAATATGAGTCAATTACTGTAATTGACAATTCCCGTACGCCCAGTAAAACCAATATTGTTGTCAAAATAATTATAAAAATAACAAAAAAGGCAATTAGCCTAAATTTAAGTGAATGGAAAACACTTCTTTTTTTCATATCCTATGTTCCTTATTGTAAAGTTACTGTCTTGTTTTAAATGTTTTTATACCCCCATATTATGACATCTTTTCCGGATGCTGTCAATTTTTATAATTGTTCATTCTTGTATTTCCAATTCTGTTCTAATAAAGATAAATGCTCTGCTGCGGGTAATTATTTAATTGTTACTTATATCAATTTCCTGTATAAAAACATTTTTAATTTTTGTTTTTTTTCTTTATATTTCCGGGTATATCATGATATAATGTAAAATCGAATGTTTTCACAAGCGGGAAGGAGGTCTTGTGCCTGTAATTAGTTCTTTCATACGTAAAGCGTTTTCATCGCGTCTGGCATATTTGCAGGTCTTGGCTGTCTTTTTTGCGTTTGGGTTAATGGTACTTGCGAGCTTCATGTTTGGGTTACAAATGGAGCGCGGGCACCTGGAGGACGAAGTAGAAGCTTTGTTCATCAGTATTGAATCACAGCTGCAAGCCGACTTGAAAGAACTGGAAACAATGACAGGTATGATAAGCCAGTCAATAAATATGCAGCTTTCTCAAGGCGCCGGTTTGGAAGAAATGAAGGTATATATTTCTGGTATAACCGAGTATAGCAAAAATAAAGGTATTCCGGGATTTCTCAGTGTTTTTGCATATTTTGATATTCCCGGTCAGATCGAAAGGAACGCATTCAGCGCAATTTCGCCGGAAACAGACTGGCATGCTTTGGAAGAAGCGGGGATTTTTATTGTTGAAGAACGGGATTGGTATATACTCGCCAGTGCGGCAAAAGGTCAAATCGTTGTCACTCCTCCTTATGTTGATATGGTAACTGGCGAAGTCGCCCTTGCATACGCTCGCGGCTTATACGATAACGCTGGCAATTTAATTGCCATTGTCGGATTGAATATCCTGTTAGACAGGATTTATGAGTTTTCCTATGAATTGCGCAGAGACAGTCCTATAACATGGATGATGCTGGACGAAAATATGACTATCATAGCGTTCCCCTTTCCTGAATTTATCGGCGTGCCATTACGTGATGCACATGCAACCGGCATCTCGGGCATAGCAGACAAATTAGAACAGAATGGTTTTGTTTTTGGAGACAGGTTCCTTAGCCGCGACGGGAGTACAAAAATCCATAACGTCCGCCGGCTTGATAACGGCTGGTATATTGGCGTTGCTACTCCTATATATCATTACATTTCAAGCCTTCAGTTTATTTTATGGTTTCTAATCGCCCTTGGGCTGATTATGGCAACAGGACTAAGTTTTATCCTCTTGCGCCTCCTCGCAGGAAAAGATAAAGCATTAGCGGATAAAAACTTGCTTGTTAAATTAAGCATGGCAATGGAAGTTGGAAAAGTATTTTTATGGGAAATGGAACTTATAAAGGATGATCCGCTTAATTTTTCCAATCCGGTAATTTGGCCAGACGGGTTAAGGTTTGCTCTGGGGTATAAGAACGAAACCGATTTTCCAAACTCTGTCGGCACTTTAGTAAACCGTCTCCATCCCGAAGACATGGAAATGGTACCTAATGCGTTCATTGCTCATCTGTTGGATAAAACAGATCAAACACCTTACAATTTGGAATACAGGCTGCAGAAAAAAAACGGCGGTTATGTTTATATCCATGCTACAGGCAAGACTATTAGGGATAAAGACGGTAACCCTCTGCATACTGTTGGTACAATTATTGATATAACACCCATGAAAAATTTTATTTTTGAAGCAGAAAGGCAGCGTGCGGAAGCTGAACTTAGACTTATTAAATTAAACCTGGCGTTAAATGCTGCAGACGCGCATATATGGGAAACAAAAATTGCAAGTGACGACCAAGACGTTATCAACGATACTTCGGCAGTTTGGCCGGACGGATTAAGGCATGTATTGGGGTATAATGATGAAACCGACTTTCCTAACGTTATCAGTAGTTTAGTAAACTGTCTTCACCCTGATGATGTAGAACGGGTGCCAGCTGCCGCTAATGCTCACATTTTAGACAAAACAGGGCAGACGCCTTACGATATTGAATACAGATTGCAGAAAAAAAACGGTGATTATGTTTATATCCATGCTACTGGAGAAACTATCCGGGACAGCGAAGGTAATCCTCTGCACACTGTTGGAACAATTATCGATATAACATCTGAAAAAATCTTAATAAACAAAGCAGAAAAACAGCGGGAAGAAGCTGAATACCGTTTGATAAAATTGAACATGGCAATGGAAGCCGGAAATATATTCATGTGGGAAATGGATATAATGAAGAATGATCCGTTAAATCCCAATAACAAACTTATTATCCCGGATGAGTTCAGGTATTTATTGGGATATAAGGACGAAAACGAATTCCCTAATCTTGCCAGCAGTTTATTCAAGTGTATGCATCCCGATGATTGGAAATGGGTTCCCGATGCCGTTATTGGACATTTGATGGATAAGACAGGTCAAACGCCTTACAATGTGGAATACCGCGTTTTGAAAAAAAACGGCGAGTGTGTTTATATCCACGCTACAGGCAAGACTATCAGGGATGAAAGCGGCAATCCTTTGCGTACTGCAGGTACAATTATTGATATAACACCCATGAAGAAACTGATTTTTGATGCAGAAAGAAACCGCATGGAAGCAGAAGCCGCAAATAAAGCAAAGAGTGAATTTTTGTCGCATATAAGTCATGAAATCCGAACACCGATGAATGCGATTCTTGGTACAGCGGAAATTCAGCTGCAAAAAGATACTAATTCGCCGGAGATTGATGAAGCGTTTAATATGGTATACAGTTCAGGAAATTTATTGCTGAATATTATCAATGATATACTCGACCTTTCCAAAATTGAAGCCGGCAAGCTGGAAATAATACCGGCACAGTACGATATTCCAAGCATTATATACGATACTGTACAATTAAATCTTCTGCGGTATGACAGTAAACCTATAGAGTTTGACCTTAAAATTGATAAAGATACTCCGCTTGATTTGTTAGGTGACGAACTTCGCATTAAACAGATATTAAACAATATACTTTCTAATGCATTTAAGTATACCGACAAAGGCAAGGTAGAACTGTCGGTCAGCGCTTTATGTAATGAAATTCCCGGTGCCGGAACAGAGCGCACTCCGTGTATGCTTATTTTACGTATTACCGATACCGGGCAGGGAATGTCAGAAGGACAGATTAATAAGCTGTTTGACGAATATACACGTTTTAATATGGATACTAACCGCACTATTGTCGGTACAGGGCTGGGGATGCATATTACAAAACGCCTTATTGATGTAATGAACGGCGAAATTTCTGTTGAAAGCGAACTTAATAAAGGTTCTGTATTTCTGGTGCGTCTTCCTCAAGAGCGGATCGGCTCTAGTGTCTGCGGCGCTGAACTGGCAGAAAAATTACGCAGCAGCCGTTTTAAAAATATGCTTAAACTGAACAGGGCGCAGATTGTTCATGAATACATGCCTTACGGCAGCGTCCTTATAGTAGATGATGTTGAATCCAATCTATATGTAGCAAAGGGTATGATGCTGCCTTACGGCCTTAATATCGAAACTGTTTCCAGCGGTTTTGAAGCAATAGACAGAATCAAAGCCGGAAAAATCTACGATATTATTTTTATGGATCATATGATGCCAAAAATGAATGGATTGGAAGCAACAAAAATAATCCGCGAAATGGGTTATACCCATCCTATTGTAGCACTGACAGCTAATGCCGTAACCGGATCATCGGTTATGTTCTTATCCAATGGTTTAGACGGCTTTATTTCTAAACCAATTGATATTCGCGAGTTAAATGCATCGCTTAACAGATTAATCCGCGACAAGCAGCCGCCAGAAGTGATTGAAGAATCACGGCAAAAAGTAAAACTAAAACTTGTTTCCGGAAAGGAGCTGAATACTCAAATAAGCAATGAGATAATAAAATCTGTCTTGCGTGATATTGAAAAAACTATTGCTGTATTGGAAGATATTCTGCCGAAAATAAAAAACCAGGATGATGCAGAAGTGAATTTATTTACAATAAATGTTCATAGCATGAAAAGCGTTCTTTTAAATATTGGAGAAAAAGAACTGTCTACTGATGCTTTTAAACTGGAACAGGCGGGAGATGATGGAAGAATAGAAGAAATATTAACTGATACTCCGCCGTTTATAAATCTGCTTAAATTGATCCTTAATAAATATAAAACAGAAAAATTAAAAGAGGCAGATGATGTTTCGTTTGATGACATGGTCTTCCTGAAAGATAAATTAATAGTTATAAAAACAGCATGTGAAAACATGAAAAAGAAAGATGCCAAAACAGCAATGGACGATTTAAGAAAAAAAACATGGACACAAAAAATAAACAGGCTTTTAGATGAAATCTCTGTAAATTTGCTGCACGGAGAATTTAAAGAGGTCATTTCCGCTGCGGAGAAAGCCGTAAGTGCACAAGAGTTTTAAATAGTTTTGATTATATCTATTTAATTATAAGATAAACAATTCTATCATCGTCGATATATTTCCAGTCAAAAATAATTGGAAAATTTTGATATACTTCAGTTACAACAGCAAAGACAGGCTTGTTTGTGTATATTTTTGCATTTGTATTAGGATTAGAATCGGCAGCAACAAGCAATTCGGTTGAACCGCCATTATCAATATATTCTCCGGCTTTTATGGTGAGATCTATTGGCAATGTATTTAATACGTGAAGATCAAACGGAGAAAAATTATAAAAAACATAATCGTTTCTGTGCGATCTAAGCTTTACACTGATATTAAAACCATGTGTTTCGCCGGCATCAATATCTATTAGTCCGGTAAAGCGGGCTCCAGTTTTTGATTGATATGGTTTCCATTCGCCTGGTTCAAGAGTATCAGGGGTGCCGTTAAAAATATAAGACACCGGTTTGTTAGATTCATTTGTAACATTATAGTTATAGTACGCCGGAATGTCGCATGATATTAAACTCATAGCGGCAATTATTGAAATTAGTATTATTTTCATAACAAACCTCTGAATAATAATTATATTACATTTATATTTTTTGTCAATTATCCCTTTTTTTACGGAAAAAATAAAATGGCGTTATATATATTTTTTGTCTGTTATGCTATTTTTTGCTTGTTTTTTACTATTATATGCATTAAAATTCAATAAGAATTAATGTTTTGTCCTGATAAATCATAAGGATTTTGAATGCGTTATGGAATCCAAACGATAATAAAAATCTCTGTACTCCTGCTGGCTGTTTCTATTTTTTCTTTTGGCTGCAGCAATGCAAGAAAGCCAGGAAGCGCCGGAAGTTTTTCTGCTGTCCTCTCCGGAGCAGAACGGCTGCCTTTATCATTTTATGATGTTCCCGGGATAACAAGCGAAGAAATTGCAGCCATAGAAGCTATACAAAAGCAGGAACGTAGTTTTATTTACGGAATGCCGCTGAGTACAGAGACATTTTTAAACGGTAACGGAGAAATAAAAGGGTTTTCCGCTTTATTCTGCGAATGGCTTTCTGGTTTTTTCGGCATTCCTTTTATTCCGGAATTGTTCGATTGGCTTGATCTTCTTGCCGGGCTTGAATCCCATGTTATTTCTTTTTCCGGAGAAATAACCGCTACAGAAGAACGGCTGAGAACCTATCACATGACAAGCGCTATTGCTTCCCGGCCTTTAAAATATTACCGCCTTAACGGAAGCAGGCCTTTGGATGAAATAGTCAATGAACGTCCTTTAAAGTGCGGCTTCATAGAAGGAACCAGTACAATTCATACTGTTATCAGTGAATTAGAAACAGGCTCTTATGAAGTTATTACCCTAAGCGATGTCAGCCTTGTTTATGAAGCTTTAAAAAGCGGAAAAATAGACGCCTTTTATTACAGCGGTACTGTAGAGGCCAATTTTATTCAGTATAGCGACATGTATACAATGTATTTTTTTCCGCTAATCTACAGGCCGGTATCCTTAACGACTCAGAACCCTGTTTTATTTCCTTTTATTACTGTTATGGAAAAAGTACTGGAAAGCGGCGGTATACGTTTTTTAACTGCAATGTATAATCAGGGGCACCAGCAGTATATGCATAATAAATTGAACATGCAGCTAACGGAAGAAGAACATGAGTACATAAAAAATAATCCTGTAATACCAATAGGCGTTGATCCTGGGAATTATCCCGGCAGTTTTTTTGACAAGCGTTATAAACAATGGAGAGGGGTTTCCCTTGATATACTTGATGAAATAACATCCCTTACAGGTTTAACTTTTAAGCGTGTTAATAATGAAAACACAGGATGGCCAGAAATCCTGGAGATGTTAAGAAGCGGCGATATAACATTAGTTCCCGAGCTGACTCAATCTGCCAGCCGTCTTAACCAGTTTCTATGGCCGGAAACAGGACAGATAACAGATCATTTTGCATTAATATCTCATGCCGATTATCCGGATATAAAAGTGAACGAGATTTTATATGTTAAGGTCGGGCTTGCAAGAGATACGGTATATGCTGATACTTTTAGAAAATGGTTTCCTAATCACATGAATACTGTTGAATATGAAAGTACAGAAGAAGCTCTTGAGGCGCTTCGGCTTGGCAAAGTAGAAATGGTAATGACAAATCAGAAAAGGCTTTTATATTTAACCCATTACCTGGAGCTTCCGGATTACAAAGCTAATATTGTGTTTGATTATACAGGAACAATAAAATTCGGATTAAATATAGAAGAAGAAATATTATGTTCCATAATTAATAAATCTTTGGGAATGATAGATACAAAAGGTATCTCGGACATGTGGGTGCGTAAAACATATGATTACCGGGTTAAATTGATTGAAACGCAGGTTCCATGGTTTATAGGCTCGTTACTTTTATTTATGTTTGTTATTGCTCTATTGGTGATCTTGTTTTTTAGATACCGTAAAGAAGGAATAAAACTGGAAGCTCTTGTCCAGGAACGCACAATTAAGTTAAACAAGTATCAGGAAGAACTGGAATCTGCGCTTAAAGCTGCAAAAGCTGCAAGTAAATCAAAATCTGTGTTTCTTGCAAACATGAGTCATGAAATTCGCACACCTATGAATAGTATCATGGGCTTTTCTGAACTTGCTTTAGACGGTGAAACATCACAAAAGACAAGGGATTATCTTAAGAATATAAAATCGAATGCAGATTGGCTGCTTCAGATTATTAATGATATTCTGGATATTTCTAAAATTGAATCTGGAAAAATGGAATTGGAAGTAATTCCCTTTGACATGCATGAACTTTTTTCTAGCTGCCGCACATTAGTAATGCCAAAAGCTGTAGAAAAAGGAATACTTCTGCATTTTTATGCAGAGCCAAGCATGGGAAAAATGCCGGTTGGCGATCCTACAAGGCTTAGACAAGTGCTGGTGAATCTGCTTTCTAATGCAGTTAAATTTACAAATTCCGGAATGATTAAACTTGTTTCTGATATTATTCACATGGACGATAAAACCATTTCAATGAATTTTGAAATTAGAGACAGCGGTATCGGCATGACGCCCGAACAAATACAAGTTATTTTTGATCCGTTTACACAGGCAGAAACCGGCACTACTCGCAAGTACGGCGGTACGGGGCTTGGCTTGACAATAACAAAAAGCATTATAGAAATGATGGGCGGGAATCTAACTGTTGACAGCGTACCCGGAATTGGAAGTAAATTCAGTTTTTCTCTGACATTCGATACAATAGATGTGCCGGAAGAAGAAGCGCAGCTAAAGCAGATAGATCTTAATGATATTAAAAAACCATCGTTTGACCACGAGGTTCTATTATGCGAAGACAATGAGATGAATCAGATGGTTATACGCGAACATCTTAAAAGGGTTGGAATAAAAACTGTAATAGCAGAAAACGGCAAAGCTGGCGTTGATATTATTAAAAATCGCATAAATAACGGAGAAAAACCGTTTGATTTAATTTTTATGGATATGTATATGCCTGTGATGGACGGGCTTGAAGCAACTGCAGAAATAAAGAAGATCATTACAAGCACCCCGATTATTGCAATGACGGCAAATGTAATGACGGAAGATCAAGAGGTTTACAAAGCCGGCGGTATGGATGATTATTTGGGAAAACCGTTTACTTCGCAGGAATTGTGGCGCTGCCTTATAAAATATTTGGAGCAAAAATAATCTATGTTTAAAAATAAATTAAAAAGCAAAATTTTAGGCGCTGCTTTAATTATATTATTCTCTTTAGTTATTATTATGACTGCGTATTCTTCTTTTGAATTTTACAGATTTACAACAGTACAAAAAAGGGAAAATATTTTTGCAACTGCTGCTAATTTAAAAGGTTATCTGGACAGATACGGACGCAATACATTAACAGCGGCAGTTTCTGTCTCACGTTTCCCCGATGTTATAAAAGCTGTCAGCGATCGCAGTACAAGAGAAATAATAGATGCATTAAACCCTATGGTAGAATTGTTTGACATTACTTATTTTACCGTGACAGACGAAAATGGAATAGTTCTTGCAAGGACATATGAACCTCTGCGTTTTGGTGATAATGTTTCTGAGATACAAAATATTACTGATGCCATGAACGGTCTTGTATCGACATATTATGAATCGGGGCCTGTAATAAATCTTTCTATTCATACAGGCGCACCTGTTTATGATTCCAGAAATTCATTGATTGGCGTAATTTCTGCAGGAATACGGCTGGACGAAAATGAATCGGTTGACAGATTAAAAGAAAATTTTAACGCTGAAATTTCAATATTTTTGGGTAATAACAGAATCGCAACAACCATAAAAAGAGATGGTGAGCGGATTATAGGTTCTCAGCTTGATACCGATTTATCAATTCATGAATTGAAAGAAGGCAGAGACTCCTTTTATACATATAATTTATTGGGAGAAGCATACAGCGGTTTTTTGCTTCCGCTGATTAATTCCAAAAAAGAAGAATTTGCCATGATAGTTGTCGGCATTTCAAACAAGGAGTTAATTCAGGAAAGAAACCGTTTAATCTTATACTGCATATTTATCGGTATATTAGGGCTTGTAATTGCAGCAACCATTCTTTTAAACATTATATCCAGAATAATTAATCCTGTAACTAATTTGGTAAAACTTATATCCGATGTTACTCAGGGAAAACTGGATATGGTTGTTGACAGGCCGCACTTCCCGAAAGATGAAATTGATTTATTAAACGCAGATATTTATTTGCTTGTAGATGTAGTAAAATCGATGCTGCAAGACCTTTTGCGCCTAACCAAAGAATTAAACGCTTCCGGCGATATTAGTTTTCAGATTGATCCTTCCAGATACAGCGGTTCTTATAAAGAAATTATAGAAGGAATAAATAAGCTTTGTCAGTCTATATCATTAAAAAATAAAACAATGGCAACCATGGACTTTTTAGAAACCATGATTAGTGTAGCCGATTTTGATTACAATATTCTATATTTGAATCAAAGCCTTATAAATACATACGGAGTTGACAAGGATAATTATCATAAAAATAAATGCTACAAGGTTATAAGAAACCTGGATGCGCCGTGTTCGCATTGTAATATGCCGGAACTGGTAAAAAATAAAGATTCATTTCCAAGTACAAGTTACATTTATAGTTTTGATGAATGTATCGGAAAATGGATCGGCGGAAGATCTGCGGTTATTCCATGGATAGACGGCTCAAAGGTGTTATGTAATTATTTTAATGACGAAACGCAGGTAAAAGGTTTTGAAGAACAGTTAAGGGAAGCCGCAGAAAAAGCGCAGGCTGCTTCTGTTGCCAAATCTATATTCCTTGCAAGCATGAGTCATGAGATACGCACTCCCATGAACAGTATTATGGGTTTTTCCGAGCTTGCACTGGATGATATTATACCTGAAAGAACAAGAGATTACTTAAGCAAAATACTGGAAAATTCCAAAGGACTTTTGCAGATTGTAAATGATATTCTGGATTTATCAAAAGTAGAATCCGGTAAAATAGAAATAGAAAATATTCCTTTTGACATGCAAGAATTATTTGCAAGCTGCAGGACATTAATACTTCCCAAAGCTGCAGAGAAAGGAGTATCTTTGTTTTTTTACGCTGAACCGAGTATCGGGAAAATGCCGTTGGGCGATCCTACAAGGCTTCGTCAGGTAATTACAAATCTGCTTTCCAATGCTGTAAAATTTACAAATACCGGAACGGTGAAAGTTCTTGCAGAAATAAAAGAAAGAACAGAAGAAACCGTTGTAATGTATTTCGAAGTTAAAGACAGCGGTATCGGCATGACAACAGAACAAATAAATAAAGTATTTGAACCTTTTATGCAGGCAGAAACCGGAACAACAAGAAAATACGGCGGAACCGGACTTGGACTTACAATTACAAGAAGCATAGTGGAACTGATGGGCGGACAGCTTCATGTAGATAGCATGCCGGGAATTGGAAGCAAATTCTTTTTTACTCTTGTTTTTAATACAATTGATGCGACAAACGATGAAATGTTCAAACAAAAACTTGTTTTTAATGAGTTTGATAAACCTACTTTTGACCATGAAGTATTGTTATGTGAAGATAATGTTATGAATCAGCAGGTTATTTGCGAACATCTTGCAAGAGTGGGAATAAAAACAGTTGTTGCATGGAATGGCAGGATAGGACTTGATTTGGTACGTGAGCGGAAACAAAGAGAAGAAAAACAATTCGATTTAATTTTTATGGATATGCATATGCCTGTGATGGACGGCCTTGAAGCATCTGCAAAAATTCTGGAAATTGAAGCGGATATTCCAATAATAGCAATGACTGCAAACATTATGACAGATGATAAAGAGATTTATAAAATAAATGGTTTAAGAGACTGTGTAGGAAAGCCGTTTACTTCGCGTGAATTATGGAAGAGCCTTTTAAAATTCCTTACGCCTATAAGCATGGGAGACCTGAAAATAAAACAAGAAGATGAAAACCCTTTGGAAAAAGATGTTGAATTCCTTAGGTCTCTGCAGCTTTTATTTGTAAGAAGCAACAAAAGCAAATTTGCAGATATTATCAAAGCTCTGGAAGAAGGCGATGTCGCCGGCGCTCACCGTTTTTCGCACAGTTTAAAAAGCAATGCTGCGCAGATTGGAAAAACAAAACTGCAGAATGCAGCGGCAGCAGTAGAGAAGCAGCTAAAAAATGGAAAAAATACTGCGACAGATGAACAGCTAAAAACCCTGGATGCAGAATTAAACATAGTCCTTAATGAATTTGCTCCCCTTCTGGAAGAAAAATCAACGGGCAGGCAGAATCAGGACGAAAAACTGGATATAGAATCCGTACGGGAATTGTTTGATACCCTGGAACCGTTATTAACTACCGGTAATCCTGATTGTTTAAAACTTATTGATAAAATAAATCAAATACCCGGAGATTCTGGTCTCATAAACGAACTGAGCCAGCAAATAGAAGATTTTGATTTTCAGCTTGCTTTTAATACGCTGGAAAAGTTAAAAAAAACAGTTTTTGATAAATAGCGCTATTTTAGAATAGCGCTATTTATCTAAATGTGCAATGTGCATTTTTGCTGCTTGTTCTGCTTTTTCAAATTCGCTGTGAAGCACATGTATCTTAATATTTTCCAGCACTTCCATTGTTTTTTTTGAATAGTTTTTCATTTCTGTAAGAATATCTAAAGAGCCTTTTCTATTATAATCTTCGCACATCTTTTGAATAGAAAGAAGTTTCTTGCATAAATCTTCTAAATCTTTGTCTTCTGTGCCGGAATCCGGTACATTTTTATTTAATTTTAGCCTCTCCAGCAGAATACGCAGTTCGTTAAGGAACTCCGGAGTAACTGTTTTTATATGATCTATATTTTTTTCGCGTCCGCTTATTTCCAGTTTTTGTGCTGTCTCTCCAAGTTTTTTTTCGCCGACATTCCAGAGAGAACTTTTCATGCCATGGACAATAACGGTGAACTTCCGCAGAATGTCTTCGTTTTCTATTGTAATATTTTTTAGCTGTTCGCCCAGCCAATCAATCGCTTTGCCGGCATCTCTTATAAACGAATCCAATAAAAGGGAATCAAATTCCGGCTGTCCGCTTAAATTTTCATTGGTATTTTCATTTTGCCGGCGGGCAGCTTCAACAACATCTGCGGGTTGCTTATCGCGTATTAATTTATTTAATATTGAATTTAACTGCCGCATATCTATGGGTTTGGAAATAAAATCGTCAAAACCGTTTTTTAGGAACATGTCTTCCTGTCCTGTTACTGCATTTGCAGTAAGTACAACAATAGGTTCCTTATACCCCAATTCGCGCAGATGTTTTACTGTTTCTATGCCATCCATTTCCGGCATCATGTGATCCATAAAAATAACATCATACACTTTGCCGTCTTTTATTTTTTTAATTGCTTCAAATCCGCTCATTGCAGTTTCTGTTTGCAGTTTGTAAAGTTTCATAAGACCCATAGCAACATAAATGTTTGTTTCTACATCATCAACAAGCAAAACGCTTCCGTAAGGCATCGGCTCTCTGTTTATTTTTTTCCATTTTTTTTGCGGCATGCAGTTCATGCGGAATTGCTGCAGGTTTAAGGCAGCATCTTTCCCGAGAATTTCCGTATCCGCCGCTTTTTGCGGCAGCTTTACTGTAAAAATTGAACCTTTGCCGGGAGTACTCTCTACAATTATTTCGCCGTTCATTAATTTTAACAAACGCTGTGTTATGGATAAACCAAGCCCAGTGCCTTCTATAGCGCCGCTTTTTGCATGGATAATCCTGGAATATTCATCGAATATTTTTTCTACTTGTTCACTTGTCATGCCATAACCAGTATCCTTAACGCTTAGAACAAGAACTTCATCTTTCCTGCCGGATTCAAAAGATACCGATAGTGTTACCTTGCCTGTATCCGTGTATTTAAAAGCATTAGAGAGCAAATTGTTTAAAACTTGTTTTATTCTAAGTTCATCTCCTGTAAATCTTACCGGAATGTTTTCATCAATATTAATTTCAAAATCGATAGATTTATCATCGAACCGCATCATGTTAAGGTTAACAACATCGTTTATTAGATTTACAATTTTATATTGAACAGGAATAATATCCATTCTGCCTGCTTCTATTTTTGAAAAATCCAGTATGTCATTTATTATGCTAAGAAGCAAATCGCAGGAACTGTAAATTTTACCAAGCCCTTCTTCTATTTTTTCCGGAAGAGTTTCATTCTGCAGCATTATTTCTGTAATGCCGAGAATGGCATTCATCGGCGTTCGTATTTCGTGGCTCATGTTTGCAAGAAAAACAGATTTGGTCTTGCTTGCCATTTCGGCAGTTTTTGCCGATTCTTCCAAATCACGCCTTAGATTAATAATTTGAATCTGATGCCGTACTCTAAGTTTAATAACCATGGAATCGAAAGGCTTGCGGATATAGTCTACAGCTCCAATAGAAAGTCCTGCGCTTTCGTTGCTGTCTTCGTTAATTCCAGTAATAAAAATAACCGGAATAATCTGTGTTTTTTCCGAAACCTGAAGTTTTTTTAATACGTCAAACCCGTTCATGTCGGGCATTACAACATCCAGCAAAATAAGATCCGGCACATTCAGCTGTGCTTTTTCCAAAGCGGACGCGCCGTTTTTTGCCATATAAATATTATATTCAGGCTGTAAAATGCGGGTAAGTTCCATAAGGTTCGATGCATCATCATCTACAATAAGAAGGCTGTTTTTTTTATTTTGTTCTGTCATAATGCGGCTCTCCCGCTATTTTCTGTATCGCTGTTATTTAGGACATTATCAAAGTTTTCATACAAGCTGGAAACATCTGCAGATTGCATAGAATCGCGGACCAATTCTTTAAGCGCTGAATTAAATTCTTTTTCCAGGGTTTCCATTTGTTCTAGAGTAACAAGGTTTTCGCCGTCTTTTAACTGTTGTTCTACATCTTTGGCAGCCTGCTGTAACCGGGTTTTATTCAGCTGGCCTGCATTGCCCTTTAATGTATGCGCCAGTCTGTGTGCAAGTTTTATGTCTCCGGAATTAATAGCGTCATTAATATCATCAATTTTTTTATGATTGCTTTCTAAAAAACTGTTAATAAGCCTTATCCGCAGTTCTCTTTCTGCAAGTTCCTGAAGTTTAACATAGTCTCTTTGCCAGCTCACAGGATTAAAGTATCTCATTAGGCAGCGCCACAATTCCTGCGATGTAAACGGCTTGGCAATACAGTCATTCATTCCGTTGGCCTTGTATATTTCCCTGTCATTTACCATGACGTTTGCTGTCATTGCAACAATTGGGATGGAGGCATTAATACTGATAATTCTTGAAGCAGCTTCAAGCCCATCCATTACCGGCATATGAATATCCATTAATATCATATCAAATTGTTTTTCTCCGCTTAACAAACGTCTTTTAACTAATTCTACGCCCTTTTTTCCGTTTTTGGCAACTACTGTTTTAAACCCTACCCGTTCCAGATGTTCGCAAATAACCTGCTGATTCATGCCGTTATCTTCGCATAACAGTATCTCGCCTTCGAATACCGGTCTTTCAATATCGTCAAAAATTACCCGTTCTGCAGGATTTTTATTGTCTGTAATATTTGCAGCTTTAAAAGTTAGAGAAAAACTGAACTTACTGCCGGCGCCGGGTTTGCTTTCTGCAAAAAGCTCGCCCCCCATCATTTCGATTATGTTTTTTGTTATGGGAAGACCAAGTCCTGAACCGCCGTATTTGCGGGTTATGCCGGTTTCTGCCTGTACAAACGGGTCAAAAATTTTAGCCATTTGAGTTTCTGTGATGCCAATTCCGCTGTCTATAATTTCGAAATGCAGCGTAACGCTGTCCTCTGCAGTTTCTTTTATGGAAACTTTCATTTTAATTTCGCCGGAATTGGTAAACTTTACTGCATTGGAAAGAAGATTAACAAGCACCTGACGAAGCCTTGTAGGATCGCTGTACAGTATTTTATCGATAGACGGCTCTGCGTAAAAATACAATGTTAGGCCTTTCTCCAGCGCTTTAGGCAGAATTAATGTACGGCAGGAGGTAAATATTTCGTGTAAATCAACCGGGATGCTTTCCAGTTCCATTTTACCGGATTCAATTTTAGAAATGTCCAGAATATCATTTATAATCTGCAAAAGCCAATCAGAATTGTTTTTTATTTTTGTAATATAATCTCTTGTTTTAGAAGGAAGTTCGTCATCCAGTGCGAGTTCAGAAAATCCTATAATACTATTCATTGGCGTGCGGATTTCATGACTCATATTTGCCAAAAATGATGACTTGGAACGGCTTGCAGCTTTTGCTTCTTCTGCAGAATCTTTTAAATTCTGGGTTATATCATAGCGTAAAAAAGCATTTCCAATGAGAAGGCTTCCGGATCTTAATATATCTATATCATCCTGCGAAAGAATATTTTCGATCTGGCAATTGTCATAACTAACAAACCCCCAAAATTGCCCGTGCAGATGTACAGGAACTGCCAGTATGGATTTAACGCCGTTTTGTTCAAGATTTCTTTTTTCGTTTTCCGGCATATTAGTAACAGACCCGTAAACACATTCATCTTTAAGAAAACTTTCAAGCCATTTTGGAGCGTCATTGGGATATGTATAAACATGACCTACATTTAATTTATTATTTATCTTTCCTATTTCACTTACCCATTCGTGAATTAATTTATAACAAAGGATACCGTCTATTATTTCATTTCTCCAGATGAAGGCGCGGTCTATATCTATACAGCCGGCTAAAAGCTGCATGCCTTCCGGCAGTGATTCTTTAAACTCTGCCTCACTTTCTGCGCTGAATAACGAAGCGGCGATTGAATTAACTGCATGAAGTATCTGAGTCTGCCGCTCTCTGTCTTTTATGGATGACATTAAACTTATTGTATTCTCATTAAGTCTTTTCCATGTTCTGCGGGTCGTCCGTGCAAGCTCGCCGATTTCATCATTACGGTTAGTTCCAAAAATTACATCTATATTGTAATCCGACTCGGATACGCTGTGAGTAAGTTTTCCAAGCGGATTAAGAACCAGATGCCGGATTGAAAGGGAATTTAATAAAATATAAAAACCAAACGCTAAAATAACAACAATAAGAAGCGGAATCATGTTCATAACATCGAACAATGCCCTGGAGTTAAAGAATGTAATTGTAAGCCAATTTGTATTTGGAATGGGAGCAATTGATAAATACTGATAATTCCCGCTGGAAAACTTTACGACACTTGGTTCTATTTTCTGGTTATATTGATTCCCTGTATTCAGATAACTGCTTATTTCAGAAACAAAAATGGGAGCGGAGTAGACATCAAATATATGCCGCTTTTCTTCCATATCGTAAATTGTGGTTTCGATGTGCAGAAAATCTGGTTCAGGAATATCGCTGCTTATTTGAATTATTCCGTTTTTATCTATTATAAAGCCAAGAACATTATTGCTGTCATAATTGCCGAATAGTTCATCGTAAACTTCGTCAAATTGCAATGCAGAACATAGAATACCCGTTACTTCACCGTTATTTATAACCTTGTGATTTATCCACAAGCGCCGTGTGTTTGTTATTTTATCGATATCCAGGTTTAGTGTAAAATCATAATCTGAAGCAACTGCTGTAAAAAACCACTGGTCGTATAAAATATCCGGATTTAAAGAATACGGAAGATATGAATTTTTCTTGTCCGGTATGGGGATAAATTTATCTATAGAAATGCCTGCGTCAATCGAATATTCGTGTAATGAATTTTTTATTACAAAATACAATCCGTTAATCTGAAGCATATCCGCAAAATGCATCATTCTCTGAAATGCGGCAGCCCTTTTTTCTGTGTTATCTTCATCGGCAAACCATTCAATTATTTCTCTGTTTTTTGCCGCCTGCTGAATCAAGGTAATTTCATGATTTAGATAAGAACCTAATACTGATACCGATTCCATAGTATAAAAACGAACATAATCTCTTGAAGCATTATCTGTAAACGTAAAGATTATAACAGAGCTTACGCACATCATTATTATCAATATGAAAATAATGAAAATCATATTTGTATTTCTAAGGCGTGAAACAAGTTTACTTTTCATGGCATGTTTCCAAATGCCATTATATCATATTAAATGAATAAAAGAAGGTATTATTACCTGTTGTTACTATGTTTATCCGGCGTGTACAAAGGGGAGGATTTCTATTTTATCTTCTGGTTTAAGCTTTGTTTTTAAACCGCCTGTTAGCATTATTCCCTTGCCGTTAACAAGAAAAAAACAGGTTTCATTGCCGAATAAATAACTAAAGAAACGTTCTCCGTAATAACCGCCGAGTTTTTCTGCAAGGCTCTGTATATCGGAACAATCATTTATATCGCGCGATTTTTCGCCGTTTGTGTAATTTAATACATCTCCGTAAAAAAGTACATTCACTTGTTTTCCTCCGTCTTACATCCGCAAACAGGGCAATTTTCATTTCGCTTTATATCTACCAGATCTGTATTCATGCGGATACCATCGTAAATTAAAAGTTTTCCTTCCAGCGGGTTTTTAAGACCAAGCAAAAGTAAAATAGCAATATTCGCCTGCATTGTTCCTATAATACCAGCTGTTGTTCCTAAAACGCCGGTTGTTTCCTTTTTTTCTGATTTTTCCGGATACAGGCAGTTTAAGCACGGCGAATTATTTTTATTTTTGCAGGGATTGGAATAAAAGATACAGCCGGAAAAACCATTTAAACCGCCGTCAATATATGGCAATCCAAGAGATAAACATGCTTTGTTAATTATATGGCGTGTTTCCAGTGAATCAACAGCGCCTAGAACAATGTCATAACCATTAAAAAAGGTTTCTGCATTTTCGCTTGTTAAACAATCGCTGTATGAATTTATTATTATTTTATCGTTAAATAACACAAGTTTTTCTTTGGCGGAATCTGCTTTTTTTTGTCCTATATTGCCTGTACAATACAAAAACTGCCGGTTTAAATTGCTTAATGTTATAGTATCAGAATCAATAAAACCCAATCGTCCAATTCCGGCAGCGGCAAGATATGTTAGGGCAGGGGAGCCAAGCCCGCCGGCTCCAACAACAAAAACAGAAGCTTTTGAAAGTTTTTCCTGCCCCTTGCCGCTAATTTGTTCAATTAATAATTGGCGCGAATAACGGTCTTCCATTGGCGTTAAATTGTTTCCTGCAATAGGTTGTCTGTTAATTTTGTGTACTTTTTTATCAATCTGTAGGTTGTCTCTTCGTCAAGTTTGCCGTGCATACTAGGTGTTTCAAAAAAACGTTTGGAAAGTTTAACAGCTTTCTGCTGGAACCCAAGCGCATTTTTTATCTGCAATTTAGTCTGATAAATACGTTTGCCTATCGCTGTAAGGTCGTCATTGGAAAGGTTCCAGCCAATTGAATTAAGTGCATTTAAAATTGTCTGTCTGTCGTATATCTTGCGCGCGAACAAACACATAACCAGCGAATTGGTCATGCATCTTTCGCATTCTTCGTTGAATAGTTTTTCTACCAATACATCTTCATCAAGTTCCTTGTTGCTTTGATCTATGCTGTACCCGCCGTTGCAAAGATGCGAATGCCTGGCTCCAACTGCAGCGCCTACAAGAGATCCGTACCCTGTGTGATAACCTGCCATTTCGTTGCCTGCAATGTGCATAGCAAAAGATTCTCCTCCGTATTTTCTTGCTGCGTATCTGCTTCCCTTGCCAAGTATGCGGTAAAATTTATTAATGCCTGTAGACAAATATTCAATCGCTTTAATATAACCCCTGCTATCGCCGAAACTTAAATCGACTATTGTGTCTTCTTTGGTTATATAGCCGTGTTCTAAAGCTTCTGTTGCCCAGCCCAAACATACGCCTGCGCTCATTGCATCCAGCCCGCATTCTTCTACTTCTTCTATCATGGCTAAAATTTCGTCTGTGGTTCGTATGCCAAGGAAAGTGCCGAGCGCATAAATTAATTCAAAGTCATAAGCTACGCTGATAGCTTCGTACTCATGGCCTCTGTCAAATTCCCTGCGGTACATACCAATATGAATACAGCCGACAGGACAGCCTGTACACGACATTTTCCGCACAAGGTTAACAAGTGCAAAAGCTTCTCCGCTTATTTGATCTGCATGTTCAAACGAAGTTTCCCGCATGTTAAATGTCGGCAGCGCACCTGAATTGTTCAATGGAAGGATATTAATTGCAGTACCGGTATCATGATATTTTGCCATATTGTCGGTGTCTGTGCATTTTTTATAAATTTCTTTGTAAACCTTAAAATATTCTTTTTGATTCAACACAGGAATAGAACGGTTTCCGTAAATAGAAACGGCTTTTAGATTTTTACTCCCCATGCAGGTTCCAAGACCCATTCGGCCAAAATGCCTGTATGTATCTACGCAAACACATGAAAATGCAACGCCGTTTTCTCCGGCGGGTCCTATACGTATGATAGATCTTTTACCAACAGCATCTCCGCCGCCGTGTTCGCTGTCGCGGATAGCTCTGCCCACTTCTCCGACCGGAAGCCCCCACATTGCTCTTGCATCGCGTACAACAACGTTATTTGTAGAAACAGATAAATAACAATGTTTTTTTGCCTTGCCTGTAATAACAATTGCATCGTATCCTGCCATTAACAAAGACATTGCCATTCGTCCGCCTGCATAACT
The DNA here is from genome assembly GCA_009785215.1 of Treponema sp. Lineage (GTDB taxonomy): Bacteria > Spirochaetota > Spirochaetia > Treponematales > Breznakiellaceae > WQXQ01. The sequence continues at coordinate 19,402 of WQWU01000019.1, read as the reverse complement.
TTCTCCAAGTTCGCCTGTAAGCGGTGATAAAAACATAGCAACAGTTTTTGTAAGTACAGGGAAAATGTACGCTCCGGCTCCAATGGCAAAAACAATCGGCTGTTCAGGAGCCAATGTCGGAAGATCCGGTTTCATGTTTTCCTGCAGAAGTTTACTTGCAATTCCTGCACCGCCAAGATATAACATTAAATCTTCACGCTGTTCTATGCGTATTTTTTCTGTTTCTAAATCGACATAAAGTACTCTTATATATTTTTCGTTAAGCATTGGATGCCCCCTGATTCCCCGCAGAAGCTGAACTTCCGTTAGAAGTTATACTTCCGTTAGAAGTTTTGGATTCTATCATTAAAAGACAATCATGCGGGCAGTAATGCGTACATATTCCGCAATGACGGCAGATAATAGGTTTTTTTGTTTCTGTATCAAAATTTACTGCATGAACAATACAGGCTTCTTCGCATTTACGGCAGCCGATGCATTTTGCTTCTTCCAGTAAAACACCGCCGCCATCGCGTTTTTCAAGAGCATGGCTTGGGCATACTTCCATGCAAGCCGGTTCATTGCAGCCAAGACACACAATAGCGATAAAGCTGCTGGACATACCTCCTGTAGTACGCACTTTTATGGCGCTTTTAATAAGTGAATGATTATTTTGGTTTATAACGGAACAAACGCTCATGCACGAGAAACAGCCAAGGCATTTTCTCATTTCTGCTGGTTGTAGAATTTTAGGCATTAACCCTCCAATAAGTCATTATGCCTACTAGACACTATCTTGTTCAAGACATAGAATTGTTTGATTGAGATAAAACATGGAAATAACCGACCTTGTTGCTGAACTGGTTCTCCAGCTTGGCGTAATTTTATTGGCAGTTCGCTTGTTCGGGCAATTGGCTAAAAAAATAGGTGTACCTTCCGTTTTGGGAGAGTTATTTGCAGGTGTGGTTATTGGTCCTTATGCCCTTGGCGGTATCAGCCTTCCTTTCTTTCCTGATGGTATTTTTCCTCTGGCATTTACAGAAACTCATACGCTGGCAGTAAGCCTTGAATTATACGCTTTTGCTACAGTTGCTTCCATTGTACTATTGTTTGTTACCGGTCTGGAAACCGATTTGGCTCTCTTCCTTAGATATTCTGTTGTGGGAGGCATTGTAGGAGTCAGCGGCGCATTGCTTTCATTTGCTGCCGGAACACTCTGCGGCGCTCTTTTACTTGGGGCTTCTTTTTGGGATCCTCATTGCCTTTTCCTGGGTGTTATTGCCACTACTACATCAGTTGGTATCAGCGCCAGAACTCTTTCTGAACGGAACAAACTGGATTCACCAGAAGGCGTAACCATTTTATCGGCATCAGTTTTTGACGATGTAATCTGGATCATTCTTTTAGCAGTAGTGCTTGGAATAATATCCGTTACAGGCGGCAATGCAGGCGGAAGTTTTTCTATTACATCGATACTTTTTATGGCAGGTAAAATATTTGCCATCTGGCTTGGCGCTACAATCTTCCTTTTAATCTGTGCAAAAGCGCTTGCTTCATTCCTAAAAACATTTAAAAACAATCTGGATTTTTCTGTGCTTGCTTTAGGTTTGGCTTTAATCCTTGCCGGGTTTTTGGAGAAGCAGGGTCTTGCGTTAATAATCGGCGCGTATATTACGGGGCTTTCACTTTCTAAAACAGACATTGCAGCTGTTGTGCAGGAACGCATCCGCGGTTTATATGTTTTCTTTGTGCCGATATTCTTTGCTGTTATGGGCATGATGGTAAATGTACATGAAATTGCAACGCCGTCTATTTTAATCTTCGGCGGAATATATACAATTGCAGTTGTTTTATCCAAATTAATCGGCGGCGGCGGTTCGGCTTTGCTCTGCGGATTTAATCGAGTTGGAGCTCTTCGTATCGGCTCCGGTATGACACCGCGCGGCGAAGGCGCTTTAATTACCTGCGGCATAGGGCTTGCAGTAGGCATATTGGATAACAGGCTTTTTTCTGCATCAGTTTTTATGATCTTTCTTACAATTATTATATCGTCTCCGCTGTTGGGGCTGGCATTAAAAATACAAAAGCAGGGAACCAGAAAACCTGTTAAAAACGAAGACAGTATTTCAGAAGAATGGAAATTTGAAACAGCGGAAATTGCCTATCTTGTAATGAACAACCTTTTAAGGGAACTGCGTAACGAAGGATTCTTTGTTCAGACAATGAATGCAGACGAAGGAATTTCACAGGCGCGGAAAGACGATATTGCCCTTTTTATAACAGAAGAACACAAAGCGATAACAATAACAACATCCAAGACCGACATGCCGTTTGTTAAAAATGAAATTTATGAAGTAATCCTTGAACTTTCACATAACATAGAAAAACTTAAAACATCTGCAAATCCGCAGGAAATGAAAAAAGATTTGTTCGATACCGAAGCCAGAACAACCAAGGATATTCTTGCGCTTATAGATCCGCAGTTTTTAAAACTGGAGCTAAAGGGAAAAACAAAAAAAGATATTATCACAGAGCTTGTAGATATTCTGGCGGATAGAGGCAAACTTCTGGACAGAGATCAGGTTCTTGCAGATGTCTTGGAACGCGAACAAACAATGAGTACCGGAATGGATCATGGCATTGCTCTGCCTCATGCAAAGACCGATGGCATAATCGATACTTCGGTAGCTATTGGAGTAAGTAAAAGCGGCGTAGATTTTGAATCTGTAGACGGGCAGTCTTCGCAGCTTTTTGTCCTGATTGTTTCTCCGAAAAAAGACTGCGGTTTATATGTTCAGTTTCTTGCCGCTATTGGCGCCATATTCAGAAATAAAACCTTACGCGATGCGGTTATCTATTCAGCCAATGAACAGGAAGCTGCAGATCTGATAAAAAAGTTCAAGCCGTAAAAATCCTTTAAATTCTTCTTATTATGTGTTATTATGTATACAGAGGGGCTGGATGGCTGTTAAGGTTACGTCTTTACAAGAATGGGATATAGAAAGAATAATTATTGGGGTCTGGCAGCCCAATGTTAAAGCTGTAATCTACTTTTTCTCACCTTCTCTTGAAAAATTCAATATTCAAAAAGCTATCGCACATGCCTTTCCCGAAGCTGTATGTATCGGCGCTTCTATGTGCGGCGGCTGGTCTACCGATGGAGTTATATATGACGGAATCGCCGTTATGTCTCTTTCCAGTGATGAAGTAGAAGAAGTGCATATTTCTTTTCAGGAAGGAGTCAAAAACGATCCTGTCCTGGCAGCTCATACAGCAATTACAGATTTAAAAAGAAAAACAGCAGGGCAGAATATAAACCCCGATGAATATCTTGGATTGGTTTTTTTCGATGGATTGTGTTTAGGCGAACTTATAATGAAAGAATTCTCCATGGAGAAGGATCTAAACCTTGCTTTTATAGGCGGAGCCGCCGCAGATGAAATGTCTTTTACCAAAACATTTGTTGCTGCGGGAGACAAAATCTCCAAAGACGCTCTTGTCACAGCAATTCTTAAAATGAAAATACCTTTCTATTTTAATCACTATGTTCATTATATTCCTACAGAAAAATCCTTTACAATTACCCGTGTAGAAATTATGCAGAGGATTGCATGGGAAATAAACGGAGAACCAGCTGCAGAATTTTATGCTCGGCAGGTAGGAGTTGAAAATGTCGGCGATTTAACAATCGAAATATTTGCAAAGAATCCGCTTGGTCTTATACTGGGCGACAGCATATATATCCGCAGTCCCAACTTAATTGTAGAAGGAAAAGGAATTCAATTTTACTGTTACATAGAAGCCGGTACAAAAGTATTCCTGTTAAAACCAGGAGACATTATTGCAAATGCAGAAAATAGTATCAGAGGAACAACGCAATTTCTTCCCGGTATTCAGGGATGCCTTATTTTTAATTGCGTGCAGCGTCTTTTGGAACTTAGGGAAAATAAACAATTAGATGAATTTAATGATGTATTCAGCCAATTTCCCATGATTGGTTTTAACACATACGGCGAAGAACTTTTTACGCATCATAACCAGACATTAACAGCAGTATTTTTCGGCACTATAACAGAACAGGGAATGGCAGACCCGTATAAAACAAAGCGTCTTTTCCACTATACAGACAGTAAATTAAAGTCATTGGTATTTGATATTGTAAGCCGCAGTGAACTTTTAAATATTACCATTTCTTATTTAAAAGGAAGCATGGAAGCAGAAGCAGAAAATAGCGAGACAGCAAGTTACGAAAGCATTAAAAAACATATTGGAGCCATGATAGAGCAGTCAAATATTTCCAAGGATGATATTTACAGGATGCTTGTTGTTTATCAGAATAATGTAGAAAAAACCGGTGAATATGTATTTAGCATTGTAGACGAAATCAGAGCGCAGAATAGTTATCTTGTTGAGCTGCAGAAAGAAGCAGAAAATGCAAATAGGACAAAGAGCAGCTTCCTTGCAAGTATGAGCCATGAAATCCGCACACCTATGAATGCCATTACCGGCATGGCAGAACTGCTTTTACGCACAAATCTTTCGGAAGAAGCCAGAGGTTATGCACAGGATATAAAACAGGCAGGAAACAGTCTTATTGCCATTATTAATGACATTCTGGATTTCTCAAAAATCGAAGCAGGCAGAATGGAGATTGTTCCGATAAGGTATCTATTAGCTTCGCTTATTAATGATACAGTAAATATTATCCGCGCGCGCCTAAAAGAAAAACCTATCCGGTTTTTTACTAACATAGACGGGCAAATACCAAATATATTGATAGGAGACGAAGTTCGTCTGCGGCAGATACTTCTTAATCTGCTTTCCAATGCTGTAAAATTTACAGAAAAAGGATATATCAGCTTAACCATTGCTGTGCGCGAACGGACAGATAACAAAGTATGGCTGGATTTTTCTGTTTCTGATACAGGAAAGGGAATAAAACCTGCCAACAAAAAAAAGCTCTTTAGCGAATTTGTTCAGGTGGATTTAAAAAGAAACCGTAATGTAGAGGGAACAGGGCTGGGTCTTGCAATCGTAAAACGGCTGTGCCTTATTATGGACGGCGATATTACAATGGAAAGCGAATTCGGAACCGGCAGTACATTCACGGTTTCCGTACCGCAGGGAATAGATTCTTCAGAAGTTTTTGCCGCTGTAGAAAACGCAGAAGAAAAAAAGGTATTAATTTACGAAGGAAGGGTTGTTTATTCCAACTCTGTCTGCTGGTCTTTAAGAAACCTTGGTGTTCCCCATACAATGGTTACTAATATAGAAGATTTTGCTGCAGCTCTTTTTAAACAGGAATGGTCGCTTGTTCTTTCCGGTTACGGTATTTATGATATGGTAAAACACGTAATGGACAAGCCGGACGATTATTATGCCGGCGGAATAAAACCGCGGCTTGCTTTAATGGTAGAATGGGGTACAGAAGATTTTATTCCGGATGTCCGGTTTGTTTCACTGCCTGTACAGTCATTATCGTTAGCGAATATATTAAACGGCAAAGAAGAAAACAAAAGTTATTCAGAGATTTCCGCCGTTTCCGGCATTGTCCGGTACGCTTTCCCGCAGGCAAAAATGCTTGTTGTAGATGATATTAATACCAACTTAAAAGTTGCAGAAGGTCTTCTTGCTCCGTACCGCGCCAAGGTTGATACTTGCGAAAGCGGACCGGAAGCTATAGAACTTGTAAAAGTAAATAATTATGACATTTTATTTATGGATCATATGATGCCGGAAATGGACGGCATAGAAGCAACCGCAATCATACGCGAATGGGAAGAAAAAAATCCAAAACAATCCGCTTTTAACAGGATGCCGATAGTAGCGCTTACTGCAAACGCCGTTTTTGGAGTCCGTGAAATGTTCATAGAAAAAGGTTTTGACGACTTCCTTGCAAAACCAATAGATATTTCTGCGCTTGATGATATATTAAACAGATGGATTTCCAAAGACAAAAGAGAACAAAGTGCAGAAGAAGTGCAGGAAAATCTTTGCCAGTTCCCAAGTATCAGCGGTATTGATATAATAAAAGGTATTAAAATGACAGGGGGAACAGAAGACGGATATGCCAGTGTATTATCTGCTTTCCGCAGAGATGCGCTTGAACGTCTTCAGCAGCTTCGTAATACGCTTTACGAAGATTCGTTGTCTCTCTTTGTTACAAATGTTCATGCTTTAAAAAGCGCATCTGCAGCTATTGGAGCTGCAGAACTATCTTCGCTGGCAGCCATGCTGGAAAGCGCCGGTAAGGAAGGAAACAGGATATATATTAATGAAAATATAGATAAGTTTATTGATTATCTGTCCGGATTATCAGACGCAATTTATTTGGCGCTTGAAATGGATAAAGATCCGGACAGCGATTATATTCAGCCTGTTATGAAAAAGGGCGATTTATCGCTTATGCTGCATTCGCTTAAAACGGCAATTAAGTCACAAAAAGCAGAAGGAATTGACAGAATACTGGGAGAAATAAATCTGCTGCAGCTGGACAAAAAGTCCGTCTTGGCAATGGAAAAAATATCAGATGATATTCTTATGGCGGAATTTGATAGTGTTCTTGGTACTATTGATGAAATGTTGAACGAAAAAGATTGATAAAGAGAGGGTGGTAATGAGCAGCGATAAACCTTTAATAATTATGGTAGATGACAACCCTGCAAATCTCCGGATTGGCAAAAATATTTTAATGAAAAAATATACAGTCGCTACAGCGCCCTCTGCCGAAAAGCTGTTTAGCCTGATGGAAAACAATATTCCGGATTTAATTCTTCTGGATGTTGATATGCCGGAAATGAACGGTTATGAAGCAATAAAAATTCTTAAATCCAAAGTTAATACAAGGGATATTCCAGTAATTTTTCTTACTGCACTCACCGAATCTGATGCCGAACTTACCGCGCTTTCTTTGGGAGCAATAGATTATATTACAAAACCAATTCAGCCGGCTCTTCTTTTAAAACGAATAGAAGTGCATTTATCGGTAGAAATTCAAAGAAGAACCATTGCCAAGCAGGCAGAAGAACTTAAATACTTTAATGACAATCTGCAGAAAATGGTCGATGAAAAAACCCAGAACATATTACAGCTTCAAAATGCCCTTTTAAAAACAATGGCGGAACTTGTTGAATACCGCGATGATATAACAGGCAGGCATATTGAACGTACTCAAAAGGGGTTAAGGCTTCTTTTAAACGAAATTATAGAAAGCGGAGTTTACAAAGAAGAAAGCGCCGGCTGGGATATAGAACTTTTGGTTCAATCATGCCAGCTTCATGATGTCGGTAAGATATTCATAAGTGATAATATTTTAAGAAAACCAGGAAAACTTACTTACGATGAACACGAAGATATGAAAGTTCACACCCATGTAGGAAAACAGATAGTGGAAAAAGTTGAAATACTTGCACTGGAAAGCGACTTTTTAAAATATGCAAAAGTATTTGCAGCAAGTCATCATGAATGGTGGGATGGAACAGGTTATCCCAATAATCTAAAAGGCAAAAACATTCCTCTTTTGGGAAGAATCATGGCAGTTGCCGATGTTTACGATGCGCTTATTTCTGTTCGTCCGTATAAAAAAGGCTACTCCCACGAAGAAGCGGTAGAAATTATCAGGAAAGGAAGCGGAACACAGTTTGATCCTGTTCTTGTAAAAGTGTTTTTAAAAATATCTGATAAATTTAAGGAACAGTGTATATAGGGAGTTTAAATTGATAATTGGAATTGACATAGGAAGCACAACAACAAAAGCAGTTTCTGTAGAAAATGGAAAAGTAACAGGAAGAGTTAAAGCAAGAGCGCAGGATGCAGTAACAGCGGCAACCGGCGCTTTTGGAAAAATTGTTTTAGAAAATAATATAAAAATTACCAGTATAGAAAAAATAAAAATTACCGGAGCCGGAGCATCCAAAATAAAAGATGACATTTTCGGAATACCTACAAGCAGGGTAAATGAAATTGATGCCATAGGCATTGGCGGAATGTTTTTATCCGGAATGAATAATATAATCATTACAAATATTGGAACAGGAACAGTTATAATCGAAGCCGGAGATAAGGGGATTTTTCATTTTGGCGGTTCGGGAGTCGGCGGCGGCACAATTCTTGGATTGGCAAAAAGACTTCTGCCAACTGCAGAATTTGGCGGCATTCTGGAACTCGCAAAAACAGGAAAGCTTAATCAGGTAGATCTGCTTCTTGGAGATATAACAGATACAAGCATCAGCTTTTTAAACGGAGAATGTACAGCTTCCAATTTTGGAAAAATGCTGGATACTGCAAGCCCGCAGGATGTTTCGCTTGCCATTATAAATATGGTATATCAGGTAATTGGAATGCTTTCTGTTTTTGCGGCAAAAGCCAAAAATTCAGGCTCAAACGAAGTTTGCCGCGTTATTGTTACAGGTAACGGAAGTAAAAATGTAATAGGGCAGAAAGTTCTTCTTGGTATTTCTGAAATATACGGAATTGAATTCGTTTATCCCGATTACGCCGAATACACAACTGCAATCGGCGCTGGACTTTCCCGGGATTAGGCTATTGCTGAACAGGAACAGAGATAAAGAATACAATGCCTTTATCAGTTTCAGAACGAAGTTTAATGGAGCCGTTTGCTTCTTTTAGGCGATCTCTAACAAGGTTTAAACCAATTCCGCGTCCTGCATGAACACCTTCAACTTCTGCAGTGCTGAAACCAGGAGCGAATATTGCTTTTAATAATACGTCATTATTATTAATTTCTTCTTCTTTTATTAAACCTTTACTTAATGCCTTTTCGCCGATTCTTTTGTAATTTAAGCCAGCGCCGTCATCTACAAGTTTTATGTGAACATTTTTATTGCCGTCTGCCATTTTAATGGAAAGTTTTATAGTTCCTTTTTCGTTTTTGCCTTTAGCTTTGCGTTCTTCCGGTGTTTCAATTCCATGTACAGCAGAATTGCGGATAAGCTGCATTAGAATATCCTTCATAACGCGCCTTGGCCCTTTTTCTATGGCTTCATGATCGATATCGGCTGCGATAAATTGAATCTGCTTTTCATGATCCTCTGCAGCTTTTTCTGTAGCTTTTGCAAGAGAGTCAATCATCATCTTTACATTTTGGCCGTTTGTATTACCGCCGCCGCTGCCTCCGCCGCCTCCGGCATAAGTCTGAAGCTTTTCTATAATGTCTTTGAATCCTTCTTTTTCGTTGGCTATCTTTTCAATATCCATGGTCAGATTCAGCATTTCACCGAATGGAACATCGCCTTCCATTTCGCGCAGTTTTTTAATCTTTGCTTCCAGGTTATGCATCTTGTTGCCGAAGATATTTAATCCAAGGATAACTGCATTGGACTTAATAGCATGAACAGATTGATATACTTTTACAAGAGCTTCATGTGCAGACATTTTGTCATTCTTGAAAACAGCGTCTATGCTTTCCAATTCATGTTCCATATCCTGCATAAAATCTTTAAATACGTTAGGTTCAATCTGGACAAGTTCAAAGAAGGCCTGCATTTCTTCCTGACGCTTGGCTTCTTCTTCAGCGAGTCTTTGCTGTAATTCAACCCTAATGGTAATATCGTAAAGCGTAACAAGAATGAATACTTCTCCGCGATCGCGTTCTACTGTAGAAAAAGCAAATTGGAAAACTTTTCTTTCTCCTGTTTCTTTGTGTGTATAATGTAGTTCGCTTAAAGGATTTATTTCTTCCAGCATATCCAGGTCGTAAGAACGTTCAAGAATCATCTTAAAATAATCCTTTATTGCTTCCATTTCTGTTTTGCTGACAGAATCAGAAATAATATCGGTAAGCAGTTTGCCGAAAAGTTTGGTGTCTACAAGCATTTCTTCCAGATAGCGTGAATAGTGATCCTGAATAACATAGTTTTTATCCATGAAGAAAAGACCAATCTTCATACTGTCTTTCATGGCTGCAATTTCGTCACGTTCTGCAAGATGAGTCATGTCATACAGCGATATAAGCGTACCGCCGCTTCCGCCGGGAAGACTGTGCGAAGATGCTTTAAAATAACGTTTTTGACCGTTTAAGGAAAATTCCCAGTCGCCTGAATAATCATCTTTTTCTTTTAACATTTTTCCGGCATGGATTTTTAAGCTTCTGCCCGGGAAAAGGTCGATAATCGGACGGCCTCTTGTTAATGCCGGTTCATCAATGTTGCCCAATTCAGAAAGTGTCCGGCTTGCATAGACTACTTCGTTGCGTTCATTAACCATGGCAACAAAATTTTCTGTCGATTCAAGAAGGTTGTTAAATGAATTCTGGTGTTCAAGAGCTCTGTTTAGTACAACTGTAGCAACTCTTGTAAGCAGAAGCATAACTATACTGGTGAACAAACAAATTAACCAGTTAAGAACAAGACCTAACATCGGCACACCGTATCCGCCGACAGGAACATCTCTGATAACAAGAAAGCCAATGATAAGATTTGTAACAATTATATAAGTTAAAGTTCTGTTAAAATGCGAATAAATACAGCTGATTGCGCAGAAACAAATACAAATAAACAAGAAGTGGGTATTATTCCATCTGCATAGCGCCATTAACGATATGTAAAACAAAAACAATATGAAAGGCACATTAAACGCCATTTTATATTTATGTATTGAATTCCTCTGAATCAGAACAAGAAAAACCAGCGCTGTCACCATGGAAACGCCGGCAAGACTGTAATTAACCTGCATATCATATAATCGCGTCTCAATAACAAAAACAATACTTAAGAAAAAAACAAACACAATAGATACAACGTTTGCAAACCATCGTAATTTTACTTCATCAGTTTTCTTTTTCGCCATGGATTAGGCCTCCGCAATAGAGGCTAATGGATAAGATAAACCGTTAGCCGCTACCATTTGTACCGCTTGAGAAACTACGCTCAAGTTGATGTTTGTATCCCGGATATATTCATTATCAAGCTGAATCCATATCGGGCTTTCTGTTTTTACGCTGATTTTTTTTCCCTGAACAACGATACAATTTTTTGATTTTTTGCCTCTTGAATATCTTCTCATGGAAGATAATGTTCCCAGCGGATGAGTTGCTTTAATAAGCGCAATGTCTAAAATACCGTCATCGGGAGTAGCATCAGAAACACCTGTTATTTTACCGGCATAATAAGGCCCATTTGCCACATGAATAAGGCAATAGTTACCGCTGTAATCGCGGTCGTCAATTGAAATTTTATATTTTCTGGCAGCTAACTTCCTGTCAAAAGCTGTTACAAAATAATTTAAAAAAGTAGACAAATTGGAGAAAATCTTAAAACTGCCCTTGTTTAAACGGGCTTTCATGTCTTTTACTTTTTTTGAAATTGCAGAATTCATCCCGATATAACAGGAATTAAGGGCATAATTTACGCCCCATCTGATAGCATCGGTAGTTAGCGCTTCAGAAGCAACAAGAGCCGGAACATCCCTAAAGGATTCTATTTGATCTTCTCCGAAAATTTTAAGAAAATCGTTGGATTCCCCAAAAGGAACAACCGCTAACTGCATGTTAGGAAAGTGGGCAACTCCGTTTAAGCAGTCGAAAAGAATTTCTTCTCCGCCGACTGCATATATCCTGACAATATCTCCCGCTTTTGCTTTTTCGGATTCTTCCTGTATGATAGTAATTGCATTCCTGCGGTAACGGGAGTACTGTATCGAAAAATCGAGACCTTGCTGCGTTCTAAAAAATTGCCCTATACCGTCAAGAATATTGTCCATTTTCCATTGCTGGTTATAAAATGCTTTTGGATCGAACACAAAAACATGCTTTATCATGTTCCTACTCCTGCTTATTTTTCAGGTTCAAGTTCGATTGCTACCATTAAATGAAAAATATCGTTCTCAAAAGCTTTGTGAGGAATACAAAGAATTCTTGTTTGCTTGCTGGGCCATGCGATTGAATGTTCTTTTCCCTTAATAATTGTAGGAATAGAAATTACAATCTTGTCTCCGTTGGGCACTTTTGGCTTAATATTACCGGCAATAATATTGTTAATTTCACCAATTGCATCAACAACATCGGCATCAATTTCTGAATGACCTTCGCCGGCAAGCATATCGGTCAGCTTAATGGCTAAATCCGATTTCATAGAAACAATAACAGCGCCTCTTACAACGCCTGAAAGACCAATGACCGCTGAAATATCCCACTCAAATCCCTGATCTGGATCCAAAAAGTGCGGATGTCTGGGAGTAATGTCAATACCGACAAACTCTTTAAAAGTGTTTACTGTTACTTCTACAAACGGTTCTACATAATTTTGCAATTCGACTGTCATGTTTACATCCTAAATAAGCGTAGTTTTGCCAATTTTTGCTTGAATAAATCAAGTTTGATTGGTTTTGTAATATAATCAGTAGCTCCGTGTTTTAACGCTTCTATTACGTTAAACTTAGCAGCTTCACTGGTTACCATGATGATGGGTAAATCCTTATACTGATCCATTGCTCTGATCTGCTTAAGGAAATCAATTCCCGATAATCTTGGCATGTTCCAGTCAAGAAGTATAAGATCAACTGTCTGTGTTTCCAGTAGAGCCAATGCTTCTTCACCGTCTTTTGCTTCGATAAAATTGCAGGCAGATTCTACCCCCGAAAAAACACCTTTTACTGTGTTTCTCATAATTCTTGAGTCATCAACAATCATTATTGTTACACCGGCAGGCATATTATCTCCTTCTTTATTAACGATTATATATAATCATACAATATAATGGTTAAAAAAACAATCATATTTTTTACTTTTTTTACGATTTCCCGTATAATGCTGCCCTCCAGAAAATAGCCCAGTTCCATTTTTCGGGATAATTAGGTGATTCAATTTTCATGTTTATTCTGTTCTGTTTAAACCGGCATGTTAAACCAATAGAAAAGTCCAAATTTTCGTTTTTTTCTTCAAAAAAGGTTATTCCTGCTTTTGATCGAATTTGAATCATTTTATAAGAAAATATAAACTCACTGCTTACAGAAGACGACGACCAGTTCCATGATTTATCAGGGAAAGGAAAGAGCGAAGGAGAATCCCATGGATTTTCTTGTCTATTTAATCCCTTAACAGAACCCGAAAAATTTAACCGTAACGGGTTAATTATCCCCAATTTTCTGAGAGATACGCTAAATCCCAAATATCCGGAAAAACTATCATTTATTTTTAATGGATTTTCTGCGTTTCTATCCGCATAAAATGATATTCTGGAAAGCCAAAGAGCCTTATTTTTCATTTTGCTGGCAGATACCGGAGCTCTATAATAGAAGTTTACAGAACTGCGGTTAAAGTCCATGCCGTAAGCAGGGGAGCGCAGAGTTGTACTTAATCTAATAAGTGAATTGTATCTTCCTTTTAGGTCGATTTTCAGCGCATTTCTGTATCCTTCCTTATAATTAACGCCGTCTCTGTTTACATATCGATTTCCTGCGCCGTCTGCTGCAAACGAGATTAAAATAGGTTTAATAAAAAGGGATAAGCCCAAATTTGTATAAAAACCTGTACCCCAGGCAAAAGTTTCGGACATGGCATAATCTGAACTTACAGAAAAAACCGGGCTTTTAAACAAAAACCCTGCCGCATACAATCTGGATTCCCGTTCAGGAAGCGGCGGTGTTTCAGAAAACCATGTACCAGTCCTGCCCTGCGGAAGTGTCTTTTCGGCATAAAATGCTTCCATGATGATTTTTGTTTTCTTTTTAATACTCAAATCAAAACCGCCGGAAAAAGCAGAATTTTTATCATCTGTTGTCTGTGCAGATGTAAAACATTTAAATCTTAAATCCGGAGAAAGGGTTAATAACGGCAGGGAAAGATAAATATAAACTTCGTCTTCCTTTGTACTGGAGGGTTCTGTTCTTAAATCTGCAATTATAGGCAAGTGATTCTCCGGATATGGCGGAGAGCGAATCCACGGATTGCGGATTCTAGCCGGAAGCCCTTTTTCGTCAATGACGCCTAATAATAACCTTGAACCTGTAGGTTTGTGATACAAGCCTCCTGTAAAATTGGTAACCTCCCTTACGGGATATTTCCAGGAATTATCCAAATCTAAATTCAGAGTGCGTCTGTCCAGGATTTGGCCGCGGAATAAAAGCCCAATAGGAAGAACATCCAGATTGATTTCTCCACGGTTAGAAAAAGTCCTGTTCATTAAAATTGAACTTGTCTTTTCCCATGTACTATTCCAGATTAGATTCCATTCGCAGAAGGGTTCTGGTAAACTTGTATTGTTTTCCTGTTCAGGAACCTCTGCAAAAGCAGCTGCAGCGTACAACATTACGGCCGCAAAAAAATATGTATTTTTCATATACATATATGGCGCGAGGGTGCACTGTGCTTTAGTCAAAGCACACGCTTTAGTGAATATTAATAATTATGAAATGTATCGATTCTTATTCAATTCTAAACTTTGAAATATCCTTGTTAAGCGCGATGATATTTTCCCTGTTTTCTTCGGTAATTTCATCTATCCTTGTGAATGCGCCTGTTATTTCATCTGCACTCTTTGACATTTCATCCATATCGCCTGCGATTTCGGCAGTTGTAACTTTAAGCGAATGACTCTGATTCAGTACATCTTTGCTTTCGTCTGTCATGTCAGAAGATGACTGGCGGACAAGCCCTGTTATGGAGTTCAGCTGCGTTACGGCATCAAGTATTTGCCGGCTTCCTTCGCCCTGTTCTTCCATGGCATTGCGAATATGATGTTCCTGATCCTTTACAGTTTGTACTTCGTTTTCTATTTTTTCGAACCTTTCCAGTACAATACTGGTCGATTTTGTAATAGCGTCAATCATTGTTTTTATCTTTTTCAGAACTGCGCTGATTGTTTTTGACTGAGTTCCCGAGTTTTCTGCAAGTTTGCGGATTTCATCTGCAACAACAGCAAAACCTTTGCCGGATTCGCCTGCATGCGCGGCTTCAATCGCCGCATTCATGGCAAGAAGATTGGTTTGGCTTGCAATATTTTGCATAACAGAGTTAATCTGCAGAAGTCCTTCTGATTCATGGGCAATTTCCTGAATATCTGCAGATACTTTTTGCAGATCCCCGCGTCCTGCTTCCGAAGATTCAGCCAATGAATTGATATTTGCAGAATTGCGCACCAGTGTTTGCGTTACAGACTGAATGTTTGCAAGCATTTCTTCTATTGCAGATGATGATCTGGAAACGCTTTCTGCCTGAACAGAAATATGACCGTTTAAATCGTCTATTCCGGAAATAATTTTTTCCATGGAGCCTGCAGCAGAGTTTACCTTGTCGGACTGAATCAGCATCTGTTCTCTCATGTGCTGGATACTGCCGTTTATTCCTTCTATGTCTTTTTTGGTTATGCCCATGTAAGAAGTCAGCTCGTCTCCTGTTTCAGAAAGCGCCAGCGTTTTACCTTTTAAATTTACAAGCAATTCCCTTATTTTTTCAAAAGTAAGATTAAAGAAATCCCCAACAATGCCAATTTCATCCTTGCGTCCGAGTATAAGCCTCTGTGTTAAATCCCAGTCAACAGAAATATGATCAAGTGTTTTTACCATGTAGTTCATAGGTTTTAAAAGAGCAGAAATGTAAAGATAAAAAATTACAAAGATGCCGGCAATAACTGCGATCATTGCCAGAAAGAGAAGGGTCATTCCGCTGCCCAGAACAGACAAAATGCTGATTGGCTGGATTGCCGTAATATACCATTCAAGAGCAGGCACTTCGCCTATGGCAATTACGCCTTCCTGCGATTCAAAGTGCTGGGATTCTCCGGGTTCTAATGCTTTTGCCCTATCGAATATTTCCCTGCCAATGCCTTGTAAATGATCGTAAATAAGTTTTTTTTCTGCAACCAGTTTAGATTCTCTTGCGCCGGTTATTTCGCCTTCTCCGTTAAAAAGATACAATGTTGCATTTCCTTTGTAATTGCGGTAAATGGAATCGACAAACTCAGTTAATACAATACCAGTTCCTACAAGACCGATAGGAGTGCCGTCCAAATCAAAAACAGGAGCGTTAATCCAAAGGTTTGTTTCGTTAGCTTCCGGATTATAGTTAATGTTAAAATTATATCTTTCTGTTTCATAGAGCGTCATTTTGTACCAGTAATTGCCTGGATCATCTATATCAACCGTATAATGGTTGTTTTCTGCAAAATAAAATTCTTTGTCTGTATCACTAACCCAAAAAACAATACTGCTTGCAAATGCTTCCCTGTAGCCCTCGATTTCATCAAATGCTGCTCTTCTTAAAACAGGATCTGCAGGGTCAAGAAAATGATGAATTATCAGCGGAGAAGTCGCCAGTTTCATAGCAAGGGCAATTTCTCCGTTTACCGAAGCTTCAAGTTTAATCTGTTCTATTTCTACAGCTTGTTCCAGTTCATATCCTGTGCTGCTTCGCACATTTTGCTGCATGGCAAGTATAAAAACTATGCTTCCAAAAATCAATATAAGTGAAAAGAAAATAGCAGAGAAAAACAATACTCTGCGTTTTATGGAAGTTTCCTGTATTTTTTCTTCGTTTCTTTTCATGGACTTACTCCTTGTTTTACATGATCAGAATACTATGGAATGTTAAAGTATTCAATCAAAATGATTTTTTGATGCTTTCAATATTTACTACCACATGTTATAATATAATAACTATTTTTACGAAAGGTGGAAAAATATGATTATTTTAACCCTAAATTGCGGTTCATCATCAGCCAAATATCAGGTCTACGATTGGGAAACAAAGGATGTTCTCGCGGTAGGCATTGTTGAAAAAGTAACAATTGGCGGCTCGTTCATTACTCACAAAGCGAAAGGAAGGGAAGAAGTAATCTTTAGCCAGGATTGCCCTACTCATACCGATGCCATCGATCTTATTATTAAGACATTAACAAACAAAGAAACAGGCGTTATTACTGATATGTCTGTGATTAAAGCAGTAGGTCACCGTGTTGTGCATGGCGGTGACAAATTTACTAAGTCTGTCATTGTTGACAGCGCTGCAATGGATGCTTTTACTGCAATGCAGGATTTAAGCCCTCTGCACAATCCGGCGAATATTATGGGAATAGAAGCTGCAAAAAAAGTTCTGCCGAATGTTCCGCATTGCGCCATTATGGATACAGCATGGCATCAAACTATGCCTCCTAAAAACTATTTATATGCAGTTCCGCTTGATTGGTACCGGAAACATAAAGTACGCCGTTACGGATTTCATGGAACAAGCTTCCTTTATACTGCAAAACGCGCCGCTGTTCTTTTGGGGCAGGATCCTTTTAAGACAAATGTAATAATCTGCCATTTGGGTAACGGCGCATCGGTTAATGCCGTAAAAGACGGTGTTTCGTTTGATACATCGATGGGCATGACGCCTTTGGAAGGTCTTGTAATGGGAACACGTTCAGGCGATGTTGATCCGTCACTTTCCTTCTATATGATGCGTAAAACCGGGATGAGCGCGGCAGAAGTCGAAAGCGCTTTGAATAAATCATCCGGCCTTTTGGGTCTTACCGGCAAATTAACGGACAGACGCGACATTCAGTCCGCCGCACAGGCAGGCAGTATTGACGCTTTACGCGCCCAAAAGATAGAAGCTCATCGTGTTAAAAAATACATTGGCGGTTATCAGGCTGTTCTTGGCAGGGTAGATGCGCTCGTACTTACTGCAGGAGTCGGTGAATTTGCCTGGTTTATGAGAGATAAAATCCTCGATGGCCTTGATGGTATTGGCATGGTTTATGATCCGCGCAAAAACGATATTTCCCGCACCAGAAATGCAGAAACCCTTATCAGCAAACCGGAGTCAAAGATACCAATTTTTATTATACCAACCGATGAAGAACTGGTCATGACCGAGGACGCTTTTGCACTTATGGAAGGAACCTATGATACGCATACAAACTTTAAATACTCTTTCCAAAACAGGGGTTATGTAAACAAAGGCCGCGCCGAAGGTTTAAAAAATGATTTGGCAAAAAATCCTGATCTGGAAGGGATTATTGCCAAACCCAAATAAAATGGGATAAAATTATAAAGTGAATGATTCAAAAAGAGTTGAATTACTCTGTGTCGGTAATCCGCTTGTGGATCTGTTTATAAATCTGGATTACAATCTTGCTGCCAAATATAATATTACTGATCCTGTTCAGCACATAGATCGCAGTAAGGCAGAAGCAATTCTGCGGGAACCTTCTATTAACTTTCAAAATATAATAAAAAGTTCCGGAGGCGGCGCCGCCAACGTTGCTAAAATCGCTGCTATGCTGGGGATGAATACTGCTTTTTCCGGCTGTGTAGGGCAGGATGAATATGCAGAATTTTTTTCAAAAGAGATAACAAATGCAGGCGTAACTCCCATGCTTATTAAAACCAATGAAAAGACAGGTTTGTGCTTTGTATGTAATTCCGGTAATTCAATCCGGTTTGCAGCATCTCCCGGCGCAGCTATGGAATTAAGCGAAGAACACATTACAGAAGAAATGATTAAAAATGCAGAAGTTATTGTTTTAGACGGATATATTCTGGATCGCCGCTCGCTTGTACAATATATACTGATAAAGGCAAGCCGGAGCGGGATACCAGTTGCTTTGGATGCAGCTTCTATGTTTCAGGTTCGGAGTAAAGCAGAAGAGATTCTTACATATAGCCGCAATTTTCCGCTTTTTATTTTTATGAATGCAGATGAAACTTTGGCTTTTTATAATACAATCAGAAAATGTCATGACGAAGAAACTAATTTAACAGAAAAAGAAAAAGAAACAATAATTTTACGCGATGTCTGCCCTATGTTAAAAATAATAACAGACGGAGAACTGTTTCCCATTGTGGTTGTAAAGCTGGGCGGACACGGCGCTGTCGTAGTTGCAGGCGGCAATGTCTACAGGGAAGAAACATTTCAAATTATTCCGCGGGATACAGTCGGCGCGGGCGATGCATTTTGCGCAGCTTTTATTTCTGCATGGCTTCGCGGCAAATCGCTTTCTGAATGCGCTGTACTTGGCAATAAAGTTGCCCGCGAAATACTGGAAGTTCCCGGAACATATATTAAAAGCGGAAAGTTAACAAAATTTGCAAAGATGCTGCAAAAATAATAAAAATGCCGGAAAAAATTATATGAAGCAGTAATTTATAACGCCGTTAATTATTACTGATATACTGCGAAAAAAAGATAAAAAATCTCCTTTTTTACTGGTCTCATGCAAAAATGTTTACTATTTTTATTAATTATGGAGAAAAAAAGCTATACTAACAGCGACATTAAATCAACTTGCAGTTATTTGCATAAAATTGAAAAATTCCGGAAAATACTAAAATGGCAAAATCAAAAGTAAATAAAGAACAAAAAGTCGATATTGACGAAATGTACATACTTCGGCTAGTCAGTAATAACGTGAAGCGTTTAAGAACTTTGCAGAACATTTCACAATTAAATCTTGCAAATAGCGCCGGACTTACACATAATTTTATT
>WQWU01000018.1 GCA_009785215.1 Treponema sp. | reverse complement strand
CGACTCAACTCAGGGTCAAATGAAGGCTGATATTCAGACAAAAAGAAGCTCTGGCGCTTCCGAAGACGACATTTTGGTCGTAAACGGCAACGAAATTCAGTGCGTTATGGCAGAAAGAGAACTTAAAAACCTGCCTTGGGGCAAATTAGGCGTAGAATACGTCCTTGAATGCACAGGTTTGTTCTGCGACGACAAAGCTTATGACCATTTAGAAGCTGGAGCCAAGAAAGTTATCATTTCTGCTCCTGCAAAAGGCAAAGACAAAACAATTAACACCTTTGTAATGGGTGTAAATCACGAAAAATACAATTCTGCGACGGATCATGTCATTTCTAACGCATCTTGCACCACAAATTGTCTTGCTCCTATCGTTCATGTGCTCTTAAAAGAAGGTTATGGCATCGAAAACGGCCTTATGACCACAATTCACGCTTATACAGCAACACAAAAGACCGTAGACGGCCCTTCCAAAAAAGACTGGAGAGGCGGACGTGCGGCTGCTATCAATATTATTCCTTCAACCACAGGCGCTGCAAAGGCTGTTGGCGAAGTTCTTCCAGAAACCAAGGGAAAACTTACCGGAATGAGCTTCCGAGTACCAACACCTACAGGTTCAGTAGTTGACCTTGTTTTCCGCACAGCGAAAGACACCTCGATAGAAGAAATCAACGCAGCTTTCAAGAAAGCTTCGGAAAGTTATCTTAAGGGCGTTTTACAGTTCCAGGAAGACGAAATTGTTTCTACAGATATCGTTCACAGCCCATATACATCGATTTATGACAGCTTGGCAACATTGCAGAATAATCTCCCCGGCGAAAAGAGATTCTTTAAAGTCGTATCATGGTATGACAACGAATGGGGTTATTCGAACAAAGTTATCGATTTACTCAAATACATTGATAGCAAAAAATAATTCCAGAAGAGGAAGATTTCTCGCGGAGACGCGGAGACGCAGGGAACGCGGAGAAAGATAAGGGGTTGTTGTTCGAGAGTATAGCGTGATGTATCACTCTTAGGTTTCGGACAAGAACCCTTATTCCTCTCTGCGTCCTCAGCGCCCTACGAACCGAAGGTTCGACGCCTCTGCGAGAGTAAAATTAGAATAATGTTTTAGGAGAATGATGTGATAAAAACTGTTAAAACTGTTGACCTGAAAGGCAAACGCATAATCATGCGTGTCGATTTTAACGTGCCTATGAAAGACGGGGTAGTGCAGGATGATACTCGTATCACCGCAGCGCTTCCTACCATTCAATATATTTTAGAGCAGGGTGTTAAATCTTTAACGCTTATGTCTCACCTTGGAGATCCTTCCAAGGACGCAAAAAAAGCAAAAGAAAAGTGCGAGAAAGACGGAAAGTCTTTTGATGAAGATACATATATCAAGGGTAAACACCGCATGGCTCCTGTTGCAGCTTACTTACAAACAAAGTTGGGTAAACCTGTAGTATTCGCTGGTGCTCCTCAGCCGAGCCCGCAGGGCGAAGGTTCCCCTCCTGATGATGGATGTTACGGTAAAAAAGCATTCATAGAAAGCCAAGCTGACGGCAGCGTAATCATGCTTGAAAATACCCGTTTCCATAAAGAAGAAACTGCCAAAGAAGCAGCGGATTTAGACAAGCTTGCAAAAGAACTTGCTACCTACGGCGATGTGTTTGTAAACGATGCTTTTGGTACAGCTCACCGTGACCACGCTTCTACAGCTTCTATCGCAAAGTTTGTTCCTGTTGCAGTTGCAGGTTTTTTAATGGAAAAAGAAGTAAATTATCTTGAACCTATCGTAACAAACCCTGCAAAACCGTTAGTTGCAATTATCGGCGGAGCAAAAGTTTCTTCCAAGATTGCAGTTTTAGAAAGTTTGTTAAAAAATGCAAGTGCGCTTATTATCGGCGGCGGCATGGCATATACTTTCCTAAAAGCGCAAGGTTATAAAGTTGGTAAATCTTTAGTAGAAGATGATCAGATTGATACCGCAAAGAAAATACTAGCTGCTGCACAAAGCGCTAATTCGCAGATAGTACTTCCGCTGGATCATTTGGGAGCCACCTCGTTTGACGCCGCCGCTGCTGCTGTTCCTGTAGACGGTCTTGACCTCCCTGATAATTTAATGGGATTGGATGTTGGGCCAAAAACAGTAGAGAAATACAAAGAAGTTATCGCAACTGCAAAGACAATCGTTTGGAACGGACCTGTCGGTGTATTTGAGTTTGATGCTTTTGCAAAAGGCACAGAAGAAGTTGCAAATCTTGTTGCAGAAGCAACAGGTAAAGGCGTAACAACTGTAGTTGGCGGCGGCGACTCTGTTGCGGCAGTTAACAAGTTTGGCTTGGCTAAGAAGATGAGCCATGTTTCTACAGGCGGCGGCGCATCGTTGGAATTGCTGGAAGGCAAAAAGTTACCTGGCATCGAAGTCTGCAGGGGTTAGTAGAGAGTCGAAGAGACTCTCGCAGAGGCGTCGAACCTTCGGTTCGTAGGGCGCAGGACGCAGAGAGAGAAAAGGGGTTGTTGTTTGTAAGCTTATTATGAGAATATCTAGCTATGCTTTCAAACAACGATACCTTATTTCTTCTCCGCGTTCTTTGCGATCTCCGCGTCTCCGCGAGAAAAAAATTGTAATTATTTTTTAGGAGAATAAAGTGAGTAGAAATTATTATATGGCGGGGAACTGGAAAATGCACATGACCCGCAATGATGCTGCACAGCTTGCGCAGGATTTAGTTAATCAGCTTAGAGATGGTACACATAAATATTTAGTGGCTCCGTCTTTTACACTGTTAGAAACTGTTTCTGCTGTTATAGAAGGCAGTAATATCCGCCTTGGAGCGCAAAACTGCGCAAGCGAAGAACAGGGTGCGCATACCGGCGAAGTTTCTGTTCTGCAGCTAAAAGACCTTGGCGTTCAGACAATAATTCTTGGGCATAGCGAAAGACGCCATGTTTACAAGGAAGATGATGCGCTTATCAATAAAAAGGTAAAACTTGCCCTTAAACACGGATTCGAAGTCATTCTTTGCATCGGCGAACTTTTGGAAGAACGCGAAGCCGGCAAAGTAGAAGAAGTTTGCGAAAGACAGACTGTAAAAGGTCTGGAAGGCGTAGATGTTTCATTATTAAACAATGTTGTAATTGCGTACGAGCCTGTATGGGCAATTGGAACAGGTAAAACTGCAACACCGCAGGATGCCGAAGCTGTTCATGCTTTTGTACGCAAAGTAATCGCCCGCCTTTACGGTGACGATATTGCGTCAAAAATAATTATCCAGTACGGCGGATCTGTTAAAGCAGATAACGCAGCTCAGCTTATGGCTATGGAAAATATTGACGGCGCATTAGTTGGCGGCGCTTCTCTAAAAACTGACTCCTTTATTCCGATAGCGAAATTTCAAGCATGAGTTTTTTCTGCCTGTTGTGGGTTCCTTTATTTTTTTACTTTCGCAGGACATTTATAGGTGGGGGTAATCCTTCCGGTAGTGTCTGGGCTCTGCTTTTGGGAAGCATAACGGCAATATTTCAATTCTTCCTGGGTTATCTTGTTAGCCCGGGAGGTTTTGGTTTTTCCAGATGGCTTTTTGGTTTTGTGGATATTGTAAGCTTGCCGGTGATCATTCCTATACTTGTTTGTTTTGCAATGTATATTTTCCGGGGCTTTTCCGGGGAGGTAGACTTTTCCAATTTTGCACTTCTTTGGCTTATTCCTGTTGGCGCCATGCGCGCACTTGACTGGAGCGCTTCAGGCAATCCAATTTTATTGGTAATGATTCCGCTTCTTTGGACAGCTTTGGCGGTAGGTATTCCTTTTCTAATTAACTGGATGACTAATAGTTTTAATCTGTTTATATCCATTATCGCGGTTCTGTGCATGATTGCTTTGTCCTCTTCAGCAGCGCTTACTTATTGGGCTTTCTTCTCGCAATATACGCTTATTGGATTCTTATTATTTGCCGTAACACATATTCCTTTTGTTTTATCATTTTTAATAAAAAATAGATGAAAGAATAATATACAAGTTTTATTTTTTTGGTAAATAATCATTACTAAAAGGCAGGAAGCCAATATGAAAAAAAGTATAATATTATCTGTATTTATTTTGATTTTATTATTTATATTTTCCTGCAAAAGATCTGTTCCTGATAATGTAACAGCAAATTCTATGTCTATTTTGCCGGATATTCAAATAGAGGAAACCAATATACAGTTTATTGTAAATGATACAAAGTTTATAAATGAAAATGATATTGTCTGGATTGTTGAACCTGTGTTTGATTATAACGATGTATACTATTGTGACATTTGCGGATACACAGCTAATTCTTATACTTACATACTTAACAGATTGACAGGACAGATTGCAGCTTACCATGGTGGTCATGGAGGATCGTACCTTTTGGAATTTCTTTATGATTCTGAAAATAAAATGTTTGGTGAGCGAATTTTTGGATGGGATGAAGAAGTTGAAATTTACAGTATAGATCAGTTTTCGGAACATTTTCCAATGCACGAAAATATTTTAAATTATGTCAGACAGTTTGATTTTACAAAAATCATTATAAGTGAAAGTGAATGGGGAGAGAAAATTTACAATTTCGGCGAAAAATACGCAAACAGCAAATATGCAATTGCCCTTGGCAGTACGCTTTTAACTGATTTTATTTTTGACAGACCGGATAATTTATCTACTATTCTTAGATATGAAAATGCAATTCCTGTATCAAAAGACGGTAAATGGGGATTTATTGATAAATGGGGAAATATAGCTGTTCCCCTTATTTTTGATCATATTGCATCTTATGACGGCGATACTGCTTTTATGAAAATCAACGGTAAATACGGTATCATTGATGTTCTCGGAACAGCTTCTTTCTAACTACTGCTTATACTGAGCCAAGCACAATTCGTAATAACGTCCTTTAAGCGCCATTAATTCTTCGTGTGTGCCGCTTTCTGTTATCTCTCCGTCTGCAATAAACATGATTCGTGTGCAATTGCGTATCGTAGAAAGCCGATGAGCAATTATAAATGAAGTTCGGCCTTTCATTAATGTGTGGATTCCATCCTGAACAAGCTGTTCTGTTCCTGTATCGATGCTGCTTGTTGCTTCGTCAAGGATTAAAATGCGCGGATTAGAAATTAATGTTCGTGTAAATGCCAAAAGCTGGCGTTCTCCTGCAGAGATGCCGCCGCCTCGTTCTGTAATATGGGTATCGTAACCGTTAGGAAGTTTTTCTATAAAATGATTAGCTCCGATCATTTGTGCGGCGCTGCGGATTTCTTCGTCTGTTGCGTCCAGTTTCCCGTAACGGATATTTTCTGCAATTGTTCCTGTAAATAAAAAACTGTCCTGAAGCATAATGCCCATTTGGCTCCGTAAAGAACGTAATGTAACTTTCATTATATCCTGACCGTCAACAAGCACTTGTCCTTCTTCTATGTTATAAAAACGGGAAAGCAAATTAACGATAGTGGTTTTGCCAGCGCCTGTAGGTCCTACAATAGCGATGCTTTGCCCGGGATGTGCATCAAAACTAACATTGTTTAAAACTTTGCGCACTCCGTCGTAGCTGAAACTTACATTTTCAAAATTAACATGACCTCGTACAAAAGGAAATTCCGTTGCATTTGGAATGTCTTTAATAGTTACAGGCTCTGCGATTGTATCAAAAATTCTGTCTAAATAAGCCATTGCTGTAATAAATGTATTGTAAATATTTGCAAGATTAATAATCGGCTGCCAGAAACGCCATGCATAGTTTCCCATAACAAGGAGCATTCCAAAACTTGCCATTGGATTCATCCAGTAAACGCCCATAATAAAAACAAAAGACCAAACAAGCTGACTTATTGATTCTGTAGAAAACCAGACAGTATTGGAAATATAAATTGCCTTCATCCATTCATGGTTGCGTTCATCTGTAAGATCGTTCATTATTCCAAGGTTTTTCTTTTGTCTGTCAAATGCCTGTGTAACCCTGACGCCGTCTATAGATTCCTGAATATACGCATTTAAGTTTGCACCTTTGTTTGAAACTGCCTGCCACGCTCTTCGCTGTGCAGGTTTTATTGTCCAGATAAAGAGCGCTAAAAGAGGAAGCCCAATTACAGTAACAGTTGCCAAATGAGGATCAACCTGATACATAAAGAAAATAATAAAAAAGATATTTAAAACTTCTATAACAAAGTTGATAATTCCGTTACTTAATGCATCGGAAACGCTGTTTACATACGGAACAACACGAACAAATATTTTTCCGTGAGGCCGTGAATCAAAAAAACTAAAAGCCAGTTTTTGTAAATGAGAAAATAAATCCTGCCTTATATCATGAATAATACCAGCGCCTGCTTTTGCAACAAGAATATTGCGGATTGTGCTTAATGCGACGCTAATGATTATCGATGCTGTTAAATAAACACCCATCATTATAAGAAGCCTTAAATCCTTGTTTGGAACTGCTTCATCTAAAGCGCGTTTTATAAATAATGGACCAACAAGAGATGCGATGCTGGAAAGAATACTAAACACAAGAGAAAGTTTTAAATGTCCCTGCGCTTTTATTAAATATCCAAGTACACGTTTTACATTAAAAAGACTTACCTTTTCATCAAGATATTCATCGGCATCATAGCGGTTGCGTTCTTTTGCTGTTTTTTGCACACGTTTATTCCAGAAGGCCATTATTTAACCTCCTTTGCTGCATTGTTTAATGCTGCAGTATTCATTGCTGCAATGTCCATTGCTTCCAAACCTGCATTATACTGAAGTGTCCAAATATTGTGATAAAATCCCTTCATTTCTAGTAATTCGTTATGAGTTCCTCTTTCTATAATGCGTCCTTTATCCATAACAAGAATGATATCCGCTTTTCTTAAAGAAGAAATTCTTTGTGCAATTATAATTTTTGTGCATGAAAAATCAAGATTTTCTAATTGCTGCTGAATAAAATGTTCTGTTTCGCTGTCAACTGCCGAAGTAGTATCATCTAACACAAGAATGGAAGGTTCCACTGCAAGAGCTCTTGCTAAAGCAATCCTTTGCCTTTGTCCTCCCGAGATGCCAACGCCTCGTTCTCCGACCAGTGTTTCATAACCATCATTCATTTTTGTTATAAAACTATCGGCGTCGGATTGTATAGCGTGTTTTTTTATCGATTCATCGCTCATGCCGAGTCTTCCGTAAGAAATATTTCCCTTAACAGAATCCGAGAATAAAAATACATCTTGCATTGCAAGCCCAATGTGCTTTCTTAACGAAGATAATGTATAACGCCTGATATCCTCGCCATCCAGTAAAACTGCTCCGTAGTCAGGTTCATAAAAACGTGCAAGAAGATTAACAAGAGAAGTTTTTCCCGAACCTGTGCTGCCAAGAATTCCAATTGTGGATCCTGCTTCTGCAATAAAATTAATATCCTGCAGGATTTCTGTTTCGTTTATCGTTAATTTAATATCCCTAAACTCAATTTTTCCCAAAGGTTTTTTTGAAAGTTCTACAGCGCCCGAAATATCAGAAATTCCTTTTGGGGCTTCAACAACTTCACGTATCATTTTTCCAGCAGAAGTGTAGCGTTCTAAATCTGCCAATAGAGGACCAAGCATCCACATTGGCATGGAGAGCGCCCATGTTAATGAAGAAAACGCCATATATTCGCCGGGAGTCATCCATTCCTGAATAAGGAAATAACCGCCTACAACAAGCATAATTACCATTAATAATTGGCTGGCTGTTTCTAAAAACGGCTGGTACTTTGCGGAGATAACTGCGTTCTCGCATGATATGTCACGGAACTCGGTATTATGTTTTTCTACTTTTTCTTTTTCGTATTCTTCACGGGCAAAAGCTCTTACGATTCGGTTACCTTCGATATTTTCTGTTACTGCAGTTCCAAGGTCTGTAAGTTTTTGCCGCAGAAGCATAAAACGCGGTCTTATTTTTTTTACAAACCTGCGGCTGATGTATAAAATAAAAGGAGTAACAGCGACAAGGCACAATGCAAGACGCCAGTTAATAATCATGTAAAATGTAAAAGTAGATACAAAAAGCGCGATTGCTCCAATAAATTGATAAGAAACCCATGCTACTGTGTGACGCAGGCGATCAAGGTCTTGAGTCATACGTGTCATCAGGTTTCCTGTTGGGAATAAGCCTAAAAAGCGGAAATCCTGCCATTGAACAGTTTCGTACATATCCTGACGAAGACGTGTCATTACATCTGTGCTGGCAATTTCCATCAATATAATCATGAAATAGTACAAACTTAGGCGGGCTAATTGGACAATCATCATGGTAATAAGGAGGGGGATCAGGGGTTCTGTATTGCCGGGTATTATAACTTCGTCAATTATTTTAAGCCCCAGCATCGGGTTTATAACACGCATTGCCGCCGTAACAATAGAAAGGAAAATGCCGCAGCAAAAGACGAATCTTTTTCCTTTCATGTAGTTCCAGACCCAGATTACTTGTTCCATAGGATGAACATTATGGTATTTTACTTAATAAAAAACAAGGGGCTATTGGGTATTAAAACAAGAGATAAATATAATTTCTATTTAATTTAAAAATATTTATCAAAACCTTTCCCATCTTCCAACATCATCATCCGAATCAGTTATAGTCAATATATTATTATTTATGGAAAATCTATACACGAATCTATTCCCATCATCGTCTACGACTGTTAATTGCTGGCCTGAAATACTCCAATTACCGGCTTCAAATTCATCGTAACTAATTGCAGTTCCGTTAGATCTAAATTCAATTATTTCAGAATCACCAAAAAACCAAATCCAATCACCTGATATATGTTCCCATTTTCCGACAATTTGGTGTTCAGTATTGGACTGAGCAGAAACCTGAAAAGATAAAAAGCCGGCAATTACAAATAAGAAAATAATTTTCTTTAAGTTTAATGTCATAATTTTCCTCCGAATATTTAAGTATATAATATAGTTAATTAATTTTTTTTACAAGTTCAAAATTATATTTTTCAAATTCTTTTCCATTAATGATAACAGAAACCTGATGAAGACCAGGATGTAATACTCTTGTTGTAACCGCTTTAAATGAATGTTTTCTGGTAATGTTTGTTACCGAATTTTTATCATATTCCTTCTCGCTAATCCTGCAGACTTTTTTTGATAAAGTTTTATTGGCTTTTTGGTAATAAATTCCGTATTCAAGCCTAATTTTTGTTTTTTTTGCACTTTTATTAATTAGTTTAAATTCAAATTGCAGCGCTTCGCCTATTTTAACTTTTGCTTTTGAAATTTTAAAATCTTTAATAGTAATATTTTTTACTGCATCAAAACCAAATAGTTCCATAACTTCTGCATTACCTTGTTTTAAAAGCGTTCTGCAGCCATGTTTTATAACCCAATTTACATTATCAGACTTGCCGGGAAATTCCTTTTGCCATTTTTTTACCAGATTTATTACGGTTTTTGGATTATCTTTTGCTATATCATTCAGATTATTCGCAGCGCTAAGCCTTACAAATCTTGATATATCATTTTTAAGATTTTCTAAAATAGGAATTATTGGAGCTGGATCTTTTTTTAAATTTGGTAAAGCCATTGCCCAGGGAAGCCGCGGACGGCAGCCTTCCGACGAAAGCCTTCTTACGCCCCAATGTTTATGTTTTGACCAAATTAACATCTGCTTCATCATTTTTTCCGGATATTTAATAATAAAAGGACGGACAGAAAATTCACAGCTTGTAAATTGGGTAATTTTTTCTATTGCTTTAACCGATGTTTCATAATCATTAACACCGTATTGTTCAACAAAATTATCCAGAATCCACCCATATTCCAGTGATAAGCCGAATGCTGTATCATTTACTTTTGAAAAATCATAATCATCTTTTAATTGTTCCAGTAATTCAAGTATTTTTGCAATTGCGCTTTTATAATCCGCAGGCAAAAAATCTTTAAGAACTGTTGTGATATGCTGACACCGCTGTTTAAATTCCATATTTTCCCATTTTTCGTCCATTATTTGGGAAACAAACTTTCGGTTATTAAAATCTTTAATGACAAGTTTTAAGTCTTTTGTAAATTTGTCAAAAAATTGTTTGTTAAACATATCTTTTAACGGTTCGGTCAGCATCTTTCCTCCAAATAATTTTATTATATGGAATATTAAAAACCTTTAATCTTTCTTCCAAAGAGCATATTCTGATAACAGCGTAAGCAGCCCGGGAACATTCCGCCCTCGCTTTCGTTAAGAGCTTTTCTAAACTTGTTTGCGCGTTCTCCGTTGTAAATTTCTTTTGCTGACTGCTGAGTGATATTTCCTATTATATAATCAGGGTAATCTGCGCAGAAGTGTACATTACCATTATAATCGACATTAAGCTGACACCATGGAACAACACAATGATTGCGTACAGGAGTTTCCAGTTCGGCATAATATGTATGTGTTTTTTCTGGATTTAAAGTAGGAACTGTTAAAATAGTATGACCAAAGTTTTTTTCCTGAATATCTTTTAATATAACGTGCAGTTTTTTTCCATCGATCCCAAGATTGTAACCGGTGTTATAACTTTCTAAACAATCAATATCGGTATCGAGTTTTTCTTTCATAAATTGTTTTTGAGTTGCAACAATATTATCGTTTGTATATGTACCTAAATTATATACATGCAGATCGATATTATACTCTCTGCTTGCTTCTGAAAGGTTAGCCAAATCCATATAGTTTTTATTTGATACAACAGTTACCATACCAAGCATTGGATACTTGGCTTTTTGTTTTTTCTTTTCTCTGTCAATTGCTTTAAAACCGGCAATTACTTTATCGTAAACGCCTTTACCGCGAAGATCATCATTAACTTCACGGAATGCATCAAGCGAAACAAAAATTGTTCCCCATTTATCACGTACAATCTGTTCGGCATGTTTTTCCATAAAGGTGCCGTTTGTATTTACACTGATTAAAAGACCTTTATCTACCATATATTTACAAAGAGGGAATAAATCGGGATATAAAAAAGGTTCTCCGCCCCAAACATAAATAGTTGGTTTTTGGGGGGCAATTTCGTCAACGAATTTTTTCCATGTTTCCAGCGGCAGGATTTTTTTGTTTTCTTCTGCGGCGCAATCATTCATTACGCCTTTATCACCGTACTGACCGCAGGTTTTACAGCGTAAGTTACATGCGCCTGTAGGTTTAAAGTAAACAAGCGCCAAATTTTTAAAATGGTCAAAACCAAAGTTTCGCTTTAAGAGATAACGGGCTTTACCAATTCTAAATAAACTTGACGCTATTTTTACCGCTAGATTCCAATTCTTTGTTAAAAGTAATGGAATCATTGACAAATTGTTTTTCACGCCTGTCCTGCTGATCCTAATACATTCAGATTTTTGTGTGCATACAATTTCTTTAATTCATCTCTTGCAGGTCCGATAAATTTACGAGGATCAAATTCTTCCGGCTGTTCAAAAAGGATTTTGCGTACAAGGGCTGTCATTGCAAGACGTCCGTCAGAATCGATGTTAATTTTGCATACTGCGCTTTTTGCGGCCTTGCGAAGTTGTTCTTCGGGGATACCGACAGAATCAGATAATTTACCGCCGAATTTTTCGATCATTTGAACATATTCAACAGGAACAGATGAAGAGCCATGCAGAACAATAGGGAAGCCCGGTATTTGTTTTTCGATTTCTTCCAGAATGTCAAAGCGGAGCGGAGGAGGTATAAGGATGCCATTGGCATCTTTTGTACATTGTTCGGGTTTAAACTTTGTTCTGCCGTGGCTTGTTCCGATAGAGATAGCCAAAGAATCAACTTTTGTCTTGCTTACAAAATCGACAACTTCGGACGGCTCGGTATATGAACTGTGTTCGGATGAAACTTCGTCTTCTACGCCTGCAAGAATCCCAAGTTCTCCCTCTACAGACACATAGTCTTTTTGAGAATGTGCAAATTCGCAGACTTTTTTTGTAAGAGCTACGTTTTCGTCGTAAGGAAGGTGCGAGCCGTCTATCATTACAGAAGAAAAACCGGTTTCGATACAATCCTTGCAGATTTCAAAAGTATCGCCGTGATCAAGGTGCAGAACGATAGGAATATCGCAGCCTAATTCGTGGGCATATTCTACAGCACCCCTTGCCATGTTGCGAAGGATGTTCTGATTGGCGTATTTTCGGGCGCCTGCAGAAACCTGTAAAATAACAGGGGATTTTGTTTCTACACAAGCCTGAATAATAGCCTGCATTTGTTCCATATTATTAAAATTGTACGCTGGAATAGCGTATCCGCCTGAAATGGCCTTCTTAAAAATGTCTTTTGTGTTTACAAGACCTAATTCTCTATAACTTGTCATATTGATTTTCTCCTTGAAAGCGTAATTTTATTCATATTAATGGGTTTATATATGCTTGGTCAAGGTATGTGAGTATGATATGATCCGTAAAACAATGATAAAGCAAAAAAAACGGCTATTATTATCTGCCCTGATTTTGGCAGTTTGTCTCCCGCTGATAATTTTCTCTTTCCGTTCCCCTGTTCTTATCGTTGTAGAAGAATCATTTATAAGACTTTACGGTGATGAAAGGCTGAAAAAGGACGCTTTTAAAACATCTCTAGCGATTTTCCGCCCGATAAAAACTGTTAATATCGCAAATGACGCAGGAGACGATATTATTCCCTATGCTGTAATGGAAGTCTCGTCACGTCCGTTTTGTGTTATTTTTCCGGTAAGATTCAGCCGTTCTGCATCGATGTACCGCGAAAAGAACAATAAAACTTCCATAGTAATACTGACAGGAAGGGAAACACAAACCGAGGAACCTGAAGCTTTTAACGGTTTTTATGTATACAGAACTGATATTGATGCCGATTTTTACAGGGCAGGGCGGGCTGCCGCAATCTTTGCCGGTGAGAAGGGAAACATAGCTGTTTTTATCGATTCAAATCAAAATCTCCTTATTGGTGCGCAAATTAGAGATTCCTTTTTACGCGGAGCAAGGCAGCAGAATGCCGCAGGGCAGATTTCCTTTTTTACAGATTTCCCCGATTTTCCCGATGATTTCGATCCCTCCTGCGTGGTACTAGCCGGCTCCGGTATTGATTTTCTTGACAGAAAAGCAGGTATACCTGTAATACTTTTCTCCTGGCTGAACCCTTCCGCAGCGCCTCTGGATATTGTATTGATCATTGACGATTCGCCCCTTACCCAGGTTTCCCCTGTTGCGGGGATGGTTTTCAGCGGAATATCTGAAGGGCAGATTAGGTCAAAATTTACCGTTTTAAACCCAAAAGAAATTGATAAGGAGGTATTGCGTAAAATCAATAAAATAGAGTAAAATAGAGAAAATACTTCTTGCCGATTGACAAAGGCAGTGTAAATAAATATAATTGAAAACAAGGCTTTTAAAAGAGGAGTTATTGATGAAACACGCTAGTTTCAAAATTATCTGCCTGATTACTTGGGCATGTATAACGGTCTTTTCAGGATATGGTCAGGATAGGACCGTTGCCTGGGAAACAAAAATTCTGGAATCTTTTAACGGGGACGATGGCGCTCCGTATATTTGGAGAACTCAAGCCAGCAGGTTTATTTCGCCTGTAAGAAACGCTGATGGTTCTGTAGCTCAGGACAGTAATGGAAACGCGCAAAGATTCCCGCTTACTGCTTATGTTGATGCCTGGCCGGTTGCAGTCTTTGGTTACAACAGAGACCCCAATTCTCCGCCTATCAGAAGTTTTGGTATACATGGTCAGTTTGACCGCAGGGGATATAACTGGATAGACATATATCCTACACTGGCAGATGATGCGGACGAAAAACCTTTTGAAATCCCCATTCCAGGCAGAGTTTCCAATATGGATATGTGGGTTTGGGGTGCAAACCTTAGGTATTATATAGAAGTTTATATAAGAGACCATCGCGGAGTTGTTCACGCACTTCATCTCGGCGATATTGCTTTTCCGGGTTGGAGAAACCTGCGAGTTAATATACCGTCTAATATATCTCAGTCCAGACGAACACTGCCTTCTTATGCAGGGTTGTCTTTTGTCAAGTTTAGGATTTGGACTCAGCCTGTAGAGAGAGTCGATAATTTCTATATCTATTTCAAACAATTAAAGATTCTGACAGATATGTTTGAAGCTCTGTTTGACGGTAATGATTTGGCCGATCCGGCAAATGTTGACAGACTTTGGTCAAGCAATTAAGGAGAAAAAAAATGAAGAAGTTTTTAGCAATTGCTTTAATCCTGTTTATCGGCGGGTTTGCATATGCCCAGCAAGAGAGAGAAATCGGCTCACCTGATCCAGAAAGACTGGGTATTGAGTCTGCTCAGCAGTTAATAAGGGAAGTATCTGTCGAAAAATTTGAGCATGACGGTTTTTGGTTGTCAACAATGTCCAACGATGACGGATATACAACAACCAGATTATTCAGGGGTTCCCCAGCTGGCAAAACTCCGATTCCAGACGAAGAAGGTCTTAACATTGCAGATGAACATGTTCTGGGTACAAGAGTAGACTTTTTACGCAGGGGTTATACAAGTTTTAGAATTTACCCAAGCCGCCCAATTCCGGTAGAAGGTATAACAAAAACTGTCTCTGTTTGGGTTGCAGGCCGTAATTTTAATCATACCCTTGTACTTTTAATTCAGGACTTCTACGGAAGAAACTATGAGTTTGTCATGGGAAAACTTAACTTCCTGGGCTGGCAGAGAATGACTGTTGCAATTCCGCCTGCTCCAGATGACGGTTTAAGCGGCGTAGTACAGCGAAGTTATCACCATCAGGGTAACTTTGGCATTAAAATAACAGGTTTCCGCATTGATGTAGATCCACTGGAAGCCAGAGGCAGTTATTATATCTACTTTGATGACCTTCGCGCAGAAACAGACCTTTTCTCTGAACATCACCGTGATCCGGACGACATGGTCGACGGCTGGTAAGAAACAGTAAGGCTGCCAATTACCGGCAGCCTTGTTTTTTATATGATGATGTTACACGGAAAAGGAGTTGCTCCAGGCGCGGCTGTGGGGCATGTATTTATATATAATAAAAATTATGACATACCTGCAGAAAGTTTTATTTTATCCGGGCAGGAGCAGGCACATCTAAATCGTTATTTTTCTGTAAAAAAACAAGCTTTGGAAGAACTCGAAAAAATCAAAGTTTCAATGTTAAAAGTAGATTCTGCAAAAGCAGCTATTTTTGATGCTCAAAAAGAAATTGTAGAAGATATAATTATTAACGAAGAAATTCCCGCTCGTATTTTAAATGAAAGATGGTCAGGCGCTTGGGCTGTTTATCAGGTTTATGAGACAGTCTTAAATGTTCTGCGCAATACACCTGACCCGCTTATCTCTGAACGCGCCGCAGATTTTGATGATGTACGCGCATTGCTTCTTAAAATATGGTATGGTCAGAAAACCGAAGGGCTTTCTAACCTTCCTGAACCTGTAATTGTTGCCGCAAGGGAACTATTACCATCTGATACTGCTGGATTAAAAAGGGATAAAGTCCTGGCTATTATTACCGAGGCGGGCGGAATTACTTCTCATACTGCAATTATTGCCAAAAGCTTTGGGATTCCCGCTGTTTTGGGTATAGAAGGACTTTTAAACTCGATAAAACAGGGTCAGCTTGTTGCGGTTAATGCAGAAGAAGGAACAGTAATTGTTGATCCAAAGGATGATGTTAAAAAAGAGTTTCTGGAAAAAAGCGGGGTTTTTAACCGCGAAAGACAGGAAACCGAAGGGTTTCTGGAGAAGGAAGGGCGAACTGCCTGCGGAACAAAAATAGAGATTTCCCTGAATATTTCCAGTTCTAACGATGAAGAGTTAAAAATGCAGAGTTTTACAGATTCTGTCGGGCTTTTAAGAACCGAGTTTCTTTATATGGAACATAATAAGCTGCCGCCGGAAGACGAGCAGTTTTATTCATACAAAAAAATATTGGAATGTTTTAACGAAAAACCTGTTGTATTGCGTACTTTGGATATTGGCGGAGATAAACAGGTTCCTTATTTAGACTTTAAACGTGAAGATAATCCGTTTTTGGGTAACCGAGGAATCAGGTTTTGCTTTTCTAACCGTGATATTTTAAAAACACAAATAAGAGCGGCTTTAAGAGCTTCTGTTTACGGTAATTTGTGGATTCTGCTTCCAATGATAACTTCGCTGGATGATATAAGAAATGCTAAAAAAATAATTAAAGAAGCCGGCAATGAACTAAAAAAAGAAGGGATAAAATTTAACGATGTAAAAACCGGCATAATGATAGAAGTACCCGGCATTGCGCATATTGCCGATTTAGCCGCCCAAGAGGTTGATTTTGCCAGTATTGGTTCCAATGATTTATGCCAGTATTTGTGCGCCGCCGACCGGATGAACGAAACAGTAGAAAGTTATTATCAATGTTATCATCCTGCTGTATTCAGGCTAATTAAAACAGCAATTTCTGCCTTTAATGATGCCGGAAAATCAATATCTATCTGCGGAGAGCTTGGCAATGATGTTAAAGCTGTGCCTGTTTTAATTGGGCTTGGCTTGCGGAAATTCAGCATGGGTGCTGCTTCTATTGCGGCAGTAAAAAAAACAATTTCCGGTTTAACTATAGAAAAAGCGCAAGAGACAGCGTTACATGTACTTGGATTACCGACCGCAGAAGAAATAGAAAAGTATCTTGAACTTATCTAACTGCGGACATATACCCAGGCTTGTTTTTCCTTTCTGATTCTTTTTATTATCTTCATTTTGGTAAGAACATAGAGCGCTTTTTGGGAGAAATGCCTTTTTATATTTGCTTTTTGAGCATGGGAAGATACAGTAAATTCTTCGCCTTTTTTAAACGGAATAAAATATTTTAAATAATCAGATTTTTTGCCAAAGACATGGCGTTCATGAAAAGCAGCCAGTTCTTTGTCAAACTTGCTGATGCCCTTCCGGCGTCTTGAGCCTTTGCCGTCTTTTATCCGTTTTTCGGTAATATCTACGATGACGGCTTCTACTGTAACGCCTTTAATTAGAGGAATCTCCGGGGCAGAAAGAAGAGCGTCAAAAATATCCCATAAAGAGCCGTGTACGGGGCTTTTTCGCCTGTAAAGGAGCTTTCCTTTAATATCGTAAACTTCAATTTTTTTGGCAGCAGCAATTGGGTGAATAATACGCACTTTTCCCAAAGCGGCAAAGGCTTTTACTTTCTTTTTTAAAGGGGCAAAACTGCCTGTTTGAACCTCGATATATTCGCCGTCTTTTCTTATTCCATCGGCGACAAAGCTGCCGACATTTTCTTCGGTTTTTCCCCCGTCACCTGTATATTGGAATTTAAGAGTTTTATGCAAACTGCTCTCATTTTTTATTCCTATATTACCTCTGCGTCTCTGCGCCTCCGCGAGAAGTCCTTTGGATTTAGGCTGTGTACTCAAGCAGTTCCTCTGCGCTTAGTAAATCCAGAAAATGAAAAGTTTCGCTTACGCCTTTTCTTTCTTCTGTTTTTATGCCTGCAACCCTAAAAACAATCATTTTATTGGTAGGCAGGGGCAGCCTTAATACATTGCCATTCATATCAACAAGGGCATTAAACGGCAGGCGCCCCTGTATTTCCTGAACATCACCTTCAGGAAAAACCAAAAAAAATTCGCTTATATGCATTGATAAATCATAGCTAAAAAGCAAAATTTGAGCAATTATGCATATTTACTACATGAGCGTTAAGCTGATTTAGCGTTTTTTTGAAAAAAATTACAAAAATATTATGAATAGTGCTTGACCGCAGATTATAAATAGGAAATACTGAAGGTGTCATTTAGTGGAATTAATTAGAATATTGGGGAAGTAAGTGGAATTTGCGTTGCAAACTGGTACATTTGAAAGCACTCTGGATGATAAAGGACGGGTAGTAATTCCAGCTCCTTTGCGAGAACGATATACCGGAAAACTGGTAATCACGCAGGGGAAAGAATTATGTGTCTGGGTTATGACATCCGCAGCTTATGAACATTTTATTTCCACCTTTAAAAAAGAAAGCAAAGAAAATGAATGGACAGCAGAAGAAATTGAAGCTTTTGAATATCAGCATATCAGCACTGCAAGCACTGTAGATATCGATCCAAAAACAGGACGAATTCCAATTTCTGTTATTTTAAGGTCTTATGCCAATCTTACAAAGGATTGCCTTGTTGTAAGCATTAAAGGTCATTTGGAAATCTGGAATGTAGAATATAACAAAGCCTTTATGGAAGAAGTCCGCAATATTAACAAAGATGTTCATAAGAGAATGCATGGAAAAGTTAACTTCTTTGTGGAAGAGGGGAGTATATGACAGATTATACACATACCCCTGTAATGCTTCAGGAAACAATTGAGTTACTTGGACCCAGAGAAAAAAACGAGCTTATGATTGATGCCAATGCAGGGGAAGGCGGACACAGTTATGCATTCCTTTCAAAGTTCTCAGAAATTGATATTGTAGCAATCGATGCCGACAGCGATATTCTTGCCATTGCAAAAAAACGTCTGGAAGTTTTTAATGGCCGTGTTCATTTTTATAATGGTTGGTCGCATGATTTCTTCGGCGATTATCCGCAGGAATATAAAAGACCAGATACAATCCTTTTTGATTTAGGCGTCAGTTTTTATCATTATAAAAAAAGCGGCAAGGGTTTTACTTTTGAAAAAAATGAATTTCTTGATATGCGTATCGATAGTTCCAAAGGAGTAACAGCCGCCGACCTTTTGGCTTCTCTTCCTGAACGCGAGCTTGCCGATTTATTGTTCCAGAATGCAGAAGAAAAGTATTCAAGACGTATTGCTTCTCAAATTGTAAATGAGAGGCAGAGATCGACAATTACAACTACTTCGGCGCTTGCCGATTTGGTTTCCAGAGCCGTGCCGGCTTCTTATAGACACGGGCAGATACATCCTGCGACCAGGACTTTCCAGGCATTGCGTATTGCAGTAAATGGTGAGTTATCAAAGCTCCATTCTCTCCTTGAGGCAGCGCTTAGGGTTCTCGAGCCGGGGGGACGGCTCGGGATTATCAGTTTTCATTCATTGGAAGACAGGATTGTTAAAAATTTCCTTAGATCCAAGAATAAAAACTGTACCTGCCCACAGCAAGCGCCGATATGTAAGTGTAATGGACGCCGTTCAGTTAATTTACTGACCAAAAAGGGTGTTACACCCGGTAAAAGTGAGATTGAGCGGAACCCTCCTTCCAGAAGCGCAAGACTGCGCGTTGTCGAAAAAGTACTAAACGGAGATGATAATGATTAAAAAATACCTGTTTTTATATTTTCTGGTTTTAACTATTCCGCTTTTTCTGTGTCTTTTGGTATGGCAGTCGAACAGGTATCAGAATCTTTCCAGAGAATTAGCTCGTCTGGAACAGACTCAGATAGAATGGGTAGAAAGCAATAAAAGACTTATAGCAGGTATTTCTGAATTTTCTTCGCCGGACAGGATAGAAGACATAGC
The DNA here is from genome assembly GCA_009785215.1 of Treponema sp. Taxonomy (GTDB): domain Bacteria; phylum Spirochaetota; class Spirochaetia; order Treponematales; family Breznakiellaceae; genus WQXQ01. The sequence goes on along the minus strand of WQWU01000018.1, from coordinate 23,775 downwards.
AAAAAATCAATTGGATTTACGCAAGATACAACCTGAGTATTTTCTTCAGGTAAGAATAATGGGGGGAATGGAGCATGGATACTAGCTTAATGGGAATTGGCGAACTATCCAATTCAATTGGAGCGCGCCATGTTTCATTTTCTGCAGATAATGGTTTTTCTTCTGTATCCATCGATTCCCGCACGGTAAAAGAGGGCAGTTTATTTTTTGCATTGGAAGGATCTTCATGTAATGGTCATAGTTTTGTAGCTTCAGCCTTTTATGCAGGTGCAAGAGCTGCTGTAGTTGCTTCATCTGCTTTGGAAAGTTTTAATCTGGAAGAAATTGCGCAGAAAACAGGCAAAGATTTAATTATAGTATCAAATACTCTGAAAGGGCTTCAGGATTCTGCCAGGGTTTATCTTGAAAAATTTCCCAATCTTATAAAAATTGGAATAACAGGGTCGTCCGGTAAAACTACTACCAAAGAAATTACTGCTGCGATTATTTCCAAAGAAAAAAATACTGTAATGAACAAAGGCAACCTTAATTCAGAAACCGGCCTTCCGCTTTCTGTTTTTGATGTAAGGGCACATCATGAAGTTGGTGTTTTTGAGCTTGGAATGAACAGACCGGGCGAAATATCAGAGATTACATTTGTTTTAAAACCAAACATCGCGCTTGTTACAAACATAGGTTCTGCCCATATCGAATTCTTCGGCACAAAGGCAGGAATCCTTAAAGAAAAAAAATGTATCTACAATTATTTAAATATTAATGATATTGCATTGATTCCGGAAAATGATGATTTTGCAGAAGAACTAACTTTAGGTGTTAATGGAAAGATAAAACATTACAGCGCAGAAAGTTTTGAAGAATTTAAAGGAGCGTTAAGTCTTGGGCTTAACGGTACAGAGGTAAACTGGGCGGAAGAAAAAATTAATTTTTCCCTTCCTGGCAGACATAACCTGGAAAATGCAATTGCGGCTATTGCAATAGCAAAAGAAATTCCTGTAAAAAAAGAAACAATTAAACAGGGGCTTGAATCCGTTAAGCCAATGTTTGGCAGGCTGGAAATTTTAAAAGGACGCACAACTGTTGTCCGTGACTGCTATAATGCAAACCCTGAATCTACTGCCAAAGCGGTTGAATTCTGCGATTCTGTAGAATGGCAGGGAAGAAAAGTTTATGTTATTGCAGATATGCTTGAACTGGGCATTAATTCCGGTGATGAACATAAAAAACTGGGAAGTATTTTATCGGAATCTGCGGCAAATAAGGTTTTTCTGTTTGGAAATGAAATAAAAGTAACATCGCAAAAAATGACAGAAAACGGAAAAATACATTTTTATACAAATGATATTAACGAACTTTCCAAAACTTTGGACAATTTTTTAGAGTCCGGTGATCTTGTTCTATTAAAAGGATCGCGCGGCTGTGCTTTGGAAAGACTTACAGAAATGTTAATTGGGGGTTCCGATGTTTCTTGAGCTGATTGAACAACTGTACAGTATTTTTACTCCATTCCGTGTTGTTGGCTACCTCACATTCAGAAGCGCGTTTGCAGCTCTTACAACTTTATTAATTTGCTTTATTTTCGGCGCAAAAATAATTGAGTATCTGCAAAAACTAAAAATTGGGCAGTCGATCCGGCTGGATGGACCGCAGACACATTTAATTAAATCCGGAACGCCGACCATGGGCGGAATATTGATAATTATTTCTGTAGTTATTGCAATGCTTTTCTGGGGTAATCTGCAGAATAGGGCAGTATGGATTACAATGTGCGCTTTTATCGCGTTTGGCGCAATTGGTTTTATAGATGATTACCTAAAAGTAAAAAAACATAATTCCGAAGGATTGCCTGCATGGGCAAAACTGGCAGGGCAGTTTGCCGCGGCAATAGCTATTGTTCTTGTTATTTATTATTCAGGAGAAGAGAATATAACTGCTTTGTATATTCCGTTTTTTAAAGATCCTGTTTTTGATATGGGTTTTTGGTGGATTCCGTTTGCTGTATTACTGGTTGTAGGCGAATCAAATGCTGTTAACTTTTCTGATGGTTTAGACGGATTATTGGCAGGACTTTTAATTATTGTTTTTTTAACTCTTGCAGTTCTTACATATATTTCCGGACGTTATGATTTTTCTGCATATCTCGGCATACCTCATATTCCGCAGGCTGCAGAGCTTACAGTATTCTGTCTTGCCGCCGCAGGAGCATGCGTAGGTTTCCTTTGGTTTAATGCTCATCCTGCAGAAGTTTTTATGGGCGATGTAGGCAGTCTTTCATTAGGCGGCGTAATTGCAGTTATTTCTTTAATAACAAAAAAAGAAATATTAATTCTGATCTGCGGCGGAGTTTTCGTTTTGGAGATCGCATCAGTTATTATTCAGGTTGTTTCTTTTAAATTGCGGAAGAAGAGAGTTTTTAAAATGGCGCCTCTTCATCATCATTATGAGCTTATGGGATGGTCGGAAACCAAAACAGTTATCCGATTCTGGGTCCTGGGCGGGTTGTTTGCAATTATTGCACTTTCAACATTGAAGATTCAGTAGGGGAAAAAAATGTATCAGTTTGATGCAGAAAGATCGCAAGATCAGAAAACAGTACACCTCTTTTACTTTTGCGTGATACTGCTTTTGGGCACAGGTCTTGTTACGCTTTATTCAGCATCATATTCTTTTGCAGCACGTTTCTTCAGAGACGGTAATTATTTTATTATAAGGCAGTTAATTTTTGCGGTAATAGGTGTTGCGGCATTTTTTGTTTTTTCTTATATCAGCCTTTCTGCATTAAGAAAATTTGTTTTACCGCTGGTTTGTATTGCTGCTTTTTTGTGTATTTTAACCCTTATTCCCGGTATTGGAGTAGAGCGTTACGGAGCTTCACGCTGGATAGAAATTGGTTCTGTATCGTATCAGCCTTCTGAAATGGTAAAGTTTGTGCTTCCGCTTTATCTTGCGCATTTACTTGATAAAAAAGCAAACAATCTGGATAATTTTTATTCCGGTATTCTTCCTCCTGTTATTGTTACAGGGCTTTTCTTCGGTTTAATTTACATGCAAAACAATTTTTCTACAGCAGTATTTATAGTTTTTAATGCGATGATAATTTTCTTTCTTGCAGGAATGCGTTACCGTTATTTTTTTGCGGCTGTTGCAATGATAATTCCGGTTTCTGCACTTTTAATATTTACAAAAGAACATAGAGTAAGGCGTTTAGTAAGTTTCTTAAGACCTGAATGGGATCCTATGGGAGCGGGTTTTCAGGTGAATGCAAGCCGCGATGCAATTGTTTCAAGCGGTTTTTTCGGAAAAGGAATAGGAGAGGGTACGCGTAAAATTGCAAGCATTCCTGAAATCCATTCCGATTTTATTTTTAGCGCGTATGTAGAAGAAACCGGATTTATAGGTATACTTTTATTCTTTGCGTTATTTGCTGTTTTTGGCGTAATTGGTTACAGAGCCGCATTAAAAAGCAAAACAGTATTTGGAAGATTATTGGCGGCAGGGTTAACAACAATGATTGTATCACAGGCGCTTTTAAATACTGCGGTTGTTTCCGGCGCTTTACCGGCAACAGGAATTCCGCTGCCTTTCTTTTCTGCTGGCGGATCTTCGCTGGTTACTACCCTTATATGCGCAGGGCTTATAACAAATGTTGCAAGAAAAGCAGGATTAAATTCAAACGGATGTTCTGTAGATATAACTTATGATAATCAGGAGGAAAATGATGAGTACTGATTATTACTGCATTGACTCTGAAAATATAAACAATAAAAAGAAATCTGCCGGAAAAATAGAAAAAGGCTTAAAAAGACTTTTAATTATTGCTGCAGTAATTTTCCTTGCACAGTTGGTTTGGCTTTTTGTTGTTAGTCCGTTCATTCCGTTTTCTACCATAGAAGTACACGGTTTTTCCGGGCTTCAGCGCACAGAGATTCTTTCTATTGCAGGAATAGACGAAACATCATCTTTCTTTTCTGTTAATACGGCTGTTATACGCGACAAACTTTCATCTCATATTCTTGTTGAATCTGCTGTTGTAATTAAGCGTTTTCCTGACAGATTGTCTATCTTTTTAAATCCGCGTCAGCCGGCTGCTGTCACTTTAACAAATATTAATTCTGTTCAGGTTCCTGTTTTTGTAGACAGAAATGGAGTGTTCTTTAAAATCGGGCAGATTGGTTCTGCCGAAACTGTCAATTATCCGGTTCTTTCCGGAATAGAAAATGTTCAGCTGAATATGAGACTTCCTTCTGCACTTATTCCTTTGGTAGAAAATCTTTGTCATATGGGAACTTCATCTCCGGAATTATTATCTTCTATTTCTGAAATACGCATAGAACGCAAAGTATGGGATGGATTCGATCTTGTTATTTATCCTGTCCATAGTTCCATCAAAGTTAGGGTAGAAAACAATTTAACAGAAGACACACTGCGTTATATGCTGCTTATGCTGAATGTATTTGATAATGATATTCAAAAACCGCAGGAAATTGATTTTAGATCCGGAATGGGTTCATATAAAATAAAGGAGCAGTCCTGATGAAACAGATATGCTTTTTTGATTTGGGGTTATTATGAGCGAAACAATTGTATCTTTGGATATAGGTTCTACATGTGTGCGCGCAGTTATCTGTGAGCGTGATGAAGATGGAAGCCTAAAAATTATTGGAGTAGGGCAAAAACCGTCTACAGGTTTAAGAAAGGGAGTAGTAGTTAATATTGAAGCTACACTTCGCGCGGTTTCTGCAGCTATAGAAGATGCAGAGATGATGAGCGGTCTTGAAGTAACTGACTGCTGGACAGGAATCGGCGGAAACCACATTAACGGAATAAATTCCCGCGGAGTAGTTGGCGTTACGGGAAAAAAGCGCGATGTAAGAGAAAGAGAAATTGGACAGGAAGATATAAACAGGGTAATAGAAGCGGCAAAAGCTGTTGTAATACCAACCGACAGGCAAATACTGGAAGTAATTCCGCAGAATTTTAAAGTTGATGATCAAAAAGGCATTCGTAATCCGATGGATATGATCGGGGTAAGGCTTGAATCGGAAGTGCATATTATTACCTGTGCTGTAACTGGTGCGCAGAATTTAATTAAATGCGTAAATAGAGCAGGGTTCAGGGTTAATGAATTAATTTTACAGACTCTTGCTGCAGGGTGCGCAGTCCTTACTCAGGAAGAAATGGATTTAGGCGTCGTATTGGTAGACCTTGGAGGCGGTACATCAGATGTTCTTATTTATACAGAAGGAACTCCGTATTCAACGTTTACAATACCTGCAGGCGGAACGCAGGTTACAAGCGATATATCAATAATAAAAAATATTTCTTTGGAAAATGCAGAAAAAATTAAAATAGAAGCCGGATGCTGCTGGGATTCAATGCTGGATGATAATGAAACTGTAATTGTTCCCGGAGTAGGAGGCAGACCGCCCATGTCTATTCCGCGTTCACAGATACTAACAATTATAAAACCAAGAATGGAAGAAATTTTTAAATTGGTAAAACAGCATATCGATACAATAAATCTTCCGCGTCCTCTTGGCGGCGGCGTTGTTTTAACAGGCGGCGGAGCAGAGCTTGCAGGAGTTGTTGAACTTGCAAATAAAATACTTAAGCTGCCTGCAAGGCTTGGAAGTCCAATCCCGTCTCAGGAATTGGGAGGACTTGTAGAAGAATACAGGACTCCTTCTTTTGCAACTGCAATTGGACTAGCTTTGGAAGGAAATAGAAGAGATGGAATGGATGTTTCAGAAAGAAAGTCTGAAATCAGGCAAGGCGATAAAAAGAGCGTAGCTCTTATAGATAAATTAAAATACTGGTTAAAGGAAGAGTTTTTTTGATCATACCACGGGAGGGGAATGAAAATGAATGTTTTAGCGGTGAGTGAACATGTTCTAGAAGTTTCTGGAGGTAAACCACAGGTACTTCAATTTAAATCACAGGATATTGCGCCTTTAAAAGCTTTTTCGGCGGAAAATAAGGAGAACCGGAGCTTGCGCCATGATATTCCTGCAGTTATTAAGGTAATTTCTGCCGGCGGCGGAGGCGGAAATGCGCTGAACCGCATGATCGAAGCAAAAATGGCCGGAGTGGAATTTATTGCAGCTAACACAGATGTTCAGGATCTCTATAAAAAGAGCAAGGCAGATGTAAAGGTGCAGCTTGGCGCAGAAGTGACAGGCGGACGCGGCGCCGGCGGAGTGCCGGATAAAGGTGAAAAAGCGGCAATAGAAGATCAAATTGCAATTGCAGAAGCATTAAAGGGCGCGGACATGGTTTTTGTCTGTGCAGGATTCGGAGGCGGAACAGGAACTGGATCTGCGCCGGTTATTGCAAAAATTGCAAAACAGCTTGGAGCGCTTACAGTAGCGGTTGTTACAACGCCGTTTGAATTTGAAGGGCGCTACAAGATGAGACTTGCCGAAGAAGGTATAACAAAACTCCGCGAAGAAGTTGATACACTAATCGTTATTCCCAATCAATATCTTTTTAAAATTATTGATAATACAACATCGTGGAATAAAGCATATCTAATGGCAGACGAAGTTCTTTGCCGCGGAGTGCAGGGAATCTCCGAGCTTATAACAGAAACCGGATTCCAGAATACAGACTTTGCCGACATTGAAACAATCATGAAAGGCAAGGGCGATGCGCTTATGGGAATTGGTTTTGGTACTGGAGAAAACCGCGCCTTGGATGCAGTTACAAACGCGATAGATAATCCTCTTCTGGAAGATACCAGCATAGAAGGAGCTACAGGTGTTCTTATTAATATTGCAGGCCCGGATGATATTACTCTTGTAGAAATTCAAAACATCATAAAATCTATCAAAGAAAAGTGCGATCCGGAAGTAAACCTTATTCATGGGCTAAGAATAGATCATGATCTGGATAACAGTATTCAGATAACGGTTATCGCTACAGGGTTTCAGAACGGCAGATATACTAGTGTTAAGCAGGCAAGTACATCAAAAATAAACGATTCTGATTTTATTGATTACAATGAATATGTAAGAATGGTAGAAAGAACCAAACGTCCTGAATACCTTTCTTATCTGCCTCAAAGAGAATATCAGGATGATTTGGATGTTCCTTCTGTAATCAGAAAACATAGTTTTCAGACGGAAGAAAGGCCTGTTTTGGAAGCGGTGCAGGGATAAAAAATTGAACAAAAAAGAACTGCTAAAAAGATTTTCTTCCCGGCTTATTGCAATAGAACGCCGCTCTTTATTAACAAGAGACTGTTATATTGCCGAAATAAACAAGTTCCTCGATTTTCTGGAAGATAAAAAAATCTTACTGGAAAAATCTGATTCAGTAAGCCTTACAGCGTATCTTGCGAAACGTCATGATGAAGAAGGAATAGATCCGCGTTCTACAGCAAAAGCAATATCTGCATTGCGTTCTTTTTTTAGGTTTGCAAAAGATGAAAAACTTGTAAATGATAATCCTGCAGAACTTCTTGAAAGTCCAAAACAGAAATCGACCCTTCCTGAAGTATTGGATAAAGATACTGTCGAAAATCTTTTGGACAATATCAATACTAATGGATTAAAAGGAAGCAGAGACAGATGTCTTTTTGAATTAATTTATTCAGCAGGTTTAAGAGTTTCAGAAGCCGCAAGCTTGAATGTTAATGACATAGACATAGAAGGAAAAATTGCAAAAGTAAGAGGAAAAGGAAAAAAGGAACGCATTGTATTGTTTGGAAAAGAAGCGGAAGATCAGTTAAAGTTATATCTTAGTTTTACACGTCCTAAACTGGCAGGAAAGATCGACAAGAGTAAGGCTTTATTTTTAAACAGGAGAGGAAGGAGAATTTCAAGAAAAGGAATTTGGAAAAATTATACAAATTATGCAGCCCTTACAGGAACAACATCGCACATTCACACTTTGCGTCATAGTTTTGCGACAGGTTTGCTGGAAAACGGCGCTGATTTAAGATCGGTTCAGGAATTATTGGGGCATGCCAATCTTGCTACAACGCAAATATATACGCACGTAAATACTGCAATATTGCGTGAGAATCACAGGCGGTACCTTCCAAAATTAAATTCAATTCGGGAAAGAGATTGATATGAAAAAGTTTAAAGAGACAGTTTCTGCAATTCTTATTCTAGCTGCAGTAGGTGCGCTTATCTATTTTATGTATCAGCAGGGGAGCACAAAACATAACAGGGAATTGGCAAAACGAATGATGGAATTAAGTCCGCGCGGCGGCCCTCCTGAAACCATCGAAGGTTTAAGACAGGCAATTGCGTTATACGAAGATCAGATAGAACGTAATGTAAGAGAAGGAGCGCAAGCAGGTATTTACTGGAAAATACTGGGAACAAGGCTTGCAGACAGGAATATGGACAATGACGCCCTGGAAGCTTTTGAAAGAGCTATTTATTATAACTCGGAGGATGCGGGGCTTTATTATTTAACGGGGCTTTCTGCGGCAAAAGTTGCAAAATCAAAAGTTGGGTTTTCCGGAAATGCTGCAAGAGAACAGGAACAATATTTTAAACTGGCAGAAAATTCGCATTTACGCGCTTTAGAACTTGAAATTACATATACTCGTCCAATGTATGCTCTTGGAATACTTTATTCATTTGAACTTGACAGGCCGGAAGATGCAATTGTTCAGCTTGAGCGTTATCTGCAAATACAGCAGTCTGATATTTCTGCAATGTTTTTGCTGGCAAGGTCGTATTACATGATTCAGAATTTTTCAAGGTCTGTAGAAATTTATGACAGAATTATTGACAGGACAAGGAACCAGAATGAAAGGCAGGAAGCTTTAGTAAATAAAAACATAGTACAGGGGATGTTGTATGAATAACCGCGGTTTGCTGGATTTAATTATTTCTATATTGCCAGGTCTCAAAATAACAGACAAGATAATGCTAGAGTTATCTTTTGAAAACGAAGATCAGTTATTTATCCAGTCTAAAAAAGATATAGAAGAAATCCTCAAACGCGAAATAAAAGATTTTTGGGATATTAGCGAATTCAGAGATAAAGCCGGCCGGATAGATACAATTTGTAAAATGCGTTCTATTAACTGGGTTTCGTATACAGAAGCCGGTTATCCGCCGCTTTTAAGGGAAATGTATGATCCGCCTTCTGTTATCTTTTACAGGGGAACTCTTCCTAACCCGGAAAAATCACTATTGGGTATGGTGGGAACAAGAACCCCAAGTACTCAGGCATCGGAACAGGCATATAAAATAGCGGGGAATATCGGAAGAAATGGAGTATCAGTTATATCGGGTCTTGCCCTTGGAATTGATGCAATGTCTCACCGTGGAAATTTAATTAGCGGAATGCCAGGATATGCAGTATTGGGATCAGGCATAGACGAGATTTATCCTACAGCGAATAAGCCGCTTGCAAAAAGAATATTAGATTCCGGCGGTGCAATTATTTCTGAATATCCGCCTGGAGTGCCGCCCAGTAAATGGACTTTTCCGGCAAGAAACAGAATTATTGCAGCATTATCCCGCAGTGTGCTTATAGTAGAAGCTCCGAAAAAATCCGGAGCTCTGATTACTGCTGCTTTTGCCCTTGAGCAGGGAAAAGATCTTTGGGTTGCATCTTCTGGAGTGCAGGAAGGAACATATGACAGAGAAGGAACAATTAAACTGGCATGTGACGGAGCAGATGTTATTAATTCATCATGTGATATTCTGGAAAAATGGAATGTGGAAATTACTTCCATATTAAATAATAAACTGGCAGAAAAAGTTCAGAGCAGAACCGAACTTGTTTCTTCCATGGCAGATTTTCTAAAAATTGAAATCTAAAGGATATTGTATGACAAAAGAAAAAAAAGAAAAAAAGGTAAAAAAGAAAACCGTAAAACAGGAAAAACAGACTCTTGTTATCGTTGAATCTCCGGGAAAAGTAAAAACAATCGAAAAATATTTGGGGCCAAGTTATAACGTAAAAGCATCAATGGGGCATTTGATTGATCTTCCAAAATCCAGGACAGCAATCGATGTAGATCATAATTTTGAACCTGAATATATAACAGTCAGGGGAAGAGCAAAAATATTAAAAGAATTGCAATCGGATGCAAAAAAATCCGGAAAGGTGCTGCTTGCTTGTGATAATGACCGTGAAGGTGAAGCAATAGCCTGGCATTTGCGGAATGCCATTGTTGCAAAAACAGAACTTGTGCCGATAGAACGCATTAGTTTTAATGAGATTACTCCTCAAGCTGTAAATGAAGCAGTTTTAAATCCGCGTAATATTGATGAATCCAAAGTAGCGGCTCAAAAAGCGCGCCGTGTGCTTGACAGGCTTGTAGGCTATCATCTCTCTCCATTATTGTGGAAAAAAGTAAAAAACGGGCTTTCTGCAGGCCGCGTACAATCTGTTGCGCTTCGTCTTATCTGCGAAAGAGAAAAAGAAGTAGTTAGTTTTATTCCAGAAGAATACTGGACATTGGAAGCGGATTTTCTTGCTGGCAGATCAACCTACACTGCACAGCTTGTTTTCTGGAATAACAGTAAACCGGATTTAAAAAATGAGGCGGAAGTAAAAGCGATTATAGAAAAAATAAAAAACAATGATTGTATTGTTTCTGATATACGGGAAACTGATAAAACAATCCGTCCAAAGGCTCCGTTTACAACTTCTCAATTACAGCAGGCAGCTGCAAACCGTCTTAGTTTTACATCGCGTAAGACAATGCAGGTTGCACAGCAGCTTTATGAAGGCGTAAATATCGGTTCATCCAGGGTTGGTCTTATCACATATATGCGTACAGACAGTGTTCGAATTTCTAACACTGCTTTGGAAGATGTAAGATCCTGGCTTGGAAAAAATTATCCGAATGAATTGCCGGAAAAACCAATTGAATATGCTGTTGGAAAAAATTCGCAGGATGCTCACGAAGCAATAAGACCTACGTATACAGAATATACTCCGGATTCCATAAAAGAAAATCTTACTAAAGATCAGCTTCGTCTTTATACAATCATTTGGGAAAGGTTTGTTTCCAGCCAGATGATTAATGCAAAAAGCAGAACTGTAAGCGCAGAGATAAAAGTTAAAGCAGGAGAAGGTGATTCCGGAGAAGAAGGTCTTTTCCGTGTCAGCGGAACTAAATTAATAGAAAAAGGTTTTTATAAAGTTGTAAAACTTTTAACATCCAAAGATGAAAACGGCGGTTCGTATCCTTCATTAAAAGCGGGCGATAAAGTTAAAGTAGACAAATTTCATAGTGAACAGCACTTTACTCAAGGGCCTGCGCGTTATTCTGATGCAACAATTGTACGCACACTGGAAGAAAAAGGAATAGGCCGTCCTTCTACCTATGCGGCGATTATATCAGTTTTACTTGATCGTTATTATGTTACACGTTCAAATAAACAGCTTGTTCCTACTGTTTTAGGAAAATTAATTTATGAAGTTCTGGTAGAACATTTTCCGCTTTATGTAGATGCTGATTTTACGGCATCAATGGAAACCAAACTGGATGAAGTAGAAGAAAGCAAAGTAAGCTGGCCGGAAATGATAAGAGAGTTTTGGGATCCGTTTAAAAGTACAGTAGATGAAGTAAGCAAAACAATCGAATCGTACAAAGGAACATTGGATGAAGTTACAGATCATCTGTGCGAAAAATGCGGTAAACCTTTGTTAAAAAAACTTGGACGTTTTGGTTTCTTTCTTGCATGTTCGGGTTTCCCCGAATGCCGGAATACAAAATCCATTCCGCTTGCAAAGTGTCCGAAATGTCAGGGTGATGTTGTTGCAAGAAAAACAAAAGGCAGAGGCAAAGAATTTTACGGTTGTACAAAATACCCGGATTGTGATTTTATCAGCCACTTTAAACCGATAGATCAAGACTGTCCAAAGTGCAGTTTCTTTATGGTAGAAAAATATGACAAGAAAAACGGAACACATAAAGTATGCATAAATCCGGACTGCGATTATTTACACAGCGCAGAGGGAGAAGAATAATGCTGCAGGATTATCTGACATATCTTCGTGCCGTAAAAGGAGCTTCTGAAAGAACTATAGAAGCTTATAATAATGATCTTTCACGATACGAAAACTACTGCAATAATCATGCGATTGAACTAAATAATGCATCATCGTTTCAGGTGCAGAGTTTTATTGCAGACTTATCTGCAGAAAGTATGGCAGCCTCAAGCGTAAACCGTCACCTTTCTTCCATTCGGGGATTTTACCGCTGGATGAACCGCTTTAAATTACGGGAAGATAATCCATGTTCTTCGCTTAGAAATATCAGAATGCCTGTCAAACTTCCTTCTGTTTTATGGGAAAATGAAATGGCAGATTTTGCAGCTCTTCCTGATACTGCCGGAATTTTATGGCCTTTAAGGGATAAAGCTTTAATTATGGCAATGTATTCTGCAGGACTCCGTATAAGCGAAGTTGTTTCACTTTCCATGGCGGATATTTCTCCGTCTTTGGAAGAAGCAAAAATTACAGGAAAAGGAGGAAAACAGCGTTATGTGTTTTTCTCTGATGATACAAAAGAGGCGATTATTGATTATCTTCCCCAGCGTTCTGCAAGACTAAAGATGTCCGGAACCGACGAAAAAAAAGGCGCTCTTTTTGTAAATAGAAAAGGAAAACCAATTTCCATACCGGGAGTACGCTGGATTATATCAAGTTATGCAAAACGTTCAGGCTTGGGTAAGAATATTCATCCTCATGCGCTTCGCCACAGCTTTGCAACGCATTTGGTAAACTCCGGCTGTGATGTGCGCATGGTTCAGGAGATGCTTGGACATTCAAGCATTTCTACAACACAGCGTTATACACATGTTAATTTAGATAAACTAAAAAAAGTTTTTGCGAAAGCAGGGAGGAATAATGGCAGAAAAAATTAAGAGCACTACCATAGTTGCAGTGCGGAAAAATGATAAAGTTGCAATGGCAGGAGACGGCCAGGTAACAATGGGAAATACGGTAATGAAAAACAATGCGCGTAAAGTACGCCGCCTTATGGACGGAAAGGTACTCTGCGGTTTTGCAGGCGCAACGGCAGATGCATTTACCCTGTTTGACAGATTCGAAGTAAAACTAAAAGAATATTCAGGCGATTTATTAAGAGCTGCTGTTGAACTTGCAAAAGACTGGCGCATGGACAGAAATTTAAGGCGTTTGGAAGCATTGCTTCTTGTAGCTGATATTTCCAAAACACTTTTAATTTCCGGTACCGGAGATGTAATAGAACCTGCAGAAAATGCGCTTGCAATAGGTTCAGGAGGCAATTATGCGTATGCGGCAGCTTTAGCATATTTGGAAGGAAGCAGTTTTTCTGCCGCAGAAATAGCAGAAAAGAGTTTAAAGATAGCAGGTAATATCTGTATTTATACAAATATGCAGATAACTTTAGAGGAATTGGGATGAAAGTAATTACATCTTCGATAATATTATGCGGTGCGTACAAGATACGGTATAGCTGCAGTAAAATGAGGTTAGGGTAATGGAAACAAAAAAAGAATATACGCCGAGAGAAACAGTAGCGGAGCTTGATAAATATATTGTAGGGCAAAAAAATGCAAAACGCGCTGTTGCTGTTGCGCTGCGAAACCGCATAAGAAGACTCAAACTTGAGCCGGAATTACGCGAAGATATAGCGCCTAAAAATATTCTGATGATAGGTCCAACAGGCGTTGGAAAAACAGAAATAGCAAGAAGACTTGCAAAACTTGCAGATTCTCCTTTTGTAAAAGTAGAAGCAACAAAATATACAGAAGTAGGTTATGTTGGAAGAGATGTAGAATCCATGGTGCGCGATTTAATGGCTGCAGGGTTTCAGATGGTAAAACAGGAAATGCAGGAATCGGTAACACAGGAAGCCGAAAAAAGAGCAGAAGAAGCGCTTTTGGATCTATTGCTTCCCAGTAATGAAAAAAAGGAAAAGAATAATAAATCAAAAACAAATCCTGTATTGGGTCCTATGAATGCATTTTCAATTAATCCGGAAAATTCCAACTCCAGAATAATTGCTACTACATTACAACTGGGAATTCCTGTTTTTAACAAAAATAGCGAAAATCTGAATAACGAAAGCGATGATAGACAGGAAACTGAAACATTCACAGACAGCCAAAAGAATGCAGAAAACGATGAAAAGTTTAAATCTACAAGAGAAAAATTGCGCGTAATGCTTCATGAAGGAAAACTTAATGATAGAACAGTAGAAATAACAGTTGGGCAAAACCCGACATTTCCTGCCTTTGAGATGATGGGCGGCAGCATGGAAGATTTAGAAGCGAGTCTTTCCGGAATTGCAGGAATGTTAAGCGGAGGACATAAGAAAAAAGTTGTTTCTGTTCCCCGCGCTATGGAAATTTTAAAAGCAGAAGAAGCTGAAAAACTTGTAGATCGTGATAAAGTAAGCGAAGAAGCCCGTCAGCGTGTAGAAGAAACAGGCATCATATTTATCGATGAAATCGATAAAATTGCAGTAAAAGGCGAAAGAGGCGGCGGGCCTGATGTCAGCCGTGAAGGTGTTCAGCGCGACATTCTTCCAATTGTAGAAGGAGCCACAGTAAACACAAAATGGGGTCCTGTAAATACAGATCACATTCTTTTCATTGCAGCAGGAGCTTTTAATGTTAGTAAACCTTCGGATCTTATCCCCGAATTACAGGGCAGGTTTCCACTGCGTGTAGAACTTGATTCTCTTGGAAAGGACGATTTTTTACGTATTCTTACAGAACCAAAAAACGCCCTGATTAAACAATACACCGAACTGCTTGGTACAGAAAAGGTAACACTCAACTTTACCCCAGAGGCTATTGAACATCTGGCAGCCCTCGCGGCAGATGTAAACTCAAAACTGGAAAATATCGGAGCAAGGCGGCTTCATACCATTATGGAGACTTTGCTTGAAGAATTGTCCTTTGAAGCTTCGGATATCGCGCCGGCAAACATCAATATAACGGTGGATTATGTAAATGAAAAACTTGCAGATATCGTAAAAGATCAGGATTTGGGAAGGTATATTTTGTAATGAAAGTGCTTTTTTATGCCGAAATTCAGAGTTAAGGAAGGTTTTAATGAATACTTTTGCAAGAACAGTTGATTTACTCCATCGCGCAATGGATGCAAGTACGGTACGCCGTCAGGTAATTGCCAATAATCTTGCAAATGCGGATGTTCCCAACTTTAAAAGGACAAATGTAAATTTTGAGAGTGAATTAAAACGCGCTTTAGAGTCGGAAAAACAGCGTCCTGCGCTGGAAATGACAAGAACAAACGAAAAACACTTTCCAAACTTTAAAGAAAGGGATTACCGCGATGTTCAGATTCGGCGTGTTCTGGATTATGCCTCAACTTATAATAACAACGGAAATAACGTGGATCCTGAACAGGAATTCATGCTTGCCACTCAGAATCAGATGAGTTATACGCTTTTTGCGCAGGCAGCGGCATTTGAATTTAGCCAGATAAATCAGGTATTAAGAGGATAGGCAGATGGGAATTTACAGTTCAATAAATATTGCATCGACAGGATTAAGCGCCAATAGATTAAGGCTGGATGTAATTGCTGACAATATGGCAAACGTAAATACTACGC
This sequence comes from Treponema sp., assembly GCA_009785215.1. GTDB lineage: Bacteria > Spirochaetota > Spirochaetia > Treponematales > Breznakiellaceae > WQXQ01. Next base: position 8,225 of record WQWU01000018.1, on the reverse strand, counting down.
GTACTACAGAAGGCGGCGCTTTTAAACGCAGCCGTGTAATTATGCGGCCTGTTGCCGAAGGCGCATTTTGGCGTTCTCCGTTTCTTCCTCAGGAACTGGATGGCGGCATAGGAAGAGGAGTTCGTGTTGTCGAAGTTCAAAAAGACAGAACAACAGAACCGCGTTATGTTTACGACCCTACGCATCCGGATAGAATCTTATCTGGTCCAAGACAGGATTATGTAGAAATGCCGAATGTTGATGTTGTTACAGAAATGGTAGATATGATTTCGGCTTCGCGCTCATATGAAGCAAATGCCGCTATTATAGAAGGTTCTAAAATGATGTTCCAGCGTGCGTTGGACATAGGAGCCAGATAAAATAATAATTTTGGGAGGGGGAAATGAGAATATTCAATAATGAAGCCTTTGTAAATGCATCTGCTGCAAAGGATTATTCGACAAAAATGATACGCACAAATCCAAAACATATGCTGCCGCCGGACAGTCCTTATTCAGGAAGCGGGCATAATATTCTTAATTTAAGAGATACTGTAGGGGCTCAAGGTATAACAAGAGCCGGAACATTCGAAGACGCTATGCTGCAGGCGCTGGATAAAGTATCCGGTGCGCAGTTAAATGCCAGCGAACTTCAAAAAGAAGCAATTATTAATCCGGGTTCGATTGATATTCATGATATTACAATCGCACAGGCAGAAGCAACCATGGCGCTTGGAATAACACGAAATGTTTTAAGCAGACTGGTTCAGGGCTGGAGAGATTTAATTAATACAAGGTAATTTATTTAGAAGAACTATGGGAGGGGAAATGAACGAATTACTCAAAAAAATGATGACTAAGGCTGCTGCATTGTGGGCAGGCTGGTCGATGCATCAACGGCTTATAATAGGCGTAATAGCAGTTGTTGCAATTGCAGGGATGGTTGCCCTATTCAGGATTTCATCTACGCCTGTTATGGTATCTGTTATTGATGCTCCTATCAGAGACGAAGCTGCGCTTGACAGGATTGTATTACGTCTTAATCAGGAAGATGTAAGAGCTTATGTAACGCCGAACAACGTAGTGCAGGTAGCGGATGCTGCAACTGCACGCCGCATGAGGGCGATTCTTATCCGCGAAGATCTGATTCCAACTGGAATAGACCCATGGCAAATTTTTGACAGGGAAAGATGGAGCCTTACCGATTTTGAACGAAACATAAACTTTCAACGTGCGCAGGAAAGAATGATCATTGAACACATTAGGGCAATTGATGATGTGGACAATGTTGGAATTCAAATTGTATGGCCAAAAGATACAATGTTTTTAAGAGATCAGAATCCTGCAACTGCAAGTGTCAGAATAACACCTAAACCAGGAAGTGATATTACGCGATCTCCGCAAAATCGCAGGCAAATCGAAGGTATTCAAAAGTTGATTCAATATGCAATAGAAGGGATTGAGCTTGAACATATTGTTATTACAGACAATAGAGGCAATATATTAAACGATTTCGAAGGTATGGCAGCGGCTGACAGGCTTGCTTTGATAGCTCAGGAACAAAATCAAATAAGAAGACAGGAAATGCAGTATAGAAATGATATTCTTGTTTCTCTTCAAAAGATTTTTACACCAGATCGTGTTAGGGATCTTAATATTAAGATTGATATGGATATGTCTCAGAAAACTGTTGAAACAAATGAGAACTTTCCTTTTGAAAGAAGAGCCAGAACACCAGGGCTTGCTTATGATGATTCTGAATATACAGATTCTGTACTTGTTGCTGAGTCAGTTTCTACAACAACATTTGAAGGAATCGGAATGAATCCGGAAGGACCTCCCGGAGTGGAAGCAAACTTAATGCCTGCTTTCAGGGATATGAGTAATTTATTCGGAAGGATGACTCAAACAACAAGAACCCATAATCAGGAAATTAACAGAAGAAATATTCAGGAAGAAAGAAGTCCTTCGATTGATCGTGTAACTGTTTCTGTCAATATAGACGGTATATGGGAATGGAAATTCGATAATAAAGGAAATCCAATAGTTGGACATAACGGTTCAATCGAAAGGGAATACACTCCTGTTCCTCCGGAAGTTATAAGGCATGCAGAGGAATTAATTAAAGGCGCTATTGGTTATAATCCTGCAAGAGGTGACTTTGTTAGTGTCCAAAATATTCAGGTAGACCGCTCAGTCGAGTTTAGAGCCGAAGACGCAGAATATTTCAGAAAAAGACAGATACAAACAACAGTACTCGTTTTTATTGTTGGTTTGACATTATTGTTATTTGGCTTTATGCTGTTTAGAATGATCTCCCGCGAGATGGAGAGACGTAAACGGCTTGCAGAAGAAGAACGCGCAAGACGTGAACAGATGCTGCGCGAGAGTGCAATGGCCGAGGCGGAACAGGAAGGAATGGATGTATCCATTTCTCTCGAAGAACGCACAAGAATGGAATTGATGGAAAGCGCCATCAATATGGCAAAAGAGCATCCGGAAGATGCAGCCCAGTTAATCAGAACCTGGCTATTGGAGGAATAATATATGGCAAAAGCATCAGTAAACCAAAACGCCATTGTAGGCGGTTCAAAAAAGAAAGGTGTAAAAGAATATTCTGGAAGGCAGAAAGCAGCTATTTTTCTTGTAACAATTGGTTCAGAAATATCTGCTGAGATTTTTAAATATCTGCGTGAAGATGAAATTGAAACTCTTACTTTCGAAATTGCACGATTGGAAACAATCGATGCTGAACAGAAAGATGCAATCCTGCAGGAGTTTCAGGAATTGATGATGGCAAACCAGTTTATATCAACTGGCGGTATCGACTATGCAAGAGAGCTCCTGGAAAAATCATTGGGAAGCCAAAAAGCTATCGACATTATTAATCGTTTAACATCGAGCCTTCAGGTTCGTCCTTTCGATTTTATCAGAAGGACTGACCCTGCGCATTTGTTAAACTTTATTCAGCAGGAACATCCGCAGACTATTGCGCTTATTTTAGCGTACCTGGAACCAAACAAGGCTTCTATTATTCTGCAGAATCTTCCGCATGAAGTTCAGAGTGATGTCGCCCGGCGTATTGCAACAATGGACAGAACAAGCCCTGAAGTATTACGCGAAGTTGAACGTGTTCTGGAAAAGAAACTGTCTTCATTATCAAGCGAAGACTACACAGCGGCAGGCGGTGTTGAAAGTATCGTTGAAATTCTTAACCTTGTTGACCGTGCATCTGAAAAGCAGATTATCGAAGCGCTTGAAGACGAAGATCCGGAACTTGCAGAAGAAATCAAAAAAAGAATGTTCGTATTCGAAGACATTGTTATGCTCGACGACCGTGCCATTCAGAAAGTTATGCGCGAAGTCGACTCACAGGAACTTGCAAAAGCGCTTAAGTCCGTTGATTCAGAAGTTCAGGACAAGATATTCAAGAACATGTCCAAGCGTGCCGCAAGTATGCTTAAAGAGGACATGGAATATATGGGTCCTGTACGCTTAAAGGACGTAGAAGAAGCGCAGCAAAAAATTGTTTCCATTATCAGGCATCTTGAAGATACTGGAGAAATTGTTGTTGCACGTGCTGGTGAAGACGAGCTTGTAGTGTAATTTGGTTAAATTTGGTGTCAGGTTTTTGCCTGGCACCAAAAAGTTTTAAAGAGGGTAACTTATGTTAAAGGCTGTTTTCAGACCGAATGAACTTGTAACGCTTTCTGAAAAGATAGTTATTGATTCACCTACTTCATATCCCGAGATGGCGCATTTATCTGTAATAGAGGATGAAGTTGAAGCGCTTGATGATGTAGAAGAATATGCAGGCCCAACGGCGGATGACCTTCGCCGTGAAGCTGAAATGTTTAAGATGCAGTGGGAAGAAGAAAAGGAAAGGATGATTTCCAGCGCAAAAACAGAAGCGGAAAACATTGTTTCTGATGCTCAGAAAGCAGCTTTTGCAGAAGTTAAAAGACAAACCGATGAAGCTCAGGTTATTAAACAGCAGGCAGAAGAAGAAGCAGAAAGAATTATCGCAGATGCAAGAAATAAATCAAATGAACTTGAAATGGAAATAAGGCAGTCTTTGGAAGCTGAACGCAAGGAAGCAAGAGAGCAAGGCAGAGTAGAAGGCAGAGAAGACGGATATGCAGACGGTAAATCAGAAGTTGACAGGCTTATAGAAAGAACACAGGTTGTTTTGGAACGCGCTCAGGACAAGAGAGGCGATATTTTAAGCGAAACAGAAAAAGAAATAGTAGACCTTGTGCTTCTTATTTCCCGCAAGGTTATTAAAGTTATTTCTGAAAATCAGCGTGATATAATTTCTGCAAATGTAATAGAAGCTTTAAGAAAAGTAAAAGCAAAAGGTTCGGTTATTATTCGGGTTAATTTGGCAGATTTAAAACTTGCTACAGAACATAAACAGGATTTTATTAAAATGATGGAAGGCGTAAGTAACATTCATGTAGTAGAAGACAGTTCTGTAGATCTTGGCGGCTGTATTATAGAAACTGACTTTGGTGAAATTGATGCGCGTATTGCAAGCCAGCTTGCGGAACTGGAAAATAAAATTCTGGAAATATCACCGATACAATCAAGGATAAAAGGCAATACACCGCCTCCTGTTATAAAGACAGCCAATTTAAATGCAGATTTGGCTGCCTCTACTTTAATGGGAGCATCAACAGCAGCTGCGGCATCATTAATGAGATCTACAGATAATGATTCTGATATGGATGATGAAGATTCTGAACTTTCGCATGGAGCTAATGCTGCATTAACTGCTTCTGCCGCACTTGCCGCACTTGCCACAATGGCAACAAAAGGTAAAAGGGCTGCGGATAAAAAGATAACAGAAAAAATAGAAAGTATGGGAAAGAGAAAAACCGATTAGGCCGCTAAAGCGGCTTGCATGGAGAGGAGGGCTGCATGCAGGAACAGATTATAGAAAATGTAATTTTCGAAAAATATCTTAGTTGTACAGATCGCACAGATCCAATTAAATGCGTTGGAAGGGTTACAAAAGTTCAGGGGCTTTTAATAGAAAGCCGCGGCCCGCAGGCAATTATTGGTGAAATTTGCAGAATTATTGTTCCCAAAGGCAGAGGAAACATAAGAGCAGAAGTTGTCGGATTAAGAGATGAAACTGTTCAATTAATGTCTTATGAAGAAACAGACGGTATAGAAATTGGTGATAGAGTTATTGCCCTTGGAGCGCGGCTTGAAGTTCCGGTTTCCGATAAACTTTTAGGCCGTGTTATAGATGCTCTTGGCAATCCAATTGACGATAAGGGTAACATCGCATCTTCATGTTTATATCCGGCTTTAACAAGTCCTCCTGATCCGTTAAAAAGAAGAAGGGTAACAGAACGCATTACAACAGGCGTACGCGCAATTGACGGGCTTTTAGCTGTAGGTAAAGGACAGCGCCTTGGCATATTTGCAGGTTCAGGCGTAGGTAAATCTACGCTGCTTGGAATGATTGCGCGTAACACTAGCGCAGATGTTAATGTTGTAGCGCTTATAGGAGAGCGCGGGCGCGAGGTTAATGATTTTATAGAGAATGATCTTGGCGAAGAAGGACTAAAAAGAAGCGTATTAATAGTAACTCCGTCTAACTCACCGCCTCTTGCCCGTCTTCGCGGAGCTTATGTCGCAACAGCTGTCGCAGAATATTTCAGGGATCAGGGAAAAGACGTAATGCTTTTATTTGATTCTGTTACGCGGTTTGCCCGTGCAATGAGGGAAATCGGTCTTGCTTCCGGCGAGCCGCCTGCTCAAAGAGGGTATCCGCCAAGCATGTTCGATTCCATGCCGAAACTTCTTGAAAGATCCGGCACTTCCGAAAAAGGAAGCATTACAGGTTTTTATACTATTCTTGTAGACGGTGATGATATGGATGAACCTGTTGCAGATACTGTCCGCGGAATACTGGATGGTCATATAGTTCTTTCCCGTGAACTTGCACAGGGTTTTCATTATCCTGCAATTGATGTTTTACAGAGCATTTCAAGGTTAGCGCCGAATATAACAGGAAGCGAAAGTAAAAAAGCAGCCGGTATTATCCGGAAGAATATGGCAGCTTATGCAAAAGCAGAAGATTTAATTAATGTAGGCGCGTACCATTACGGATCAAATCCGGAAGTAGACGAAGCCATATCCAAACATGTCGCTATAGAAGATTTTCTTGTTCAGGATATAGAAGAGCCTTCTTCGCTTCAGGATACTCTGGAAGGTATGTCTTTAATAACAGGAATTAGTATTCCTCCGGATGAAATGGCAGATAATAATCAAAAATCATTTTCATCCTTTCGTTCTGCTAAAAAAGAACAAGTACCGCAGGATACAGAAAAATCTCCTCCTATCGAAGATACCGCAAAGGCGCTTAACAGTGTCGCAGCATTATTTTCTTCTTTATCATGAGACGATTTAAGTTTAATCTTGAAAAAATTCTTCAATTAAGGCAGTTTAAAGAAGAAGAATGTAAACTGGCTCTTGGTCAGGCAATCAGCATTTTAAACAAGATTGAAAGCGAAATAAAAAAAATAGCTGTTAAAAGATTTAATGCCGCGGGGCAGCGCTTTAAAAATCCTCTTGAGATGTTTTCATGGGATAATTATATTCTTAAACTTGAACAGGATGCCGAAAAAATGGCAGAACAAGCGGCTCAGGCAGAAATTGTTGTAGAAGAAAAACGTGCAGTTTATCTGGAAGCTCAAAAAGAATTAAAAGCGATAGAAAAATTAAAGGAAAAACAAAAGAAAGCCTATCACAAAGAGGTTTTAAATTATGAAATGGATGAAGTTGATAATTTAACAGCGGCAAGATATAATAGAGCATGAAAATAAAATTTAAACCAATGCTTCAGGAGAGGCAGATGCTGCCTCCCTGAAAAGAAGACATATTATTTAAAAATATGCTCTAATACCAAAGGCGAATTTATTGTACCAATCATTTGCATTAATAAAATAATACCTGGCAAAAATTCCTGCTGATCCTCCTCCAATCCAGTCAGTATCATGTAGTTTTCTCAAATTTATTTCTACATAAGGAAAAGTGTTTTTTAGCTCAGTATCATTATCAAGAAAAGAAATTTGTTCGTTAAGCATACCATAACCAGTACCAATAACTATTCCTGGAAAAGAAAAGTCTATCATTCCGCTGTAATAATAGTTGTATACACCTCCAAAAGATTCTGGTGTTAAATGATAAAATATACCTGCACCTATACCAGCTTCCCCTACTAATTTTAAGTCTATTTTTCCGGAAATCATTTGTAGTCCTAGACGAGGACCTGCGTTCAACCCTAAACCGGGACCATAGTTCCAAAGAAGAAAATCTGTATTTGAATTGAAATAAGGACCAATATAAGTAGTTCCAATCAAACCACCGCTAGGACCAAAACTATACTCTGATATTGTAATAAAATTATCTCCTTCAAAATAAACTGTAGGGCGTCTGTTTTCTACAACGATACGTACTCTGCTATCATCAGATATTAAATTACCATTTACATATCTTAATCGGGCACGGCTAACGTTTATTTTATACGATTTTTCTGGTTTAAATTCATATTCAGTGTTCCAAATTGCTGTATAAGGTATATATCTCCTGCCTTGATGTGTTTCCATAGTAGTGAACTGTAAGTTATCTCTAACGGTTACCGTATGTTTTCCTGCAGGAAAGATAAAATTTTGTTGTCCTAAAAAATCTCTATCGATTCTTATTCCGCCAATCCAAACAGTTGCGTCATCAGAAATAACCACCATGCTTCGTCCTGCATTATTATTTTGGGAAGTTGTTACAGCTTTTGCTGTAAGACAACCAGAAAAAAATATTGCACAAAGACCAGTAAAAATCCATAAAATCCAAACATTTTTTTTCATATCAAAACTCCTTTTGTTTGTTCGATTTATAAAAAACAAGTATTATTCCATAGACTTCTTAATTGCACGAGTGTAAAAAAGAAGCTTGTATAACGGTGCAAACGGCGGTTTTGCATATACAGAATAACCCTGAATTTTCCAAATAAATGAGAAAATTAAATATTTTAATAAAAAAACTAAAGTATAGTTGACACGAATCTTATCGTAGTTAGAGTATAATTGGGAACTGTTGCCTGTTGCCTGTTGCCTGTTGCCTGTTGCCTGTTGCCTGTTGCCTGTTGCCTGTTGCCTGTTGCCTGTTGCCTGTTGCCTGTTGCCTGTTGCCTGTTGTTTGTTTCTTGTTGTTTGTTTTTTGTTGTCTGTTTTTTGT
>WQWU01000017.1 GCA_009785215.1 Treponema sp. | reverse complement strand
TCGCGGAAAATTTTTATTTTTTAATTTATTATTTATAATGTTTTTCGTGCAATGTTTTATGACACAAATAGAGACACTATTTTTTGGCAGTGCATTTCCTGTTTTAACAAAACTAGATATTTTATTGATAATGATTGCTTCATTAATTCCTTTATTAGCGATAATACCAATGATAATGAAGTTTTTTATCAGTAAGACAGAATATTCAAAAGAAAATATTGAAATTAACAAACAATCATTAAACATAAAAAATATACTTCTTAAATTGGGGGTAATTGGCGGTATATACTTAGTTGTATATATGTTCTTTGGTTATTTTATCGCCTGGCAGTTCGAAGAATTACGGATTTTTTATAGTGGTACGGCAGAAAAATTAGGATTCTTCGGACAGTTAATAAATAACTTTAAAACTAATCCGATTATTTACCCATTCCAAATAATTCGTGGTATATTATTTGCACTGTTTATTTTACCATTAGTTAAAATGATAAATAAAAATAGAAAAATATTTATAACAAGTATATGCCTTGTATATTTATCTACGGCAGTAATGCTTGTTATTCCAAATGTTTTATTTCCCGATATAGTCAGATATGGACATTTAATTGAAATGTTTATTTCGATGTTATTATTTGGAATAATTGTTGGGATAATAATGTGGGATGAAAATTCAAAAATTGTTTAAAACCTGAAAATAGCATAGCTGCTATACATTTGTCAAGTGCGCTTCTTGAGCAAATTGGCATTGCAAACATCTCAGCTAGCAAAACCCCTTAAAAACATATAGAATAAGACTATGGAAGTGCGCCAAAAATCAAAAGTATTGCTTCTCCTACGCCTGATAATAACTTTTTAATTAAAAATTTTCATAAATATAAAAAATGGACAAGGAGGAAATTATGTCCAATAAAGTAGTTAAAGAAAAGGCTAAACTCAAGAAAAGAGAAAATGCAGATAAAAAAGCAAATCAAAAAAAATTGCTTATTATCGGTGTTGTTATTTTCATAGCGGCAGTTGCTGGAGCGCTGTTATTTATTATGCACAAGGTTAATGATAATAAAGATATGGAAGTATACAGTTATCATGGGCAAACAGTCCAATTATTTGCTAATGGAAAATATTCAGCTACATTGGCACATAATGTTCAAAAAAGCGGAACATATACTAAAGCAAATGAAAACGGCAGAATTTCTATTTCATTTAATACAAATGGCAGAATTGAAAATGGCTGGATTATTAATAATTCACTGCATATACCAGCAGAATGGGATGATGGGCATGGTCATGGAAATATATTTCCCAATATTCAAAACAAAAAGGATTAATTTTCAGAATTCGCCGCATGCCAATTATCATTTGTATATATACAACATCAGTTGTTCTGCTTTTAACAGTTTTTTCCGGCTCTACTTTAAATTTATTTAACAGTGAAATGATTGCCGTGGAGATTTTACAGGCTTTAGCCGGCAGTTTTGGTATCCTTGCCGCTATGCCGTTAACCGCTTTATTTTGCTCTATTTTGTATTTGAAAAAGGACAAATAACAAAAATGAGTTTTATTTTTAGTATTCTATTTTTTGAAAAATCAATATTCGTATTGACAAAAAATTAATTTTGTATCATAATAAAAACATAAAAACCTATCAAAGGAGGTAATAGTGAGCTTGCGGAAATCTGAAGACCCTGACCCTAGTAGTAAGATACACTGCGGGCTTACTGATAAGTGTTATATCTTATTAGACACTTATTACCTCGCCCATTCTTACCGCTGAAAAGGCTTATTCTGATAAAAGTTTTTTTTAGATTTTGCCTGTTGTCAGGTGTCCTTATACCCAGAATTTAATTTATAAGGATACTCAAATGAACAAAGAAAAAATTTTGTTATTTATTATGGACGGCGATGTTGATATATCGAAGCTGAGGGACATGCTTTCTGATATGAATACAGTAGACATCGCAGAGATATTGGAATATCTGGAAAAAGATAAATTTATCCAGGTTTTTAGAGTTTTACCCAAAACTGTAGCTTCCGAAGTTTTCGCAAACATGGACAGCGAACATCAACAATCTGTAATTGAAGCTCTTACCGATATAGAAATTGGTGAAATAATTAACAAGTTATTTGTAGATGACGCTGTAGATTTTATCGAAGAAATGCCAGCCAATGTGGTAAAGCGTGTACTTGAAAATGTTCAAAGTGAAAAACGAAAACTGATAAATCAATTTTTACAGTATCCCGATGATTCAGCTGGCAGTATTATGACCACCGAATATATCAATTTACGCGAAGAAGCATCAATACAGGAAGCATTTACAACTATCCGAAATACCGGCTCTAACAAAGAAACAATAAATACCTGTTATGTAATAAGTAATGACAGGCTGCTTGTAGGAGAAGTTACCGCAAGGAAATTAATGCTGGCAAATCCTCAGGAACGAATTGGCAATATAATGGATACAACGCCTGTTTTTGCTCATACTACAGATGACAGAGAAGTTGTCGCAGATCAATTCAAAAAATACGATTTATTAGCGATGCCTGTTGTAGATAAAGAACAGCGCCTTGTAGGAATAATTACTGTTGATGATATTATGGATGTCATTGTCCAGGAAAATACCGAAGATATGGAAAAAATGGGAGCATTAAAACCTTCGGATGATCCTTATATGAAATCTGGAATATTTCATCTGGCAAAAAACCGTTTTTTATGGCTTTTGGTTTTGATGCTTTCTGCAACTATAACGGCAACCATTATAGAAGGCTTTGAAGAAAGTCTTGCTCTGATGCCAATACTGGTCGCTTTTATTCCTATGCTTATGGACACTGGCGGTAATTCAGGATGTCAATCATCAACATTGATAATTCGCGGCATGGCGTTAGGAGATATTCGATTAAGAGATTTTCTTCGTGTATTTTGGAAAGAAATTCGTGTTGCCCTTCTTTGCGGACTTGCTTTAGCGGCAGTCAATTTTGGACGTATATACATTATGAATGGTAAAAATATATTACTGTCTGTTACTGTTTCTTTAGCTCTTGTTTGTACTGTACTTGTTGCAAAATCTGTAGGGGCTTTACTTCCTATGCTTGCAAAACGTATTGGAATTGACCCTGCGATGATGGCTGCACCTGTTATAACAACAATAGCCGATGCCGCTTCTCTTATAATGTACTTTACGTTTGCAAGGTTAATTTTGGGGTTGTAAAACTCATCAAAAACACCCGCAAGTTCATATCCCAATTAAAGCTGCAGGCGCTGATAGCACCCACAGCTTTAATCTTAAACGATACGCGAAATCTGATTTTTACTTTTTCTTTTTAGCTGCCGGTTTTTTTACAACTGTGGTTTGTTTGGGCTGTGCGTCCGCTTTTTCAAGGGCTTTTGAGGGAAACGCTGCTGTGTTGACTGAATTGTTGCTGTCCAGCCATGTTACTTCAACAGTTTTTGTTTCTTCATCCACATTTGTTACGATCATAATTGGTGATTTTTTTCCAGGGCGATTAAAGTAACCGCTTTTCCTGTTAATCCGCTGCTGCATACTACTGCCATAATTTTTTCTCCTTAATACCCGATATTTTAAATTATCGGCAGATATTTTTTGCCTTTTAGCTAATCTGCTCTGAAAAAATGATAAAATAAACGTAAAATCCAAAAACCGCTTGACAAATAGCAATATATTGCGTTATATATTCGTATTTAATAATAATTGGAAGGACAGGCGATGGAAAACGAACTAACAATGATGGATTTAATTATCGAAACACATTTAGGACTTGAACGTCAGGGACCAGGCAGTCTGGAAATGGTAATTAAGGCATTAAGCTTTATTGATAATCACAATGAATTTGCCAAAACATTAGATTTGGCTTGCGGATCAGGCGGACAAACAATGGTACTTGCGCAAAATATAACCGGAAAAATTACCGGTGTAGATATTGTTCCTGAACTTATAAATATATTTAACGATAACGCCAAAAAATTGAATTTTCAGGAAAGAGTAAATGGTATTGTCGGCTCAATGGACAATCTGCCAATTCAAGATAACGATTTTGACCTTATATGGTCAGAAGGGGCCATAGACAATATAGGCTTTGAGAAAGGATTAACCTACTGGTATAATTTTCTTAAAAAGAACGGCTATGTTGCTGTAACTTGCCCGTCATGGTTTACCAATGAACGCCCGGAAGAAATTGAAAAGTTTTGGAGTGGTGTTGGTTGTAAATTAGATACAATCGCTTACAATATTTCTATAATGCAAAAAATTGGCTATGTGCCTGTTGCATCATTCATATTGAAAGAAAAATGCTGGATAGATTATTTTACTTCACGAGAAATAGAAGATAAAAAAATACAGAAAAAATATACTGGAAATGAAACCGTAGAGGCTTATGTTAATGATAATAAGTATGAAGCGGAGTTATTTTCAAAATATAAACAATATTACGGATATGTGTTTTATATTGGAAAAAGAATGTAAATACACAGTGGCATCCGATACTGCTCCGTCTGGTATTCCTTTGTCCGAATGTTTACTATAGTTTTCTCATTAATTCTTGCTGTGCTTTAGGCTGCATGGGAATTTTGGAAGTAGGCGTGGAGACGCGGCAGCGTCTGCCTTATTGTTTTTTCTTGAAGAAATCAACGAGTTTTTTAGGTTCATAGGATATATCAGCTTGTTTAAAGCTTTTAAGTCTAAGAGCTTCTTTGTATAGAGAATAGATAAAAAATGCTTAATGATAAAAAACCTTTTCAAATTGGTTCTATATTCAGGGAATCAAGTAATTTTTCTGGAGAAATGCGTTATCCTCCCATAATATTTAATAAATAATTCATAATATTTTTTAATTCACCGTATCTTCTGCCCATAGCACTATCAGGAATGTCAACATTTACCTCTTCTGACAATGAATAATATTTTTTTGCTTCATTGAAGTTTCCTTCGATATACGAATATGCAGACAGTGAAATATTTGTAGTTTTTTCAAGGAATCTCATTGAATGAAGCTGGCTTTGATTTTCTGGCACAGTGTTTTTAATAGCAGTTTCAACAGTTTCTTTTAATTTGTCCTTTGTTTCTGCAATAGTTGATTCTCCCGATATAACTGCATTCATACGAGTATCTGAACCAATACCTCTATCTGTAATAATTAATGGAGCCGATTTTGAAGGATATGCAATTCCCCTATAAAATAGATTATTGCCAATAAAATGCAAATTCATTATTGATGTCCAGCTCGCTGGTATATGATTTTTCCAAAAACCGCTATCAATTTTCATTACATAACCATCGTAATAGGGCATATTGTTAACACCGGCAATTGGAATATTTGATTCTACCAAATAATGTACTCTTCCTTCATTGTTTTTTTGTTTAGTAATAAAAAGATGTGCATTTTTTTCTGAATCTTCTTTTATGGATCTTGATAGATTTGGAATAATAATTTCTTTAACCTGATTTTCTCGCGGAAATTCGGAAAATACTACAGCAGCATAATTTTCAAACTGTTCTTTTGTTATTTCATTCAAAATACCAAGGTCTGATAAAAACAAAGCGGTTGAAAAATATACGGTTTCTTTACTGTAAGAACTGCTATCATTAATATATTCACGAACAACAAAAGGTGCTGTTAATGAATTATCAGCAATTATTACAGATTCAAATACACGCCGATGTGTATTAACTTTTGATGACGGGATACTTATACATCCGCCAAAAATTAAAATGCCAAGAATAAACATAAAAACTACTTTCTTCATAACTAAAACTCCTAAATATTTTTAAGGTTGTTTGCCAAATCAATTCTTATTTATATTAAACTTTACTTCTGCCCCGTGTAAATCTGCATGTTTTTCATATCTATATGTGACTTCTGTTGCGGTACAAGCTCTAAGCGATAGAATTATTTGTGAATTTTCCCGATAACCGCTATCTAAAAATTGTTCTGTGGTCATTATGGAAACATTTGTTTCGAATAAATATATTTTTACGTTTTTAAATGCAGCATCAGTTTCAAAGCTTGTTTTTCCTTCGATTGTTATTCCTGTTGTTTTATTTGTCAGAGTATAAATCATATTTGGTTTAAAGACTAATATATATTCATTATTCTCTAATGCGATGGAATTACTTCTGGCAGGATGTAACACTTGATTTAAATAATTAGCCATGAATATTCCTTCCCGGCTTCTTCTATCAGTTATTTCATCTCCTAACTTATTGTCATTATAAAGATAGATATGATAGGAAACTATTGTTTTTGCTGCATTTGGTTTACCAATCAAAAGATAATTATTACCGCTTTCAAACACACCTGATACGGGAGAGGCTCCTCTTGTATAATAACCTCCATAAGAATATTCTGCATGAAATGTATGCACACCAGGAGATATTTTTACAATTTGAAATTGATTACTCCAAACATTAATATTAACCCAGTTTACAATTTCATTATTCATCTTTTCGACAATTATTGTTTTATCTATATGTAATATAATAAAATCTTCTTCTGATAAACCATAAGGATTATAAATTCCCCTGTCGTATGTCGTAAAACAGGAAATAAAAAATAACGAAACAATCAAGTACATGGCAATAATTTTAATAATATTTATTTTCATAAAATTCTCCTTAAGGATAAGTATATTTACAATTTTTTAGAAGTCAATAAATATTTCCAAAATATTTTGACAAATAATACTCTGGTAATAAACGAAAATTATTTTGTTTAAAAAGAAATAATTAATTTATCATAATGATAATAATAATTATCATTTGAAAGTTTTGCTATTGCTTGCAATATTTTTATATCCAAAAATAAATAAAAGTTGCAAAAAGATTTATTATTTTGTATAATCTAACATAGAACGCATGTATTGCGTTTGATAAATAATATTTAAGGAAGGGATTTTTATGAAAACTAAAGTTATTGCGGTGTTTCTATTCAGTATCTTTATTTTGTTTCTTGGTTGTGAAAGCGGTCCTAAAAAAATTCGATTTGACGAACTATCATTAAAAACGTTTGTATTAAATCGCGTATATTACGCAACTTTGTTCGATGAATCGGATAGGAATGTTTCTGAAATATTTTCTTCATTGCCAATTCAAGATGTTGTTACGCAAATTGCAGAAAGATATGGAGTAAATGTTGATACAAATTTATTTTTTATTGATGATGTTTTTCAAGTAAAAAGTTATAATTTAGCAATGCGAAATTATTTTGTGGATTATGTAACAGAAGATACTCAAAGAGTGTCTATTAATTTTAATAGATTAGACCAAGATCGATTAACTGTAGAAGTACGTTTAAGAATCTTTGAAGAAGGCAAGTTGATCTCAATGAGTGATTTTACAACTGAAGTTCCATATTTAGTGGAATAAGTACGCAATGGGTTACCGCAAAAAATATTAATCGCAGAAAATAATATAGGCGCACAATGATTATTCTTCGTGCGCCTATTATCTTTTCTCGTTTTTAACGGATAATTATAGTTTTATCGGCAACTAAAAAATGTTCTGCTTTAAAATTTTGCCAGGCATCTCCGCCTAACCTATAAAGTTTAATTCCATCCTGAAATACTGGAAGAAGCGATTCCTCGTAATGAGAATAACCGCCTTCTAACATTTGTCTTAATGCTTCAAAAGCAATATCTAAAGGATCCTTTCCATTTTCCAGAGCATAAATCGCTGGAACAAATGGAGAAAATATTAAAGTTCGCAAATTAGGAGTTTTCAACAGTATCTGATTCCCCCATACTGATACGATTTTATCATCTTGAGTATATGTTCTTAGAAGAAAATTTCCAGAACTATCATATTCAAAATTTAATATACCGTCCATGATATCAGACATCACCCTATTTGAATTTTCAACATTTACCCATGTATAAAAACGCATTGGAACAGCAAGAGAAAGTTGAGTTTCCTGCATAAATAATCTATTTCCTTCACTCATGCTCGGAGAGGATAAACAAGCGATAAACAAACTTGCAACCATTACCAACAAAACCAACAATTTAATTTTTTTCATAAATTTCTCCTTAGATTAAATATATTTTTATTTTTTTAGGAAGTCAATAATTTTTTTAAATTTTATTGACAAATAATACTCTGGTAATATACGAAAAATATTTTGTTTAAAAAGAAATATTTAATTTTTCATAACGATAATAATATTTATCATTTGAAAGTTTTGTTATTACTTGCGGATATTTTTGTTTACGATGATAAAATATGTTGCATAATGATTTTTCTAATAGTATAATTTAAGCATGGAAGAATATTTACGGCATATAATTATATTCGTAGATAAACAAATATTTCAAACGAGGAGTTTCAAATGGCTAAATTCAAGTATCTAATATGCATTTTAATTTCTTTTATAATATTTATAGGTTGTACAAGAACTAATGTTCTTAAACAAAATCAGGATAATGATACACATTTAAGACATGAAATTGTACAAGAGAAAAATATTGCTAAAAATGATCAATATCAATATATCAATGAAAACTATTTTACATTAATGGAAATAAAAGAATATATACATAATGATTTAAATATTAAATATTCGTTTGACACTATTGAAGAATTATTAGCGACTTTAAAAATCACAGGAGATTATAATATAAATAGTTTTATTGAAGAAATTCTGCCTCATGATGCAATTTATAATGTTTATAAGATCGAATGGAACTCTCATAGTATAAGATATCACAAATATAGTTATTCCAATGATTTTTCTTACTATGGTATTACCATAATTTTAAATGAAGATAATTATTTGCATATATTCCCATACAGAAATATAGATAAATATCTTTTAGATAATAATTTTGGTAAAATCTATGAAGAAAATATTTTAAATGGAAGTATTGAATACGGAATTGGATGGATTGAAAATGATCCTTTTGCTGCAGAATATTGCATATTAAAATTTAATGACGGGGTATTATATTCTATAAGTTTTGGAAGAAATTATTCATAAAGCAAAAAACTAACCTCAAAACCTCTGCAAGATTGGACTGAAAATATTTTAATGTCTTGTCTTTAATTGGTATACCCAGAGCAAAACCTTGCGTTTTACCCTGGGTACGTTTTTCAATTTACTTGTTTTTTATCAGTCGATTCGAACTATAATATAATAAGAACCAATATATCCTTCTTCATCAGGCAATGTGAATAAAGGTATAAGCCATATTTCTTTATCATACTTTATCTCTACCCGAAAATGTCCATCAGGAAATGATGATTTTGTTTCAAAAGTTCTTTCTCCTGTCTGAAATAAAAGATATGTTCCAATACGTATCGAATTGCCGGGCAATCCCCAACCTATACCTGGTTCTGTTATTTCCATAGAGTAAACACAATCTACTGGATCAACCAAACGGTATTCGTTTAACGAAGGCAGGCTTCCCCATATACCTACAATAGGGTATTCAGGATTTTCCATTTGACCAACTCTATTGCCGGTGCTATATGAATAACCATTCCAATATCTTCTCATGCGAGAAAAATTATCACTAAATTCAATCTCAAAGTGCTGCGTATCAGATGCAGAACTAATAGGAAACAATTTTTCTCTTTCTTCTTTTGTTTGGTAATAAAAATAAAAATATTCTTTTCTTAATCTGACCTGATATACATCGCTCTCTAATGGTATTTCCAATTTTCGAAAAATCAAATGATTATATGGTTCATAATGACCGCTTCTAAATATCCAGGTATGCTCAGAAAGCCAATCATAATTGTTTGTTTTTTCAGAATGAGCATGAATATCTTCTGATAAAACAGGTGTTTCAATTGCCTTTAATTGTTCTTTCTTTTGGCATGACCAAAGAAACAAGAGTAAAATACATAATAAGGTATAAAATATATTTTTCATATATTCTCCTAATATTCATACATCGAAGGCACCAAAGAAGGCAAATTATTAACAACCTTCACTCTATCTCCTATCTCTACAATTATTTTACCTGCATCTCCGTAGTCAATATGCGCTTCATTGTCATTTATCCAAAATATTCCTTTTAAAGACCATTGTGAAGAAATATCAACATTTTCTAAATGTATTTCTTCATAGTAGCCGTTGGAAATTTTAAATATTTTTAATTTATAGAAAAGAAATAATCCAGAATCAGAATAAACCATTGATAGCATATATGTTCTTGAATCGTTAAAGTAAGGAGCATCAATTCTCTCACATCTATATTCATCAAATTCAAGATTATATATTAACAGGAAATTACCTTGATAATATTGTTCTAAAATCAATAATTCATTGTATTCAGGATAATAATCCATAAGCAAATGCTTTTTACCTCTTACTCCATCGAGTGTGTCCATAAAATTTATAGTTTTGCCATTATGACTGATTGTAAGCAAAGGTCCATATCTTTTAATATTTTCATTCTGCATGACAATTTCATGTTCTGTGTTCAGCAAATGTATATAATGATTTCCGCTGGTTCGATTTTTTTCCAAATCGCCATAAAATGATTTTTCGGTAATATCATATAAATAAATATAGCCGTCTGCTTCATATTTACCGGTAATAAAATAATACCAACCTGAGGTTTCTTCTATTGGGAGCAAAAATATATTTTCATAATCTATTAAAAAACTTTCGCTTTCTTTGGAATTATTTTCATAAACGATGAGTGTATCTCTATTAACATGTTTAATAGCTCCTTTAATAGATATTATAAATTCATCATATACCCTAGATTCATTACATTCTTTTATCTTTTTTAATATTTCCGTATTCCTGATTTTATCTGCTGCGGATGGTAAATTTGGGAGTTCACTTTGGACAATTTCGTCCAAAGTGTTATCCTCTATTGAAATGCTTTCATTTACAATGTTTGCATTTTCTGCTTTTTTATTATTGCAGCTGCAGCAGATGATTGCCAGTAGTAAAATTATTATTGTATTTTTCATTTTTTACACCTTATAGATTAATATATTGCCTTTTATTTAAGAAGTCAAATATATTTAAAAATTAAGTTTAATAAAACATATTTTAAAAATATAAATTTTCGAATGAAAGTTTTTTATACTCAATAAAGAAACATGTCTTTTTCATAAGAAACACCCAAGGTAAAACTTAGTTTTTTACCCTGGGTACGTTTTTCAATTTACTTACATTTCAAAGATAAAATCTACACTATGCAAATCTACCCAGCCGCTTAAATCTCCAATTTCTACCTTTACTGCAACAGGATACTTGTCAGACAAATCTTGGTAATGAATATCTATTACTTTTACCATATCTCCGGCAAATATCGTGCCGAGTTCTGTTCCTTCCATTTCGGTATCTGTGTACAGAGGAGCATCTTTAAGAACTTTAAAGAAAAAGCCTCCTCTTTCTTTTTCCTGTTCTTCTGTAATGTTGGCTTTGAAAAATGCTGTTGTAACATAGGTATCAATTTGTCGTTTAATTCTTAGATAATAATTAATTAATTGATCGTTATTTATATCGATGTAATATTTACGAGTGCTACAATAATTTCCAATCCTTGCTTTTTCAGCAGAACCAAAATAAGTGAATATCTCGATTCTCAGATTATCCTCATCAATAATAAATAAATATGGAAAATACCTAGGACCAGAAGTGTCAGAAAACCATTGTATTGATTCTCTTGAACTAAAACTAAAATAGCCAAGAATATGCGCATGATTATTTTCATCATTAATTCCGACATTAATCAGATATTCTCTATCAATAAAAAAATCAACCATTTCTAATATATTCATACCCTCAATTTGTTTCCGTCTTTCTATCATTATTTCTTCCATTACCTGCGCTAGCTCTTTAGGCTCATTTTGTTCAACGGTAACATCTAAGAGTGAATTCTGTATTTGCTCTGGTTCTGGTGCAATTACTTGTGTATTTTTTTGTTTGTTGCATCCTATGCAAAAAAACATATAAATTAAAAACAACAGCATCATTTTTTTCATCTTTTTCTCCTTAATATAATACCCGCATTTCAAAATGTAAGTGAGGTCCTGTAGAATTTCCGGTATTTCCAACACGTCCAATAGCTGTTCCTGGGGGCAATGTAAAAGTAAATATATTTGCCTGATTAGAATGATTCATTACATTCTGCAGTTGCCCTGTGAAGCTATTGGGGTTTCTAGAATCATCAAGCATATGTGCATAAATATTTGTCGAAAATTGTGTTTGGGTCCTTACTCTCACCCCATAACCTCCTCCCCAGCCAGCTGCAAGGACTTGTTCGTATTGAGTTGTGAATACAGGTCTTCCTAAAACTGAATTATAACTTTCTATCCCTTTATCTCTTGCAATGTCAATAGACAAACCATTTCCTCCAAAAATGTGAGCAACACCATCACTATAGGCAGAGCGAGTGCTAATGCTGGCATTACCAGCACCAACATTAAACAACAATCCGCCTGGACCATAATGCGTATAAAGAGGATTGCTATCTGTATAATTTTTTGCCTGTAACGCCCTTATCACTTCTGCGTAAGCATTTTGAGCTTCTTGCGTTGTGTATAGAGTATTTAAAGTGCTGTTAAATGCCATGTTCATGTAATCATCATAGGCTTTTGCGAATGCTTTATAACCTTCGTACTGCTTATCCATTTCATGATATATATCCGGAATCAATTGGGGATTCATTGTGTATCCAAACATGGAAAATAAATCATTGCCCAATGCATCTATTGCATCTACCATACTGCCGTTGTATTTCGTATGCACTTGATCAATATATTTCCATTGCAGCATATATGCAGCTTGAATACCAACAGATGCCGTAGCAGCAAAATTATCATTTGTAGGTGCTGACCATCTTTCTCCATTCCATCTCATACCATAGCTATTTCTCATGACAGCTAAAGCTTCATTTTGAGTTACTCCCATCCACTGCGCCAAAGAAATACTTAATGATTGACTATTTGCCACGCTTAGTAATCTTCCGTCTTCATCATATAGGTCTGCTTTTCCATCATATAAGAGACTTCCATCTTTCAGCAGCTTCCAATAATCAGCGCTGGAATCATAATTGCCGTCAACATAAGCATTGAATAAACTAAAATCATTTGCTGCAAATGCAGTCATATATTGACTAATATCACTCATTAAATTGTCATTAAACGTCACGTTTTCTCCGCTAAAGATCATCCTCAACGCCATTTCTGTATGCGCCATCACTGCCATTCGTGTTTCTATATAATTATCGCTTGTCGTTATTCCGTCCCTGTATGCTTCATGCCCAAAAATAACTGCGAGAAGCAATTGATCCTGAACACTCATACCTCTCTCATAACCTGCAAGATTAATCACTTTTTTACCGTCTTCAACTGTAGTTTTGGCAACATAATCCCCTTCTGCATCTGTATTAATTAATACGTCTCCTTTTAGTATACCCCACAATTGATCACGTTGTACATCATCACCGTAGCCGTATTGGGCGCGCAATGTGGAAGCTGAATCAAAACCATTGCCGCCTTCGCCGCCTTCTTTTTTAATGTATCTTGCTATGCGGTTGTTTACATTCCAAACCTGGGCGCCCCTGAATGCAGAAGCCAGGTTGTCAATGCTGACGTTTGCGCCGCCGGAGCCGACGCCCATTGATACTCCGTTGCGGCCAAGACGCAGTTCGAGAATGCCGCCCTGTGCTTTTCCGCCGAATATACCAACATTTAAGACATTTAACGTAAAGTCATTTCCAAGAGCATAGTTTACTCCCTGTCCTGCTAAAGCTCCTAATAAGTCATTAAGTTTTCCAAGGTCTCCTATGTTTAACGAATTAAAACCGCTTGTATTCAGTCCGTTGATTGCTGTTAAACCTGAAGTGACGAATGTGCTGGTCATGGAGGTCAGCATATTGGTAAGAGTACCATCCATGCCGCCCTTGAAAATATCGCTGGAAAACCCAAAGCCGTCTTCGCTGCTGTAGGTAATTCCGTTCATGAGGCTTGTTGCTATGCCCGTTGTGAAAACTTGTGCTCCTGTCATTACTGTTTTTGTTAATACTGTTCCAAATGTGCCCATATTGCTCGTCGCCATACTTGTAAGCCCCACAAATTTGGTACCATCGGCTAACGTCAGTCCGTTAAATAATCCTGATGCTAAACTGGTTACAGTATTTATTGCGATGGTTTTAGCCAGACCAACCGCTACTTCGTCTAAACTTTTGTATCCATACGCAAGATCAAGGGTACTAAAAAATATTTCGCTGGCGGAACTAATGGCAACAGTTGCCATTATTCCTGTTATTCCTACAAAGCCGGCTCCTCCTGAGACAGCGCCTGCAGCTATTGCACAGGCAATGGTTCCTACTGTACGGAGCGAAGGCGCGTCAAACCAGCTTCCTTCATCATCCCACATTCGCTTTTCCCAGGGAGCGGTAGCAAGTTCTCCGTTTCCTATGGAATCTCTTACTTTCCAGTAAATAAAATCTGACATGAGACGGCCAAGTTCTCCGCCGCCTTCATCGTGAAACATAGAATTTCTTTTTTTATTAAAATCTTTTGAATCTCTCATGTCAGGCTCGTATCCAATATGAGCGCCGAATTTTCCCGGTGATTGTACCCTATCTTCTTTTCCTTCATTATTTTCGTATAAAGAAGCAATTAATCTGTTTACAAATCCATCTTCTGGAAGATCAAGAGGATTTGGAGTAAATCCAAGTATCATTTCCGTTGCTATAGAGTAATCTATTTGATACCTGGGTATTTTTATCGATTCCTCTCCTATCCCGAATATTTCTCCCACTATGCCGTCTACTTCGCTGTAAACATTTTCCAGCAAACCTCTGATTGCAATTGAATCCAAACCGGCAAGATAGTTTTCGTCTAAATTTGTACTTAGTGTAATTGGTTCTATTTTGTAGTCAGCATAACCTGCAATTGTTGCGGTTGTTGTTATAACAGGCTGAAACAAAGTGGAGCCTTTAATTATTTGTCTTACATAATTGTTTCCGCTCTTGTTCCAAAGACCGTTAAAAACAAAATGATTATCCATGCTGTCCCTGAAATTTTTGTTGGCAGCAGCAACAGTAGCTTCCAAACTTTTAATTGCCTCCTCTGCTGTTAATCTTGCGTTAAAAGCCAGTTTTCTCGCTTCGCTGTCTGCAATTTCCGCATTGGCTTTTCTCGCAAGATCTGCTGCGGTTGTTTTAACAAGAGACGCATCCCAAATTGAAATGCCGCCCATGCCGCGCCTTGCAAGAGGAGAACCTGCTGTATTGTTTATTGAAGCAAAAGCATCATACATATTTACGATACCGGAAGCCTGCAAGAGTTCTGCCATTAATGTTTGTGTTTCCGGAACTGCATCACGAATGCCGAAAGGTTCCCTTGTGTCAACAAAACGGGATAATCGTTCGCCTTCTGTGCCGACAAGCAGCAAAAAAGATTCTGCCGATGCCTGATTTGCCGCATTCGCCGCCTGATCCAGCCATTTTTCCTTATCTTCCAGCCCTGCCAAATATGCTACATCCCATTCGTTGTATACCCGATTATATTCATTTATAAAATTATTTCTCCACTGTTCGCGCGCATCTTCCAGCCTGAGACGACCTGCTGTCCAGTCTGCCCTTCCGTTTTCCATAATTAGATCCGCGGATGCCCGCCATTCAATAGCTTTGTCATTGATATCTTTTAACATTTGATTCCATTCAGATTCTCTCGCTGACAATTCCGCATCGAATCTGCTTTCAAGAGTTCTTTCTGTTAATAATGCCAGTTCATTTCCCAGCGCACTGAATTCAGAATAAAAATTAAAATTATTTTCCATGTATATCGATAAATCGCTTAACATAACAGATTGCAAATTGTACAGATGATTCTTCCACGAAGAAGTATTTTTTCCATAAGCATTTTCTGCGGTTTTTTTTAAACTTTCTATATTGATTTTTCCGTCAATAAAGTCATCTACTGCAGCAATAAAACCATATTCGTTTTCCTGTTGTTTTTCTGCACCAATATCCCAGCAATTTTCCAGGGCAATTCTGCTGTTATTTTCTTCTGTAGATGCCCAAAACAGCATGGCAGATAACGCTTCAGGTACATTTTTAAATGTCCAGTTTGCGTTACTTTGCATTAATTCCCAGTAATTTTTTAGATCTGCAATATCACTGCTTTTCATTTTACCGGTATTGATTAACGCTTCTCCAATATCATTCCATACAATGTATTTTCCGGCTTCCTGTTCACCTTCCAAAGCATTAAGATTTTCGCATGATGTTTTATAAGCCAATGCATTTGTTTTAACCGATGATAAAATTTGATTTAATTCCAGCTGCCATCTTTCTACCTGTCCATTTGTTATATTTACGGCTGTTTGAATATGATTTAATGCCAGTTTATTGGTATCCCTCATATCTCTAAGATCCAGAAATCCCATAAAATTATACCATTTTCCCAATGCATCCTCTGCATGCTTATAAAAATCATAAACAAAATGTTCTGCATGTTTGTAAAGTTCGAGAGTATATATTTTGGAAAAACCGGCAAAATAATCATTCCCGTAACGCAGTGTCAGAATAATATAAAATTCCAAATCTGCTTTTTCTTCTGCAGATAATTCATTCCAGGCATTAAGATACATTATTTCATTCATTTCATAATGCAGCTTGGGCATAAAAACAGAGTAAAGATTATCATGTTTTCCAATTACTTTGGTTTTTACCAATAAGCTGCCCAAAGCGCCTTCATCTTTCAATTCTCCTATTCCGGAAAAATGGTTCTTTAAAAATTCCACATCTTCATTTGATTTAATTAAAGAATTAAGCAAATAATCTCTTGCCAGGCTCCATTGTTTAAATTTATTTGGATCAGAAAAATAACCTTCCATTCTGTGAGCCAATCCTCTTAGAGCCTCTTCATATTTGGTAATTTCAAACCGTTCGGTCTTTTGTTCTTCTTGCGAAAAAACTGCATTAGCTGTAAAAAAATCAACTATTGCCTCTGTTTCAGTAACTCCTTCTAAAATCATGGAATTATGGAGCTGCTGCTCCTTCATAGAAAAAGCAAGCCGTCCGTCTTTTACGGTAACTATATTTTCCAGCTTCCAGTCTTCTTCCAGCAGCGGCAAATCATAATTTGAATAATCAAAATTAAAATACCCAAGCCTATTTAGAGAGTTTTTATATTCAATATATGCTTTTTGATTGTTGGTATATTCCTGTATTGTTGATGATGACAGCAATTCTACTGCATTAAGCACTTTTATTTTTATGCCGAAACTTTGTTTGTATGCGGAATGCAAAGCATCATATTCCGGATTATCATAAGTACGTTTTTCTTCGTCCCTGTAAAGATCAGAAAGCACATTTAATACTGTTTGTGCCCTTAGTAATTTTGCTCTATTGCTTTCCAGGTTTATATTGTCTGTATTAAGATAGGCAGTACTTGCCCATTTTTTTATAGCATCCTGTTTTTCGTATTCAAAACGTTTTTGATCTGTATGGTCATGAGCTTCTTTTAATATTTTATACTGCGCATCATATAATTTTCCAATATTCATAAATATATTTACTTCTGTTAAATACTCGTCTTTTTTTATATTATATTTTTTTTCCTGCGCTTTTATCGCCGCTTCCTTAACTGCCATCTCATTTTCAACTTCATCAGCTGATAATCTTGAGTATTCATAGGCTTTGGCAGCGCTGATTATTTCATTTTGCCTCGATTCCAGCGAATTAAAGCGAAAAGTGGTCATGGAGATTCCATCTAAATAATTGTTGTAATAATAATCTGCAATCCCATTAATTTCCGACAAGTTTTTCTGTGAATACATAATGATTGAATCATTCATTCTATTTGTGTAATAAACAGCGTTAAACAATAAATCTTCCAGAGTGCCGTCTATCCAGGATGAAACCATGGAAAGTTTAGAATCTATATTGTCTAAATATTCATCTGATAAATATTGCCGCCAATGTTTTCCCGTAGTAGAAGAAGAAAATCTTTTTATATTTTCATAAATTTCTGTAATTTTGCCCAATAAATCAAGCGTAAAAAAATTATTTAACAATCCTGCAAATTCATCGTTTAATCTCTCTGATTCAATGTCATCAATAAATTCCAATGAATCTACTTTTTTATAAAACGATTCAAAGCTTTTTTCTAATTTATTATAATCCAGTATTAATATTGCTGAATTTTTTCCCGGTGTATAATTATTTTTTATTGCATAAACTGTTATATACTCAATAAAAGCGTTTTTCCAGTTGGTAATTTCCAATTTCAGCCATTGGGGAGTTATCGTAAAACAATTATCAAAATCCTGAAGAAACTTCACGGTATTCAGAAAAAAATCTCCGGATAAATTAAATATTCTGCTGCAAAGCACCTGAACATCCGGCAAAAGTAACATTGATGTATCAATGTTATAACCTGTAAACAAATCTGTCAGGGAATTACGGGTACTTTGCCATGCCTCTTCCTGTACAAATAAACTATATTTTCCGTATTCCATATACAGCTCCAGCAGATTTAAACAATAATAAAAATCATCATAATATACAGCTAGAGATTGTTCTCCTCCTTCAAAAAAAGAAAAACCCATTAAAAAATATTCTAACACCAAATTTTCATCATTATCCTGAACATAATGCGAAAGCCCCAGATTTATTCTGTTTTTTAAATCAGAAAGTATTTCATAAATATATTCCGCAGTTTCTTCGTTATCAAAAAAATCATTATAAGCATCTGAATCCGGGTCCTCATTTAATAAATTTGCTAAAGCCTCCAATTCAAAATCCAGACGTCTTTCCAGCAGAAGATTAACGCTGTTTTTATAATCTTCCAGAAGCCGCTCTTTTAATTTGTCTCCGTAAAGGGCTTCTTTTTGTTCACCGGTAAGAACAATATTTTTTGCTTTGGCATACCAATCTGCTCCGCTATACAATGAATCCAGTGAACGCAGTTCACCTGTCAGAGTATCTGCAAATAAATCTATTGCGGCATTCCTGATCCGTATTTCAACATCATCTTCCAGAGCAGATAAAGGCAGAAGTTCATTATTATCTCCGTTTATCAGAAAATTCAGCATATTTTCTGCAAAATTCCTGTTATCCAGAACTTCCCAATTAATTCCGTTTTCAATAACAGATTTATAAATGGAATTATTTCCCGTTCTTAAAAATAATTTATATTCATCTGATATAAAATTATACTTAGACACAAAATCTATCAGATAATAATTTTCACGATCAATTGCAAAGACAGAAACAAGCATTGAATATTCGGAATGTAATTTATTTAACTCTTCTTCTTCTAACAGCAATTGATTTGCCAAACCTTCCAGTTTTTTCTGCTGGAGCTGAATATTTACTCCTGCGGAATTTAGTTTATTCAACTCAATTTCATAAGCAGCCAGGGATTTATTATAGGCATCTTTTGCATCTTCCCAGGCGCGTAATCCTTCTGCTTCTGTCATTCTTCCCGCAGTAAGTTCTTCTGCATAGAGCGTTACAGCCTCTGCAATGGCGGTTTTTCTTTCCCAGTACTGGACAAGAGCTTTTGCCCTTACAAGCGCAATCTGATATTCATCAAGACAAAAATCTTCGCTGGATGCACCCGGGGAAAGAATATCCTTTAAAACGCCGGTTCCCAAAAGTTCTGCAAAATTATCAATTAATCTGTCCCGCGCTTCCAGGGCTTTGCCCATATATGAAAGATACATAACATGAGATTTCTGCATTTCAATAAGCGCGTCAAATTTTAATCTTGCAAAATGCCCGTTATTGAGAGTTTTTGCAAAAGTTATCTGATCAGACAATTTTATTTTTCCGGCAAGAATATCCTGTATTTCCGTCAAATATGAATAATTAATGTTAAATTCTCTTACAGCATCTTTATAATCTTCCTCAAATATGATTCGCCCAAAATTCATATACATAAATAAATCTCTTGGATTAAAATAATAATTCGGGGTTGGATCCATATCCAATGCTTGTCTCATCAAGTTTATATTATCTAATTCAGAATTATAATATTCGCAGTTTAAAATATTATATTCTGCCTGTATCCAGAGATTTTCTATTTCCTTCAGTGTCCAATTAATAAAATCTTCATCTGACGGATCTTTTAATATGCCGCCGTATTGTTTTTGCCAAAATTCGATATTATCTTTTGCATAAATTGCAGTAGATGCGCTTACAAGATACATATCGATAATTGCTTTTGCCCTTGCTGTACCTTCTCCTGTCCGCATTGCCGCATTAAGCTCAAACTCTTTTTTTGCATCGGCTATACTTTTTTTAAAATCTTCTGAAATCTTTTCAAACAGCGCTTCTCCGGTATTTAACAATTCTTTTACGCTTAATTCCCAGTTACGACGCTGTTCTTCAAACTGACTAAAAGCAGATCGCCAAACTTTCTCGCCTTCGGAAAATAAACTGAATGAATCCTGCTCCCATTCCATACGCCTTATAAAGAATCTTTCTTCGGCTTCTTCCCATGCTTTTAAGCCTCTGTCAAACTGCTCTTTGTATAAACGCAGCCATTCTTCGCCCAGCAATGCAAGATCGCCGGCACCTGCTTCCGCCTGTTCAATTCTTGCATTTAACTCATTAATTCCTTGTCTGCATGAATCTTCCGCTTCCGCAATTAATCTTTCTGTGAACAGCCGCGCTGCTTCATCATCACTTTTTTTGCGCAGGCTCCAAATATCCATTGTTCTGCGGCTGGTAAATATTCTTTCTTCCCGCGCAGCAATGTTTTCAAATTCAAATTTAATAATCTTGCTCATTTGTAACGAAGTATCATAAATAAGATCGTTATATGTTTCCCGAAATTCAAAAGGAATATATGCCAAAAGTTCGGGATAAAGCCTTATTAAATTGTTTTCCAGTGAAGAGCTTGCAGCGGTAATATTATTGGCTGCTTCATGGCGCCAGTTTAATAAATCCAGCGAAAATTCCCTGCTTAAATCGTTTGGACGAATAATCATTGGATCGCCGGTTGCTTCATCAAAGAGAACATTTCCTTCATCATCCAAATGCCATAAATAGCTTTTTTGCATTTCTCCCAGCGTTTGCGAAAAATAGGCAAATGATTTTTCTGCCGCATCGCCGAAAAATCTTCTTTTTAGCCACTCTGAAAAGCGTTTTTCCAGTTCTTCGTTACTCCAATTTTCCAGCTGATTTTTTGCATCTTCCAAAAGCAGCGGGTTATCGTATAAATTGACGGCAATCATTTCCCAGGCGACGATAGCCTGCGTCATGCCGGTTTTTGCTTCAGCCAGCCAGCGTTCGGGATTGATTTCCCTGTCCGCCCTGCTAAAATGGCTTTCAAAAACGGATCTGTTAAAGCCGCGCACTTCCGCAGGATTCTGCTGCGAAAATGCCAAAGTCGGAAACAAACCAAAGATAAAAATAAATGTCAAAAAGACAGATATCGTTTTATTAAAATATTTTTTAATCATGTTTAACTCCAAAGTTTTGTTTTTTATCCTGCACAGGCAGGATGAGTTTGAATTTAGTTAAAAATAGCAAAGATGGTATAATTGTTATTGAACAGAGACAGGAAGCAGCTACCCCAAGGGCGCCAACCAGCGCTAAGGTTCTTATAAGCATGTTTGCTCCTTCTGTCAGGAACAGAAAGGGAATGGCTCCGGCAACAGAAGTTGCGCTTGTAGCAAGCAGAGCGGGCATTTTTCTGCGGAGAGCCGAATAAATACATAAAAATGTTTTTTCTTTTTTAGCCAGTATATTTGTGCGGATACTGTCTGTACAAAGAACTGCTGCGTTAACTGTCATGCCGCTTACTGCGATAAAAGCGCAGGCTATAGCAAGGTTGTACATGCTGCCGGACAAACCAAGGCAAATTGCCGGAATTGCCAAAGATGCCGGTATGGCAGAAAGAATCAATAGCGGTATTTTAAACGATTCGTTTATAGAGGCAATTATCATATAACAAAAAACAATTGCCATAATAAGTGAAAGTACGGTTGCTGATAAGCCTTCACTTTTTTTTATTGCTTCCGGATCAAATTCGATTGAATAACCCGGCGGCAAATTTAATTTTTTAAACAGAAAAGCCATTTCCTGTTTAACACGGCGCGGATCCATCGGTTTTGTAGTAATCGTTATGGAAGCATATCTGCGGCGATTATCCCTCCTTATGCTGGAAGGTTCTCTTTCGTCTTTTGTTTCCATTAGAGAGCCAAGCTGCAATGAAGAAACCAGCAAATTCAGTGTGCTCTCCCTTGTTTGAAACACATCAGAATAACCGCCCTTTCTAATTCTTACATCTGTCTCTCCATTAGAATCAATTCTCTTGTAGGCAACAGGACCATACACTCCAAGTCTGGCGCTGACAGCCGCGTCAGAAAAACTTATTTTGGTTTCTGCAAATTTTTCCCTGTCCGGCAGTAAAATCAGCTTTTTGCTGCCCTGTTTAAAATTCAGCACCCTATCCCTGACCATTGGATGCTCTCTGCAAATATGCGCCAGCTCTTCTGCAAGTTCCCTTAGTTTTTTATCTTCATCTCCGTAAATAAAAATTTCCCAATAGCGATCCTTTATCGAACTTTCATGAAAGAAAATAAATCCTCCGGGAATATGTATCTGTTTTGCCAAATCTCTCACAAGATGAGCTTTGGTTTTTTTGGGATCAAACGAAATTAACAGGGAGCATGAACCTGTCCGCGCGCCGGTTTCTGCATTTATAATTTCTTCATTTTTTAAAAGCTGCTGTACATAAATTGCAGCAAGGCGATCTGTTTCCTGCGCAAGCAATCCTCCGTCAAATTCAATTTGCGCATAAACAGAATCTTCCGAACCAAAGCCGGAAGTATCCGCTCCCCTTGCAAACATTAAAATAATTGCCGATACGGTAATTACAAAACTTGCCGCTAAAACCAAAGCCGGGTATTTAAAACAGAACTTCACCGTTGCCGCAAGAAACCTGTTCATAAGACGCGACAGCTTAAGCTGCATTCTTCCCGGTGTTTGCGGCTCTCGTTTTTGTTTTCCTCTCCAAAGCAGAAGAGGCGGCAGAAGCGTAAAGCTCATTATAAATGCCGTAATTGTTACAACCGCGATAGCGCTTGCGATTGTTTTTGCATTATCATCAATTGCGGTGAGCGGAATAAGCGCGGCAACAGTTGTTGCGGCTCCAGCCAGCAAAGGTCCCAGCAGCGACAGCAAAGCTGCCGATGCTTCGGAATAATTTCCGGATTTACGCAGTCTTTCCGAACAGAGAATAACAGCGTCAACAGCAGTGCCAATCCCGGCAGCGATTCCTGCAAGCAAAAGCCTGTCCATTGAAAATCCTGCAGCAGACAGAACAGCCGCGGATATCAAACAAATTAACGGGATGGCAAGCGCGCAGAAAAAGCCGGAAAAGCTCCCGCTATTATTTTTATTCAGCAAAAAGCCGATTACGGCTACCATGATTGCACCTAACAATGCAGCATTAAAAACCGATTTAAAAGCAGCTGCTTCCTCTGCGCCAATATCGGACAACACAACATATTCCAGAGGGGCGCCCCAGGGCAGCACAAGAGCAGATAGTTCCCTTTTAATCCCGGAAGATAATTTGCGTAAATCCGCTCCATGCCGTCCCATAATTGCAATGCTTGCCGTCTTTTTTCCGTTTAACCGTGAAAAAACATCCGGCTCCCGTTCCATTTCCGTAATCTGCGCAATCTGCGAAAGCTCAATAAATTTTCCATCGCCTAAAGGAATTAACGCGCCGTAAAGCGAAGTTAAGCTGTCATATCTGCCGTCTGCGGTAATAATTATCTCCCTGTTTTGCTGTACAACCGATCCGCCTGTAAAAATTGAATCGTTCATTGCAAGAACAGAAGCAACAAATGACGCTTCCAAACCAATAAGGCTTAGTTTTTCCTGATTAAGCGTTATACATATTTCTTTTAAACCGGCTCCGGAAACCAGAACTTCTCCCGCTCCCTCCAGGCTTTCAAGGCGCGGCTTAACCGTTTTTTCCAGCGCTGTAAAAATATTTTTTTCTTCTGAAACAACAGCGGCAGACCAGACAGGAACCATCGAATTATTAAATCCGAAAATTTCCGGTCTCTGTACCGATGAAGGGAGCGATTCATACACTCTCTGCGCTGCATCGCGAACTGCTTCATAGCGGCCGCGGCTCCCGTGTTTAAAACGTATAAAAACAGTTGATAAACTGTTTTCGCTGGAACTTTGCACAGACATGATGCCCGGAATGGATGAAAATATATCTTCCAATGGAATGGTAATGCTTCTTTCCATTTCCGCAGCATCAATGCCGTAATGTTTGATTTTCACTACATAGGCGCCTCCTGTGTTTTGTTTTATTTTTTCATCTGAATTAATAATGACGAATAACGATATAGCGCAGAGTCCTGCCAGTATGCAAAGACTTGCTTTTTTTCGTTCAAGGAAAGAAACGTGCAAAGATTTCACATTGCCCTCCCGGATTTCCATTTAAAATACCGGACAAGAATCGGCGGAATAGCAAATAAACTGAGCAAGGTTGATACGGTAAGCCCTCCAAGCATTGCCGCAGCCATTGATTTTTGCGAATTGCCCATAGGGCTGAGTATCAGCGGCAGAAGAGCAAAAATTGTCGTTGCCATTGTAATTAAAATTGCCTGCAGGCGTTCGCATGCTCCGCGGTAAACAGCGGCTGCCGGAGAGAAACCTGCGCGTATTTTCTGCTCGCTTATTTCATAAAGAATTAAGCTGTTGTTCACAACAAGTCCAAAAAGAGCGGTTAATCCAAGCACAGCGCCTGAATCAATTTTAGATCCGGCAATTAAAAGCGCGGGACCTGCGCCTGCGAGAGAAAAGGGAATACTCATCATGAGAATCAACGGAAGCAGAAATGATTCAAACTGAGCGCCCATTGTCATGTAGAGCAGAATCAATACAAGCAAAAGATAAAGAACAAGCGTATTACGGTAACGGCTAAAAACAGATTCATCTGCTCCGGAAAACCAGGAAAATTGAGAAACTGCCTCTTTAATTATTTTGCGGTTGTTTTTTTCCGCTTTAATATCTGCATAGATAACATCGGATCGATCAAGGCGGGCAAGAGCCGATTCCGCTTCCATTCGTTCTATTCTGCCCAAAGAGCCGAGAAACACGGTTCTCCCCTGCGCTGTTTTTACCGGTATTTGTTCAATGTTATCAGAGCCGATGCCTCCCGTTATGCGCACATCAAGCGGTCTTCCTTCAATTTCCAGCCTTGTGACAACAACGCCTTCGTTAAGGATATACAATGTTTCCGCTATCTGTGCCGCCGATACCGAAAGATATGCGGCTGCCTCCCTGTTCGGATATAGCCGTAACTCCGGCCTAAGTCCGCGCGGCCTGAAATTAACAGAAACAGATTTTAAAAAGTCTTCTGCAACTTCGGTTCTTTCTGCAAGCTCCTTCCTGTCTTTGCCCTTTATAACAAATGTATTCGCCGCGGATAATCCCAGCAGAACTTCGGTTCTGTCTTTTGGAAAATACACAGTAAATGGATCCTGCAAATTCTGCTGCCGCATTACATCATAAATTTCTGCCAGCGCTGCTTCTGGTTTTACGCGTTTTTCCAGCACGCAGCGCAGGATAAATTCTTCTCTTCTGTAATCAATATCCGCCCTGCGTCCGGCATCTTCTTCTTCCGCACCGGCTCTTCCATAAACAGTTTTCACAGAAGGCAGCTCTGAAATAAGTTTGGAGTATTTATATGATAACAACATGACGCTTTCAAGCTGAGTTCCGGGGGGGGAAATTACCGAAACCCATACTTCCTCCGCTTCATCCGGATTCAGAAAAACAACCGGCTGCAATACCAAAGTGAAAAAGCCAATAACACTTAACAAAGCAGCAGCGGAAAGAAGTTTCCCCGGACGGCGCAGCAGCATCAACAGAACATGAGAATACTTTTTTACAAAGCTGCCGTCTGCGAACACTGTTTTATTTTTTTTAAATGAAGAATCAAAAAAGAGCCGGTACATTGACGGCAGGCAGAATTGCGCGTAAAACCATCCTGCTGCAACCGCTGTTACAAGTGCAAGCGCCAAATCGCCGAAAAGGCTTCCCAAAGCTCCCGGCAGCATAATAATGGGAATAAAAACAAGCGCTGTTGTTAATGTAGATGTTATGCTGGAACCTGCGATAGAAAAAGCTTTATCTCCTATTTCCTCCGGCTCCGGCACAGTTTTTCTTTTCCCAAAAGCGCGATTGAGCAAATCCAAAACAATTACGGAAATATCAGACACAAGTCCTATGCCCATTGCCAGCCCGCCAAGGCTCATGCTGTTAAGGGATTTTCCCGTAACCGATAACATGCAGATACCCGCTGCTATGGAAAAAGGAATCGATAATGAAGCAAGCAGGCTGTATTTAAAACGGCGGATAAAAATAAAGAGAACAAATACAACAGCAATTGCTCCAAGAGCAGCCGATATTAATAAACCTGTCAGCCCGCTTACAAGAGAGGGAGTCGTATCCATTACAATTTCTATTTGCGCATCACGCGAAAAGAGGGAAACTGCCTCATCAATTGTTTTTCTTATATCGCGCGACAGCTCAAGCGGATCTGCGCCGGGTCTGCGGTAAATTTCCAGTGCGGCAGCTTCCATTCCGTTGTAAACAAATATGCTTTCCCGGCGGGCAAAAGATGAAGTCAGCCTGCCTGCGTCTTCTACCATGAAGGCGCCGTTGTTTACGGGAAGAATAATTTTTGAAAGAGAAGCGGCGGAATCAGGCCTGCCGGAACTTATTACAACCAGCTCCGTATTTCCTTCCCGCGCATTTCCCGCCGGAATATCAGCAGTTTCTTGCGCAAGCAATCCGGCAAATTCAGAAGGGGCAATTCCAAGCGCAGCCAGACGGTGCACATCAAGAGACAATTTCTCCTCTGCAATTTCACCGCCAACAAGCACGACAGATCCTACCCCGTCAATTCTGCGCAGACGCGCGAGCATTTCGTATTCAGCAAGTTTCCGCGCAAATTCGGCATTGCCGTTATGCGATCTAACTGCAATAACAGCATGTGCCTCATTGCCGGAATCACCCGATGTTACGGACGGCTTGCGAACACCTTCCGGAAGACCGGGATAAACAGCATCAACGGCTTCCCGCACAAGAACAGAAGCAGCCATAGCATCCGTACCCCAGCGGAAATCCAGGCTGATAAACGAACGATTATCCCGTGAAACACTGCGCATTCTTTCAAGCCCTTTTATCGGCGAAAGACCGTCTTCCAGCGGAATGGTAACCATACTCCTTATTTCGTTAGCCGCCATTCCATGATATTGCGTCTCCACAGTTACCCTTGGCACTGAAAATTCCGGCAGCCTGTTAATGGGCAGATTAAAAAGCGAAAATACTGCCGCAATGATCAATGCTGCCAAAATCATAATTACAGTTACGTAACGGCGTACAAAAATATTTATCAATCCTTTCACAACAACCTCACTTAATCAGGGATATAATTTGAGATTTTTCGTTTTTGCTGCCAAAACTATCCCTAAGTCCGGCACCTATTTGAATATTTATAATTCCAAAATTTGTTGTATTAACAAGATTTCCCAAAACTTCTATTCTTTGAAAATTTTCCCAGTGAGGTTCATTGATTGTAAAATCAGAAACTTTCACATGACGCGGAGAAAAAGAAATCACATTATTGCTGGTTTCTATGCGGAAAAGTTCCATCAGGGAAAAAATATCTACAGACGCTCCCGGCGCTGTGTCAAAATATAATTCTATCCATGTATTTACGCCTGTACCCGGATGAAAAAAATCGTCCGTTATGGGAATAATTTTGTACAGTGAATTCGATTCTGCAAGAAACAAATCATCTTTTACAGGCATTCTGATTCCGGCAAGCGCAGGCGGTTTGGAAAAAATACCGTTGGCAAAAATTCTGAATACATATTCTTCTTTACTTTCGTTTCCAAAATTGTCTTTTAAACCCGGTTTTATCCTGATTGTAAATCTGCTTTCATAAACCGGCGGGCTGTCAAACCTGAAAATTAATTCCGAATTAAAGCCGGAAGATGTTTCCATGACAAGATTCGGACCGTCTTCCGCGCTTATGTAATTTCTGACAAGCAGACTGTCAACAGGTCTGGAAAAAACAAGCATAAGGCGATCGTCTTTTTCCCAATCCTGATTTTCAACCGGCGTATCCGTCAATTGAATATAATTGTTATTTTTGGTAATACGGCGTGCGAACAGGAGGCAAAGCGGTTCACGATCTGTTTCTGTTGTAAAGATGCTTAAAAATTCATTGCCGATATTCATTCCGTTGTTATCTGTCAGCGAGGAGGAAATGCGAATCTCGTAGCGGTTTTTTTGCGCCCACGGTTCCGCAGGCGTAAAAACTGCCCGTTTATCATCATCTTCCTGATGCCAAATACCTGTCATTGAGGGACTGAAAAAAACATTGTCATATAAAGTTCTTAACGGAACCGGTATGGAAAATTGGAGAATTATTTTCATTCTGGCATCGCTTACCTCTGCATACATCGGCGGGTAGCACGATGTTAAAACAGGACGGATATTTGCGGGTCTTGTTGTAAAATCTGCGTAAAATGCTTCATCCATAGAAAGCCCTTCTGTGTTATGCGCATCTGCGGAGAGGGTTATTGTGTAATCTGTGTTTTTTTCCAGCGGTACCAGCGGCACAAAGGTTAGTTTATGATTCTCCCACAAAAAGTTTCCTCTTACGCGGCTGCCGTCTCCTGTAAGGGAAAAATTTCTTTCTATGCTTGCCCTGTTAGGATCATTCGAAAAATTAAGAGAGACGGTGATGTTTTCCGGTGCAGAATGATAGCCGTCTCCGGGAGACCATGAAGTAATTTCAAATTTGGAAAATCTTAACAAGTCGCATGAGTTAAATGATAACAAACTGATTAAAAATAAAAATATTATTTTCATAAAATTGCCTCCAGATAAAGGATGAGATCTTCCTTCATAAAAATTCCCGTATCAGAATTAATTCCGCTTCTTCCGCCGGGAATTACAAGTTTGTAATAATGAGGAATTTCCCCTGCCGATAAACCTTCCCAGCGCATAAACAGGCGATCATCAGAAATCCAGTTAACATACTGCAAAGCGGCAGGCGCGATTGTTCTTGGAAAAAACGGAACAAGCGTTATTTTTTGGGGAGTTATTTGTTTTTCTTCGCCGGAAAACAATAAAGAGAAATGTATATAAAAAGACAATTCCCCCATTGCATGATCGATTAAAACAGGAATAACATTATTTGCTAAAGAATTTTTTTCATAAGCAAAACTACCC
The DNA here is from genome assembly GCA_009785215.1 of Treponema sp. GTDB lineage: Bacteria > Spirochaetota > Spirochaetia > Treponematales > Breznakiellaceae > WQXQ01. The sequence goes on along the minus strand of WQWU01000017.1, from coordinate 14,198 downwards.
GTTATGGATTCAACTTCCAGAAAGGGAATATCAGGGATAAAAGTAATTCTATAATCAGTACCTGTTTTTAAACCTTCGGAATCTTTTGTATCACCTGAAACAATCAGCGTATAGGCAGTTTGAGGATCAGGATCCCTTGCTAAAATATAGACAATTGCATTTTCAGAAAGAAATTCTGTTCTCCCCGATAATGCAGGTTCAAAGCGCAAAGAACGCAGCGCATTTTCACCCATCGGTTTATTGAAAGAAACTGCTATCCCCTGCCCCTGCATTAAACCTGTTTCGATATCAGCGCCGGTTGGAAACCAGCTTCCGGACGAAAATAAAACCGGATAAACATCTGTAACCTGCGGCAAAACCTGATCCAGATCTGTAGTAAAAAATCCGGAATAACTTTTTGGCAGCGGAACTCCGTCCTTGCTTTTTGCGGATTCTTTTAAATTCCAGCGGTACAATTGCCATGGAGAAAGAGGTTTGTCAGCAGCGGCTTTTAAAATTTTATCGTCGTCTGACCATTCAAAAGTTTTACTTCCCGCTCCTTCAAGCGTCAGCGCAGATTCAGCAGAAAGCCTGTCCATTGAACGCGAAAAATGAAACTCCATAACCAGATTATTTGTACCAACAGAAATTCCGTCAGAAGGGCTAAACCATTCCAGAAGAGGAGGATTGTTTTTGTTTATTGCATAAAACGAAACAAATCTTTCTGTCCGCATTTCCCTCCCGTCAGCAGAACGTATCATTCCCGTTAAACTCAAGGTGTAGCGAATCCCTGCCGTCCATCCTGCAACAGGCACAAAGTAAAGCGAGCTGCCGTTCCAGTGTTTATCTCCTCTCATCACTCCCAAATCAGAACTAATCTGCATATTTGCTTCTGTTTCGTTTTTAATCATTTCTGTATCAAACCTTAGTATCACAGGAGAAAATGCATCCGGTAAAACCGAATCGTTTATATCAGGTTCAATGTCAACTCCAATCGGACGCAAATCAATAAAACCGCATGAAACAACTGCAATGACGCATAACAGAAGAATACTATTCCATAAGCGAGACATTCATTCCCTCCCTTAAATCCGAATCCGGACGCTGAACAACAATTTCACCGGCAGTTAATCCCGTTTTTATTTCACGATCTTCTCCGATAGAAATACCAAGCGTAACTTTCCGTTCAACCAGAATACTTCCGTTAATAACAAAAATACTGCCTTCGTTATTTTTCTGATTAAAAACGGCAGTTTCAGGAATAAATAAAGATGATATCGGCTTCCCGAGCGTTACATTGATACGCGCAAACATACCCGGTTTTAACTTGTTAAAATCCTGCGAGTTCGCGCGTGTCAGCAGAACCCTTACCAGAAAACTCATACTCTGGCTGTCTGCCTGCGGATAAATTAAATCGACAGCTCCTTTTATAATTTCCCCTGTTCCGTCAATTAAAACGGCAGCTTCCATTCCTTTTTCTATACGCAAAGCATCTCTCTCGCGCACCGGAAAAATTGCGTATAACGAAGTAGTATCAATAAGGCTTAAGATTTTATCCTGAGGACGGACACGCTCACCTTCTTCAAGATAACGCGCTCCCACAATGCCGGATGCAGGGCTTCTTACAGTGAGCTCTTCAAATGCAATATTTACAGATTCAAGTTCTTTTTCCGCAGCTTCAAGCCTTGCGTTCGCAGCTTCCAGTTCCGCCCTGAGTGTTGCAGTTAAAAGTTTAACAAACGCTTCTTTTCTTTCAGTTTCGTCTAACGGAACAGAAAATCCTGCCTTAGCAAGATCCTGATCCCGGCAGCCAATCCGCCTGATTTCCAGCTCTCTTTCCATCAGCTGAATTTGCTCCCATTCAGTATCAATGCTGAAACGGCTGACAAGTATTGCTTCTGTGTGAATCCCTCCTGCCATAAAAAGCGTTTCCTGATTTTGATGCTTGCGGTTATTTTCTTCCCATCTCCGTTTGGCAAGCGCTAGTTCAACATCTGCTTTTTCCAGCGCAAGAAGCTGCGCTTCTGCATTGAATGTTCCTTCCAGCAATCTTGATTCTGCCAAATTGCAGGCTGCCAAAACCTGCGAATAGCTGTTTTTTGCCCTTTCTACTGCAAGATTAATTTGAGGATTTTCAAGCCTCGCAATTATACTTCCCTGGCGGACATAGTCACCTTCGCGGAAAAATAATCTGCCTATCACGGCTTCCTGCGCAGATGTTATATCCACCTTGCTTAAAAACGACAAGCTTCCAAAACCTGCGGCTTCATCCGGCATTTCCCGTTCATAAACAACAAATCCTTTTACTCTTCTTTTTTCATTGCCGGTATTTCCCTGATTTTTGGCGCAGGAAAAACACAACAAAACCGTAATAATAAAAAATATTATTTTTTTCATAAATTACTCCTTGTGGTTCTATCAACCAGCTTCGCAAGCTCTCCGGGTTTTAAATCAAGAAACCTCTCCAGCTCACGTTCAGCTTCCAACAATGCAGTTGCAGCCTGAATTAAATTAATATCTCTTTGAGTTTGTTCGATTAAAACTTCCATCAATTTCAATCTGGTAATTTGTCCAAGTTCCAGCCTTAGTTCTTCAATACGGCAGCGTTCAGCGCCAAGCGCAGATGATTCAAGCGCCAAAATCCGTTTTTGCTCGGCAAGCTTGCATTTTTCAACAGCGTTATGCGCAACTCTGCCGATCCTTTCAAGAACTGCGGCATATTTCTCCTGTTCAAACGAAAGAGCAAGCCTTGCCTGCGTTACTCCGTACCTTGAAGCAGGATCCGGCAAGGGCGTAAAACTGTTTTGAAGCATAGCCGTTCTGTCATGCGGAGGTTCCCATCCGGCCTGAGCGCCGAATCTGTTCTGAAACCACGGGCTCGAAATATCTACGGTTATCCCAACAGACCAGTTGTACCGCGTTAGCGGATAATTCTGCCCCGTAAGACCAAAACTGCCTGTCAGACGCAATGTAGGAATCCAGGAATTGGAAATATATTTTAACTCGGCTTTTCTTTTGGTAATCGAATAACGCGCTTCGACAAGATCGGGATTTTTTTCTCTTGCAATATCTGCCACAGTTGCTGCCAAAGGAAATAATGATGAACGATGAATATCAACTTTTTCTGCCAACACGGGAAGATAATCCAATCCCAAAAGCTCTGCAAACTGTCTTTCCATTTCCTCCAAATCAAGCTGCAAAGAATAAACATCAAGCTTTGCATCGGCAAGATTGATATCTGCATTTGCAAGATCGATCTCAAGAGCAAGCCCTAATTGAACTTCTTCGTTTAAAACCATTCGCTGTTCTTCAAGAACAGATAAAGCTGTTTTTTTAATATCCAGTATTGCCCTGGACGAAAGCACATTGCGGTATGCAGCAATTGCCGCTTCCGCAATATCAGAAGCCATTCTATCCAGCCTTGCCGAAGTAAGCTCCAGCTCCATCCTTTCAAGCCTTCTGGACATTGATGTTCTTCCGCCGTCAAAAATTAATTGATCCAGAGTAATCCCGTAATTTTTAACAAATGAATCCGCTCCTATCTGCTGCAATCTGTCGTTTTCTGAAATATTAATTCCTATTTTAGGAAAATATTCCCGTATCCCCCAGCGCCATGCTCCCTCCGCAATAGTCTGCGTTGAACGCGAATGACTTAGGTCTACAGAAGCGGCAATAGCGAGCTCTGCTGCCTGCGCAAAGGTGAGAGTTTCTCCGTGTATAAAATTCGCGGAAAAAAGAAACAGGCTGATTATTAATCCGGCAATCATTTTAAATGAACCTCCTTTATAATATTTTCCAAACTGGAAATTGATCTCATAAGCGGCGTATCCCAAGGAAGCATTGCTTTGGCGCGCGTTAAATCATCAAGCGCGTCATAACCTCTTCCTGTAATCCATCGCAGCCTTGCTCTGTCCAGCAAAACCATCGCGCTTTCTGCGGAATACTCCGCTGCCCTGTCCAGCAAAACTGCCGCTTCATCCAATTTTCCTATCTCCATGGCAAGTTCCGCCGCAAGCCGCAAAGTGCGTATATCCTGAGGATTGTCGGCTAACATTGATTCAATTGTTTCCACAGCGCCTGCAAGGTCTCCTTTTTCGCGCAAAATCCTTGCAAGATAATGATTTGCTTCCAGAAACGACGGTCTCAGCCTGACTGCTCTGCGGCAAGACATTTCCGCCTTATCAATATTTCCTGCAAAATATTCCGCCTTGGCTCTTAACACCAGTGCAGGCGGAAAATTATTCTGCCCGTGTAAAATTTCCGTAACCTCTGCAAACCTTCCCATGGAATATGCATCACCGGCGCGGACATAAAGGCGAATCGTTTCCGTACTCGGCTTATCCTGGCACGAAACCAAAGCAGCCATAAATAAAAATACATTTGTTATGCGCAATATAATTTTTTTCATGTTAACCCCTGCAAATGTAGGAAAGCCGTTCCGCCAAACGGCCGGAGGAAGACGCAGCCTGCCTGTTAAAATATTCCCTGAATCCCGGAACGCCGGTTAATGCCCTAAGCGCGCCAATCGCATAAACCGTGTAGGGATTATCGGGAAGCCCGATCAGCGGCAGCAAAGGAGCAAGAGCTCCCGGATTACCCGAATTAACCGATTGGGAAATAATCGCTTCTATTTCCCTTTTGGTTTTAATGGATACGCCGTCATCAATTTTTAAACCCGCATAGGATGCAAGTATTTTCCGGCATTCTTGTGCAAACGGACCCTGCACAGATAAGTTGATGCAATTTTCCGCAAACTCAGCCGCAATAACCCCGGAAAAAGCCCTTGCTCCGCGGTACCAATACTCCGGAAATTGCGCATAACGCGCACGGATAGATCTGTAAGCCGCGCCGGCGCGCCTGTCTGCTGCTGCAGCCGCCGCCGGTTCAGCTTTATTTTTTTCCAGCTCGCAGACAAGAAGCATCCAGCGTCCAAAACCATCAGGCTCATCGAACTCATTAAAGAACAGCGACAAACCTTCTGCGGCTTCATCCCAGCGTCCTTTCATAAACATAAGGACTGCATTCGTTGCGGCAGTAATTTCATCTTCGTTTTTTGCAGCAAGGATATTTAAAAGCCCCTGCTCAATTTCTTCTTTTTGAATTAACCCAAGACCATAAGCCCATGACAGCTCCTTGTAGGCAGCAGTCACGGCTCCCGCATAATCTTTAGCCCTCTCCCTAATTCCGGACTCTGTCAAAGCCATTCCCCTAATCCAGGAACCGGCTCTTTCCAGCTCTGCCATCTCATCCAGCGACCGCAGAAGCATAGCCGGATCGGCCTCTTCCTGCGGACCGGAAGCAGTAATTGATTGTGCCCGGTTCCCCGGCTCACCCGGCTTAGGCTGTGAAGTTTTTTCCCCGCCGCAAGACGAGAAAACCAACATCAAAAGCACATAAGCAAAAAAGTAAAATTTAGTTTTCATAAGCAACTCCGTAAAAAAAAATTTGATAGCTATATATGGCGCACAGATGCGTGGTGCTTGACCGAAAACGAAAATTTTTTGAAAATTTTTGAAAATTTTTTTTCAGGCAAATTGAGGAAAGAGCTTATTTATAGAAGGAACAGAACGCTTATTTTCGTGAGGCAATTTGTCATAAATAAAGCTTGCTATTATTATGGATTCATGCAACAATGTTACGAAATAAATGAAACAAGGGGCAATTGTGAAAGCTACCGGATTTATTGCTAAAAATTCTACCCCCCCCCCGTTATATCGAACAAAATACCTTAATATTATACAACACTTTAAAAAGCGCCGGATCTGTGTATTTTCGCACGGATACCGGCTTTTTTTATATTCATTAAATTTTTAAGGAGAAAAAGATGAAAAAGAATTTGCTGATTGTAGGAGTTATTTTAGCGCTGAGTTTTGCACTATTGGGATGCGATGAATTTGGAACAGGTACTGTAATTGTCCAGAATAATTCTACTTATTCAGCTGACAATCCTGTATATGTAGATATATCAAATGCTAATGATCCCAGTGATGTTTTAGTTTCTCGATACAATGTCGGCAGAAATCAACAAGTTACATTTACCAATGTTCCTGCGGGAGTATCTTATAGGGTTTGGGTAGGTGAGTACAATGGAACAGGTTATCATCGCAGTAGTGCATCTTTCACCGTTTCTAACGGCCAAACTCGGACATTCAAATACAATGGAATAAGTATTACTCAGTAGGGGGTAGCTGCTACCACTTGCTGTTAACCTAGTATTTCCTGTACAATGCCTGTATGTCAGAATTAACAGAATATACAGGCAAAGCGACAATGGAAAAAATCACCTCGCTGGCTAAACGGCGCGGGTTTGTGTTTCAGTCGTCAGAAATTTACGGGGGCCAAAGCGGCGCGTGGGATTACGGTCCGCTCGGCATTGAATTAAAAAACCGCATTCAGGCAATGTGGTGGAAGGAAATGACGCGGCTTCACGATAATATCGTGGGTTTGGATGCCGCTATATTGATGCATCCCCGTACCTGGGAAGCATCCGGTCACGTAGAAAACTTTACCGACCCGCTCATTGACTGCAAAAAATGCAAGTCTCGTTTCCGCGCGGACATGATCCCCGAAGAAAACGTAACCGCAAAAAAATGCCCCGACTGCGGCGGTGAACTTACCGATACCCGTAAATTCAACCTGATGTTCAAGTCCCACATCGGCGCGGCGGAAGATACGGCAAGTATCATCTATCTGCGTCCGGAAACCGCTCAGGGAATTTATGTAAACTATAAAAATATAATCCAGTCCAACCGGATGAAAATCCCGTTCGGCATCGCACAGGTAGGCAAAGCGTTCCGCAACGAAATTGTCACCAAAAACTTTATTTTCCGCACCTGCGAATTTGAACAGCTTGAAATGCAGTATTTTGTAAAACCCGGCACAGACGAAGAATGGTTTGGCGAATGGAAAAAACAACGCTGGGCTTACTACGAAAAACTCGGCGTAAAAATGGATCATCTGCGCTGGCATCAGCACGGACCGGACGAACTTGCCCATTACGCAAAAGATGCCTACGATATCCAATACCTTTTCCCGATGGGCTGGCGCGAACTCGAAGGCGTGCACAACCGCACCGATTACGATCTTACCCGTCACTCAGAATTCTCCGGCAAGGATATGCAATACATCGATCAGGATAACAACAATGAACGCTACATCCCCTACATCATCGAAACTTCCGCAGGTCTTACCCGCAATGTATTGATGATTCTCTGCGACGCCTACGACGAAGAAAAAGTAGCCGACAAAGGCGAAGCCGATGATTGGCGTACTGTCCTTCGCTTCCATCCCACTCTTGCGCCGATAACTGTCGCAATTCTGCCGCTCATGAAAAAAGACGGGCTTGCAGAGCTTGCACAGGATATCCGCAAAGAGCTGCAAGACGACTACGCCACCGACTACGATCAATCAGGAGCAATAGGCCGCCGTTACCGCAGGCAGGATGAAGCGGGCACTCCCTTCTGCGTCACGGTCGATTACCAGTCCAAAGAAGACGGAACGGTAACACTTCGCTTCCGTGATTCCATGGAGCAGGTACGCGTACCGATTGCCGAACTTGCGGCAAGACTGAAGCAAGAGATAAAGGCTTATAAGCGAGTAAAATAATTCGGAGGAGTCTGCCACGAACCACACGAACGGTACCTGCGGTACCTTCACGAACCTGCCGTCCGTAATCGAAGATACATTTATCGAAGTGCCGGTTTGAGTAGTTCGTGGTTAAAAATGAATTAATTTTATGGCTTTTTTAACCGTCTGTCTTAATCCCACACTTCAAAAAACACTTTGCTTTCCCTCGGTGATACCCGGTGCCGTTAATCGCACTGCAACTCACCGGCTTGATGCCAGCGGCAAAGGCATTAACGTTACGCGTGTGCTTACGCAGCTTGGTAAAAAAGCGATGCACCTCACGCAGCTTGGCGGGGAAACAATGCCGCTTTTTCTTTCGCTTTGTGAACAGGACGGGCTCTCTGTAGAGTGGGTAGAGAGCAAGTGCCTAACCTCCGGTCAGGCATCCCAAATCCGTTTTTGTTACACGGTGCTAACCGAAAACGACGGCTATACAACAGAGCTCGTCGAAGAATCACGACCTGTTGCCGCAGGAACCGAACAACGCCTGTTAGAAAAGTTCGATGTTCTTCTTAATCTCGAAAAACCACACCCTATTCCACACTCCCTAATTATCTCCGGCACAAAAGCAGCCGGATTTTCCGATAACGTAATTCCAATCATGGTACGCAAAGCAAAAGAAAAGGGACTGCGTATTATTCTCGATATAAAAGGCAAAGATTTGCTCGAATGTTTAAAGTACGAACCGGATATTATAAAACCAAACCTTGATGAGTTTACCGAAACATTTAAAACCAGCCCAAACAAGGAGATGCTCATTGACTTGGCGCGCAAACACAAATGCCGCATCGTTCTAACCGACGGCAGCCGGAAGATTCTTGCCGCTTGCGGCGCCGCAAGCGGCGCTGCAAGCGGTGTAAGTGTCCACCCTGCAAATGCAGACAGCGAAAACTATTTTGAAGTTACCGTTAACCCCGTAAAAGCCGTCAACACCACCGGCTGCGGAGACGCATTCACAGCAGGACTAGCCGCAGCATTGCAAGACGGCAGCAGCTTTCACGAAGCAATCAATGAAGGAATACGCTGCGGCACTCTAAACGCCGGGCTCGTGAAGCCGGGGGTGATTTGCTGAAATTTGCGCATATTACAAGGGTTTTCAAACGTTAAAGACAATGAAATAATATTTTGTTTTTTAAATTGACTCTAGACAATTTTATTCTTATTATGGATAAGAGGATAGTGAAGGAGGTTATATGTTTTTCCAGCTTATTGTAGGTATTGCATTAGTATTAATTAGCATTTGTCTTTTTATATTAGGTAGACAAATAAGAAAACGCTAGCAGATTGCTGTTTTTTGCATTTCTGCAGAGTCGCCAGATAGCGATCTTTTTGCTTAAAAAAAGTCTTTATCTGGCGACTCTTGTTTTTATGACATGTTCAGGCATGCTGCAGTTGTTATTTACTGGAAGTCAGTAAAGTTACCAGCGAACTTGATTGTGCACATATTTTTCCATACGGAATGAATGCCCATTGAAAGACCGGTATACCGGTAAGAGCCGTTCATAATTATATTCCTATGACCTGTACTTTGCAGAAGCTGTATTACAACTTCTCTTGCTGTATCTCGACCATAACTGAGCGTCTCTCCGCCTCCGCCGATTCGTCTGCCATAACGAGCCAAACGTTGACTATCTGAACTTCTATCGCTGCCCGTATGCCCCTGAAGACCTTTTGGACCAATATCCAAAGTATGATCTCTCGCGGCTAAAGACATTCCCCGTGAAGGCGTTAAAGGCACCAGACCTGCCGGTAGCCGCGACATTATATCAATCGCGCTTATAACAGCGGGTCTGGTGTTCGTATGATTTGTTCTTGTGGTCGTAGTCGAACCTGGTACTCGATAACGATCATCGTCTATGAACCATTCAAGCCTAGGTACTATATACATCTCTGCGTATTTTGCAGGGTTATTTCTTGCCATATTTAACTCTAATACGACATTTTTTTCTTCTTCCGTAAGATAATCCACATTTCTGGCTGTATCCAATAAATTTAAATCCCAATCTGGTGTTTGAGCAAAGGCATTAATCGCCAAAACCAATCCGATTACCACGATTACAAACTTTTTCATTTAAAACTCCTTTAATAATAAAATATCATTTTAATATGATATTTTCAAGATACCGCTCGTACAGGCGCTCACGGCAGCGGGCTCAGGAGTGCGTTATAAAATGATAAACTTAACTCGCTCTCCGTACAGGCGCTCACGGCAGCGGGCTCAGGAGTGCGTTAAAAGTGATAAACTTAACTCGCTCTCCGTACAGGCACTCACGACAGCGGGATCAGAAAAAACCACTCAGGAATTCGCTTACGAGCCTTCTTCGAAGTCTCTTCAGCGAGGAATTTCGTAAGATGTTTTTTCTGATCCCGCTGCCGTGAGCGCCTGTACGATGTGGATGTATACATTATCAATTATAAAAACATGATTGGCAGAAAAGATAAATATACATATCATTTATCAATAACCATTATCTTTTTTCAACTTCGTTATATGCCGTGCCGCTTTTATTTATGCACTACAATTTTAAGTAATTATTTCCATTCACATATGTAACCAATTAACTAGCACTAAAAAAATGTATCAGAAATTATATCGTCATTGGCTACATCGTTCTCTCTAATCCACCACAAAAACAGAATTTACATAAGCTAAACCGCCGGTTTTGGGAAGAACTAAAGATTCACCATTTGCCCATATTACTGCATCATTCCCATCAGAGCCAGCAATATATACTGTACCGCCGGAAACATATACAGAATATGCATTAGCAGAAGTTCTGGTTTTAGGAAGAACTGAGCGTACGCCGTTTGTCCATAATACGGCATCATCTCCATTAGTGCCGGATACATACACTGTGTCGTCAGATGTATAAACTGACCATGCTGTTGCAGAGATGCCGGTTTTGGGAAGAACTGAGCGAACTCCGTTTGTCCATAACACTGCATCATTTCCATCTGTGCCAACTACATATACTATGCCGCCAGAAATATAAACCAATCTTGCCAAAGCTGTGCTGCCGGTTTTGGGAAGAACTGAGCGAACACCGTTTGTCCATAACACGGCATCATTTCCATCAGGACCAATAACATACACTGAGCCGCCAGAAATATAAAGCGAATATCCATATGCAGAGCTGCTGGTTCTGGGAAGAACTGAACGTACACCGTTTGTCCATAATACAGCGTCATTTCCATCCTGGCCGGTTGCATATACTGTACCGCCGGATACATAAACAGACAATGCAACCGCAGAGCTGCCGGTCTTGGGAAGAATTGAGCGAACACCGTTTGTCCATAATACAGCGTCATTTCCATCTCTGCCAACTACGTATACTGTTTCGTCTGACACATAAACTAAATATGCTACCGCAGAGCTGCCGGTTTTAGGAAGGACTGAGCGTACGCCGTTTGTCCATAGTACAGCGTCATTTTCTTCTCTGCCAGCCGCATACACCTCAGAAGTTGACCAGTTTCCGCTTGAGAGTACTCTGGGACCACCGTAAAACTTTCTGGTTTTGTATCCTGGTTTACTTAATTCTACATTATAACTTCCAACTTCTGTCGGTGTAAATTTATTTGGATTTGCATCAGATGCAGTCCCGACTTTTTCAATGTAGTTGTACCATTGGAATGTAGGTTTAACAAAGGTAATACCTAAAACTACTCCCTTGTATGTTGCTGTCAATTCTGTACCTAAGAAAACATCTTCCTTTGGGGAATAAGTGACTACGCCATAAAATTCTTTTTCTTTTATTTTACTTTCTGGCGGTCTTGTTGAAGTGATTTCCTGTTCTTCAAACCTTTCAAACAATCCCGCTTCTGCAGCTGCTATATTTATATTATTTGCATGATGATTTACCATACCAGATGATGCATCCCATGTGGTCTCTGCCACAAGGAGACCAGCAGATAAAGGACCTCCTAAACAAGTTATTACTATGTCAATTGTTTCTTTCGTATCGCTGTCCAACACCTCGCCGCCCACCCAATTGCCAACAGTTTTAAAGAGACTCTTAAAAGGCGATGTAATTGCCTCTTTGACAGCTGGACCAGTTTCTACAGCCCAACGAATAAGACTAAAAGATTTACCAACGTTATCGCTTGCAGCATTTTGCAACGAAGTTTCCCGCGCAGAACGGCTGGCAAAGTTTCTGACAGACAAGTTGTTCAGTATTTCAATAGTATCTTCCCAGTTTATTTTTGTATCTATATCAAAATGATACACAATGGTACCGTCAGGATTAATTTCTGCTATGTCTAAATAAGTGCCGCCGAAGTTATCTAAATATATTATATGCTCGTCATGGATTATTAAAGCCGGAAAGCCGTTTTCATGAAACATATAGACAAGCCCGTCATCGGAATCTTTATCTGGTTTGAAAAACATACGGGTGGGTATTTCTCCGGATTCATCCACATTGTAAAAAATGCTGGTTCCATCCGTCCAAAAAACCAGATAATCCCAGTCTGCTTCCTTGCTGATGTTTACTATATAAAAATCCGGATCTTCGTTGTCCGAACCGTTTGTTCCATCGCCCATTTTGCACGTATTGAAAGCTGATGAACTAATGATAATGAAGATAATTATTGCCCACATTTTATTGAATATAAATCCCTTGTTCATTTGCTCCTCCATAATTCTTTAGTATTTTACTATGTATTTATACAATTATTATTAAATATAGTCAATACCTTAAACATTGTCTTCGAAACAATGACAAAAACACTTCTTCTCCATATAACTGACGGGTGCAGCTGATTGTGCTGTGCCATGGGAGTGGCTCATCTATATCGTATTTTAAGAACAATCTGATTGCTAAACTGTCGCTGCAATATTCTATCAATTTTCGGTCGGAGCTTATGTTGTTCAAATATCCTACTAAGCATATTTTGAAGTATACTACAGGGTCTATGCACAAGCCGCGCAAGCGGCGTCTACAATAATTTCCTTACGCTCGACGACCGAAGGGAGTCATACTTTCTTGCCCTTCTGTGCCGTAATATTTTTCTTTTGCTTTATACTGAAACTTTAGATCTAGTTCTCTATCAATCTGCCTGTATATATTGTTTTCTAGAACAAGATCTTCCAAATAAACCTGATACATCATTTTAGGATACCTTTCTTTTTTTCCTTGCATATCTTTTTTATACAATAATCTTTTTTAATTTGCAATAGTTTTTTAGTTGTGCAACAAGCACGTGTGTTATGTGTCGTTATTTGCTTTTTACATTATTACGAGCTGCATGATATTTCTTCCAGTGGGTAATATCCACCAGTATTTATTATAGCAATATCTCTTCCTGAATACTTATCTTTGTTTAATGTGTTTGCAGGAGGTTGATTACAAAATATCAAGCATGCTTCAATGTCATCAACAATCTGAGGTGTTACTCTTTGTTGCGATAACTCTATTATAATACCTGGTCTAACAAGAGCAGAATAACCAGAATTTTTCTTTAAAAACTGGTCTATCTTAATATAAGCATCATGCTCCTGTTGAACACGCTCTCTTATAGATTGAGCATAAGCTTTGCCAATATATTGCAGCTTGATATCTACATATTTTCTGATTTGGGAACTATATTTTCCAGTTAAAATAATGTAAAAACCATTATTATCCAAATAACCATTACCACTGTCCTGTACATTAGAATATGGGACAACGGTTGAACTCCATTCAATAGTCGTACAATCCATCAAAACCTCACAACATTATTAACTAGAAAATTCTTCAAATGCCCGTAAAATTGCCATCATTGTCTCATAATCATGGAATTTATCGCTATCCCGCAAAGCATTAAAATCTTCTGTTTGAGAATTTTTGGGGTAATTTACCTGCAAAAACATTAGTGCCCCTCTTTTCCAGTTCTGATAATCTGGATTATCAATATAATCTGGCAAAAAATCTGCTGAAAACTTAAAGTTTTTGAAAACTTCGCCTTTCTCGATTAAATTTTTTAGCATAATCTCTCCATAATAGAATATACTCATTATGATTTTATTAGTCAAGTGGTTAGCTGGCAAGGGAGTGTCCAAAAAATACTCTTATGTATAATATAAAAAACATAAATTTTGCAACAGGGAGCTTATATTTAGTTATTTTGGTTTTACAAGCATACTATTTACCCACTCCCGCTGGCAACCATTTTAAGATTTTGCATTCAGCATTAGGTATGACCTCATGACATCGTTCACGGTTATGTATCATAACATCGGTAACACTTCTTCGGATTTGAAAATAACATTTTCATTGTTGAACTCTGGTTCTATTAACCAATTGTCAGGATTAATTTTACCTAACTTCATATTTGAAAACCAAACTTCTATCGGTGCATCATAGAATATTTTTAATCCGACATGGTATCCTGAAAAAGGATTACCAATAAATATACGTTTGTTATCATAATTAATATAGCCCCTGTCATTTACATATCTGGTTATAAAACCTTTGCCGTATTTTAATTCTATATGTTCTCCTGGAAACTTGCGATTTGATTTTACATACACATCAGCAGGTACTTTCATTCCTAACGCTTCATGCGGTCTTACTGTGTTAAATATATGAACCCACTCATCAAATACTTTTTGATGT